>JACAED010000061.1 GCA_013389025.1 Hydrogenophilaceae bacterium
GTGTTGGCCGGGGCGCCGTTCACGCGTGCGGGTCAGACGTGTTGGCGCATGGCGACCACGATTGAGGTGGATGCCGCGCCAGCCGCAGTGCGGTGGCCAGGTTCCGGGTGCGTGGCGGGCAGCAGGGCGGAGGAGCCGCCGTTGTCCTTCGACCCGTCGCGCACGCTGGTCGTGGATGTGGAGACAGGCGGCTTCGCGGGCACGCCGGTGTTTCTACTGGGAGTCGTGTGTCCAGACCAGCGGCCGCTGTGCGTGGAGCAATACCTGGTGCGCGACTACCCGGAGGAAGCGGCGCTGCTGGTGGCGCTGGCGGATTTGAGCGATACGCGCGACACGTGGGTCACCTTCAACGGCAGAAGCTTCGACGTGCCAGTGCTGCTGGAACGTGCGGCGCTGCACCGTGTCCGCGTGCGGCCACCCGCGCGGCACATCGACCTGCTGCACCTGGCGCGGCGGCGGTGGAAGGGGCAGGTCACCAATTGCCGGCTGACGACGCTCGAACGCGAGGTGCTTGGCTATCACCGCGTCGGCGATGTCCCCAGCCGCGATGTGCCCGACCTGCTCCACCACTTCGTCGCCACCGGCAACGCGCGACCCCTGCAACCGGTTCTCGCCCACAACGTGCGCGACCTCGTGACGGCGTACGAGCTGCTGCTGCGACTGGCGGAGCGGCCGACCGATTCCGCAGTCCCAGGGCCGGATGCCGCGTGAGTCAGGCGCGGCGGCCGCGCAGCCCTCGCCGCGCAGCGCAAGCGAGCGGGCGGTAGCTGGCGGCGCGCCGTGCGGCCTCCCACAGAAGGACCGCTCGCTGAGGCTGGGCGCTTCTGGTCCGGGCTGCGGATGATGCCTGCAAGCGGTTGGCGCGAAACGCGCCGTCGTCCCGGCCAGTCGAGCGCGGTCGGGCTACGGGTGTTCGCTTGTCGAATCGCGAGTTGATCCCGGATGCTCGGCGCGGGTAGCGCGCTGGCGCGCAAGCGAGCGATAGTACGCCTCCAGCAGCGGCGCGAGGCGCTGCGGTACGTCTTGCTCCGGCGGAGGGGCGATGCGCCGCAGGCCTTCGCTCAGCGCCTCCAGGTCTGGCGCCGTCAGGTCGGCCGTGCCGCTTGCCGCCTGGCCTTGAGGAAGGCGCGCCTCGCCTCCCGACAGCTCTGTTTCGTAGCGCTCCACGCCGTCAAGTCCGCCGGTCGCCGCCAGCGCCGCGCGCAGCCGCTCCAGCGCCTCGGCAAACGCCCGGGCTTGCTCCGGCGTCAGGCCGGCAGCGACGTAATCGTCCTCACTCAGGGCCACGCCCCGCGCGATCTGCCGCAGCAATTCCTCGGTAGCACTGCGGCCGTCGCCGGGCTGAACCTCGTCGGCGCCTGCGGCGGCGCCATCCGGTGGGGCGGCGGGCGGTTGTATCGCGCAGCCGGTCAGCCAAAGCGCAAAGAACAGGCTTGCGTAAAATCCGGGCCGGTAAGATAGTGCAAGACGATTCATGGATATGGAGTATAGCGGTGCCGGTTGTCGATGAGAGTGCGGGGTTCTACTGGCTGTTGCTGGAGGCGGGGATCGCGCTGGGGCTGTTATTGTTCATCGTCTGGTGGACGATGAAGAAATGATCGCAGGCAAGCCTGCTTCTGCGAAATGTGCAGGAGTGCGCTTGGGCGCGAAATTCAACACAAGACCCGCAGCACGGTCAGCTCAATGCAAAACCCGCGGCATGGTCAGGGTGAATTCGGGGATTTCCGCATCAAACTTCAGGCCGTCTTCCGCGACCATCTGATAACTGCCGCGCATGGTGCCAACCGGCGTGGCAAGCGAAGTGCCGCTGGTGTATTCAAACGTTTCACCCGGTCGCAGAAAGGGCTGCTCGCCCACCACGCCCAGACCGCGCACTTCCTGGATGCGGTTATCCGCATCGGTGATGATCCAGTGGCGCGAGATCAGCTGCGCGGCCTCGGTGCCCTCGTTGGCAATCCGGATGGTGTAGGCAAAAACATAGCGGTCGCTGTCGGGATCGCTTTGTTCCGGGATGTAGGCTGTGTGAACCGTGATGTTGATGTCGTGCTTCTTGCTTTCGGCCATGGCGTTTATGGGGAAGACGGTTTCCTGCATTGTATCCAAAGCCGGCTCGCAACTGGGTTAAAATGCCGGTTTTGAAAAATAGTCCGGAGTGACCCATGACCTACCGTATCGCCCCGTCCATCCTCTCTGCCAATTTCGCCAAGCTGGGCGAGGAAGTCGACAACGTGCTGAAATCCGGCGCCGACATCGTCCACTTCGACGTGATGGACAATCACTATGTCCCCAATCTCACCATCGGCCCGCTGGTGTGCGAGGCCCTGCGCAAGCATGGCGTCACCGCGCCCATCGACGTGCATTTGATGGTCAAGCCTGTCGACCGCATCATTCCGGATTTTGCCAAGGCAGGCGCCACCTACATCACCTTCCACCCCGAAGCCTCTGAACACATCGACCGCACCATCGGCCTGATCCGCGATTCCGGCTGCAAGCCCGGCCTGGTGTTCAACCCGGCCACCCCGCTTAACGTGCTGGAGTACACCCTGGACAAGATCGACATGGTGCTCCTGATGAGCGTGAACCCCGGCTTTGGCGGGCAGAAGTTCATCCCCTATGTGCTGGACAAGGCACGCAAGGTACGCCAAATGATCGACGCGCGCAAACTCGATGTCAGCCTCGAAATCGACGGCGGCGTTGGTCCGGCCAACATCGCCGAAGTCGCCCGCGCCGGCGTGGATACCTTCGTCGCCGGCTCTGCCGTGTTTGGCAAGCGCAACTAAAACGACCCCAACCGCTACGACAGCATCATTGGCGAAATGCGTGCCGAACTGGCGAAGGTTTGAATCATTGACAGGGAGGTGAGAGAGGTAAGGGAGAAATTTCTCATATAGGCTTTTCCTCCCTGAACCTCCCGTCCCTCACTGTGAACAATTATGAATTTTCCGATTTCCATCAAAGCCGTTGTCATCGACCTCGACGGCACGCTCTTGCACACCGCGCCGGACCTGGCCGAAGCCGCCCGGCGCATGGCGGCAGAGCTTGAGCTCCCGCCCATCGACGAAGCCACGGTCAAGACCTATATCGGCAATGGCGTCTCGCGCCTCGTCAAGCGCGTGCTGACCCGCGACATGCAGGCCGAGCCCGATGCGGAACTGTTTGCCCGCGCGTTGCCGGTGTTCGAAAAACATTATCTCGAAGGTGTCAGCCGCCAAAGCCATCCCTTTCACGGTGTGCCGGAAGGGCTGGTGGCATTCAAGGCGGCGGGTTACCGCCTGGGCTGCATTACCAACAAGGCGGAAAAGTTCACGCTGCCCCTGTTAAATGACACCGGCCTTGCCGGCTTTTTCGAAATCATCCTTTCCGGCGACCTGCTGCCGAAAAAGAAACCCGATCCCATGCCGCTGTTGCATGCCTGCGAAAAATTCGGCATCCAGCCTGCCGACATGCTGCTGATTGGCGATTCGCTCAATGATGTCGAGGCCGCGCGCGCGGCGGGTTGCCATGTCTTCGTCGTGCCTTATGGCTACAACCGTGGCCGTCCGGTCGAAGAGCTCGATGCCGATGCCGTGGTGGAAAGCCTGATCGAGGCAGTCAAACTCATCAAACTTCAAACCTGACGCAGAGGCGCAAAGGCGCAGAGAACTTCAAGAAAAGCAGGCTTAATGAGACACCAGTGGAATGAGGTATCAAGAGATGGAGGCAGGTTTTTTCCGGTCGGTTTTCTCTGCGCCTTTGCGTCTTTGCGTCAGGTGTCCAAATGACTGAAACCGAATTCAACAACCTTGCCCGCCAGGGCTACAACCGCATTCCGCTGATGCGGGAATTGCCGGCCGATCTCGACACGCCGCTGGCGCTGTATCTCAAGCTCGCCAATGCGCCGTATTCCTACCTGCTCGAATCGGTGCAGGGGGGCGAACGCTTCGGCCGCTACTCCATCATCGGCCTGCCGGCCCGCAGCGTCATCCGGGTCAGGCGTCATACGGTCACGCTGGAAACCGATGGGCAGATCGTCGAAACCCACGAAACGCCCGACCCGCTGGCTTTCATCGAAAGCCGTCTCGACCGGTTCAAGGCCGCGCCGCTGCCAGGCCTGCCGCGCTTTGCGGGCGGACTCGCAGGGTACTTCGGCTACGACACCATCCGCTACATCGAAAAGCGGCTGGCGCGCTGGGACAAGCAAGACAGCCTGCACACGCCGGACATCCTGCTGCTTTTTTCCGATGAGCTGGCAGTGGTGGACAACCTCTCGGGCATGCTGTCGCTCATTGTCTATGCTGATCCCATCGAGCCGGATGCCTACGCGGCCGCCACCCAGCGCCTGAGCGCGCATGCGGAAAAACTCATGAAGCCGCTGACCCCACCGCATGGCGAACGGATCGCGCCCGCCGAAGCCGTTTCCGAATTTGGCGAAGCAGCCTTCAAGGCCGCGGTTGGCCGCGCCAAGCAATACATCGTCGATGGCGACATCATGCAGGTCGTGCTCTCGCAACGCATGCGCCGGCCGTATGCCGCCAGCCCGCTCACGCTCTACCGCGCCCTGCGCTCGCTCAATCCCTCGCCCTACATGTTTTACTACGACATGGGCGACCACCACGTGGTGGGCTCCTCGCCGGAAATCCTCGTGCGCAAGGAAGGCGACCTGGCCACCGTCAGGCCGATCGCCGGCACCCGCCCGCGCGGCCGGGATCGCGAGCACGACCTCACGCTGGAAAAAGACCTGCTGGCCGACCCCAAGGAATGCGCCGAACACCTGCAACTGCTCGACCTGGGCCGCAACGACCTTGGCCGCGTGGCGCAGACCGGCACGGTCAGGGTCACCGAAAACATGACCATCGAACGCTATTCGCATGTCATGCACATCGTCTCCAACGTCGAAGCCAGGCTCAGGCCGGAACTGAGCGCGATGGACGTGCTGCGCGCCACCTTCCCGGCGGGCACGGTATCCGGCGCGCCCAAGGTGCGGGCAATGGAAATCATCGACGAACTGGAACCGACCAAGCGCGGCATTTACGCCGGCGCAGTGGGGTATCTTGGCTTCAATGGCGACATGGATCTGGCGATTGCTATCCGCACCGCAGTCATCAAGGGCCAGACGCTTTATGTCCAGGCAGGGGCGGGCATCGTTGCCGATTCCGTGCCGGAGAATGAATGGATGGAAACCCAGAACAAGGCCCGCGCCGTGGTCAGGGCGGCCGAGCTGACGCAAACGCCCGCAAAAAAGACTGAATGAACCACAGAGACACAGAGGCACAGAGGGATGGTTTAACCGAATCCATCATTGGTGCCGCCATAGAGGTGCATCGTGCCTTGGGGCCGGGTTTGCTTGAATCTGCCTATGAGCAGTGTCTTTCCCATGAACTTGATTTAAGAGGCATTTCTTTCAAGCGGCAGGTAAACTTGCCTCTGGAATACAAGGGGCTTGCACTTGATTGTGGCTATCGAAAGGATTTGCTGGTTGAGGACAGCGTGATTCTGGAACTCAAAGCAGTCGAATCACTGTTGCCAATAGATGAAGCCCAGTTGCTGACATATCTAAAATTGACTGGCAGGACAACGGGTTTGTTGATTAACTTTAATGTCCCGACCCTGGTCAAAGGGGTCAAGCGACTCAAGCTATGATTTTCTCTGTGTCTCTGTGCCTCTGTGGTGAGATAAAATGCTGCTGATGATCGACAACTACGACAGCTTCACCTACAACCTCGTGCAGTATTTTGGCGAGCTGGGCGAAGAGGTAACAGTCATCCGCAACGACGAGATCGACCTGGAAGGGGTGGCGGCGTTGAAGCCGGATCATATCGTCATTTCGCCCGGCCCCTGCACTCCCAATGAGGCAGGGATTTCCGTGCCGCTCATCAAGGCGTTTGCCGGCAAGGTGCCGCTGCTGGGCGTGTGCCTCGGCCACCAGAGCATCGGCCAGGCTTTTGGCGGAAAAATCGTCCATGCCAAAGCGCTCATGCACGGCAAAACCTCCATGATTCACCACAAGGATATTGGCGTATTCCGTGGCCTGCCCAACCCCTTTCGCGCCACGCGCTATCACTCGCTGGTCATTGAGCGCGAAACCCTGCCCGATTGCCTGGACATCACCGCCTGGACGGACGACGGCGAAATCATGGGCGTGCGACACAAAACTTTGGTCGTGGAAGGCGTGCAGTTCCATCCCGAGTCCATTCTCACCGAACACGGCCATGCCATGCTGGCGAATTTTCTGAAGGAAAAATGCAACTAGCCTGCAAGCCCCGCCCCCTTGCGGGAGAGGGTTGGGGGCGGAGATGTTTGGACGATCTAACGAAATCGCCCTCTCCCCCTGTGGGAGAGGGTTGGGGAGAGGGGTAAAGATATAATGCCCGGCAATCGTCTGACCGATTTCGCCCGTCAGCTACGTGCACAACAAACCGATATGGAGCGCAGGCTCTGGCAAAGGCTGAGGGCGCATCGTTTTCAGGGACACAAATTCCGGCGGCAGCAACCCATCGTCCCCTACATCGTTGATTTTGTCTGCCATGATGCGAAATTGATTATTGAGCTGGATGGCGGACAACACGCAGAAGCCGTTGCGGAAGATGCGCGGCGCGATGCCTGGCTAAAGGCTGAAGGCTACCGTGTGTTACGAATATGGAATAACGAATGGCTGGAAAACGAGACGGGGGTAATGGAGAAAATTCTGGAAATGCTCACCCTCTCCCCACCCCCTCTCCCCTCAAGGGAGAGGGGCTAAACGCCAAGCCTCCCCTCTTGCACTCAGGGGGGCTAAAAATGTCGTGTCCACCCCCTTGTGGGAGAGGGGTGGGGCGGAGATGTTTGGACGATCTAACAGGCTGTTGAAATTCGCCGCGCAGAAACGCGGGTTTGCGCGTGACAAGTAACGATATCATTTCCGTATTGAAGAGGACACGGGGGGAATAATGCGCGGCGCGGACATCATGCAGGAGA
>JACAED010000062.1 GCA_013389025.1 Hydrogenophilaceae bacterium
GTCACGGGCGAGTCCAGTATCCAGATGTGCATCCAGGAACTCTCTACCTGCAAGCAATACCGCCTGCCGGTGAAAATCGTCAATCTCAACAACCGCTACATGGGCATGGTTCGGCAGTGGCAGGAATTCTTCTATGGAAGCCGTTACGCCGAGTCCTACATGGATTCGCTGCCCGATTTCGTCAAGCTGGCGGAATCCTACGGACATGTCGGCATGAAAATCGAGAAGCCAGCGGATGTCGAGGCTGCGCTCAAGGAAGCTTTTTCGCCTGCCCTGAAAGAGCGGCTGGTGTTCATGGATTTCATCACCGACCAGACCGAAAACGTCTATCCCATGGTTGAGGGGGGCAAGGGGTTGTCCGAAATGATCCTGGCGGAGGAGCTATGAGACACATCATCTCCCTGCTGATGGAAAACGAGTCGGGGGCGCTTTCCCGCGTGGCGGGTCTTTTTTCCGCACGTGGCTATAACATCGAATCGCTGACGGTCGCGCCAACCGAGGATGCCACGCTATCGCGCATGACCATCGTGACGAAGGGTTCCGAGGACGTTGTCGAACAAATCATCAAGCAGCTGAACAAACTGGTCGATGTGGTCAAGGTACTTGACCTGACCGAGGGCAGCCACATCGAACGTGAACTCATGCTGGTCAAGGTGCGCGCCTCCGGCAAGGACCGCGAGGAGATGAAACGCATGGCGGATATTTTTCGCGGCCGCATCATCGATGTCGCCGATCTGACTTACACCATCGAACTGACGGGTACGGGCTCAAAGCTGGATGCCTTTCTTGAAGCGCTCGATGACAGCGTGATTCTGGAAACCGTACGGACTGGCGCTTCCGGCATCGGACGCGGCGATCGCATTCTGAAAGTCTGAATTCTCAAATATCACTTGAATCAAGGGAAAAACATGAAAGTCTATTACGACAAGGACGCAGACCTGTCCATCATCAGGAAAAAGAAAGTCGCCATTGTGGGGTATGGCTCGCAGGGCCATGCGCACGCCAACAATCTGCAGGATTCCGGCGTCAAAGTCACGGTTGGCCTGCGCAAGGGCGGCGCATCATGGGACAAGGCCAAAAAAGCCGGGCTCAACGTCAAGGAAGTGGCGGCGGCGGTCAAGGAAGCCGATGTGGTCATGATCCTGGTTCCGGACGAACAGCAGGCCGACCTGTACAAGAATGAAATCGAGCCCAACCTGAAAAAAGGCGCGGCGCTGGCCTTTGCCCACGGTTTCAATATCCACTACAACCAGATCGTGCCGCGCAAGGATGTGGACGTGATCATGATCGCACCAAAAGGGCCGGGGCATCTGGTGCGTTCCACCTACACGCAGGGGGGAGGCGTGCCTTCGCTCATCGCTGTTTACCAGGATGTGAGCAAGAAAGCGAAGGATATCGCGCTGTCCTACGCGGCCGCCAATGGCGGCACCAAGGGTGGCGTCATCGAGACGACCTTCCGCGAAGAGACCGAAACCGACCTGTTTGGTGAACAGGCCGTGCTGTGCGGCGGCTGTGTGGAACTGGTGAAAGCCGGTTTCGACACGCTGGTTGACGCGGGTTATGCGCCCGAGATGGCTTATTTCGAGTGTCTGCACGAGCTCAAGCTCATCGTCGACCTGATGTACGAGGGTGGCATTGCCAACATGAACTATTCCATTTCCAACAATGCAGAGTATGGCGAATACGTGACCGGTCCCAAGGTCATCAACGATGAATCGCGCTGGGCCATGAAGGAAGCGCTGGACAATATCCAGAACGGTAACTACGCCAAGCAGTTCATTCTGGAAGGCCGCACCAACTATCCCGAGATGACCGCACGCCGCCGCTTGAATGCCGAGCATCCGATCGAGGTGGTGGGCGCCAAGCTGCGCGCCATGATGCCGTGGATTGGCAAGAACAAGCTGGTCGACCAGTCCAAGAATTAACCAAAACCCCTTGCCACACAGGCACAGAGACACGAAAGGCATTCTTTCCATCACAAGTCTGTGCCTCTGTGTCTCTGTGGTTTAAGAATTGAAAATCTCTTCTCACCCACTCATTGCCCGTGAAGGCTGGGCTTATCTGGCCGGTTCCCTGCTGGTTGCGATTGCCGCGACCTGGATTCTGGGCAAATGGTCATTGCCGTTCTGGCTATGGACGCTGTTTGTCCTCCAGTTCTTCCGCGACCCGGCACGGGTCCCGCCCCTCGACGAGGATGCGGTGATTTCTCCGGCCGACGGCAGAATTGTCGCGGTCGAAAAAGTACAGGACCCGTATCTTGAGCGTGAAGCGCTGAAAATCAGCGTGTTCATGAACGTGTTCAACGTGCATTCAAACCGCAGCCCCGTGGATGGTGAAATCAAGGGCCGCTGGTACAACCCGGGATCTTTCGTGAATGCCGATCTCGACAAGGCCTCCACTGAAAACGAGCGCAATGCGCTGTGGATTTCCACAGGCCGAGGTGACCTAACCTGCGTGCAAATTGCCGGCCTGATCGCGCGGCGCATCCTCTGCTATGTGCGCACGGGCGATACGCTGGTGCGCGGACAACGCTATGGTTTCATCCGTTTCGGTTCGCGCGTCGATGTTTATCTGCCCACCACCGCCAAACCGGAAGTCTCCATTGGCGACAAGGTGAAAGCTGCCAGGACCATCCTCGCAAGGTGGTAAAGGCCTGAATCCACTACAATCCCTACATGCTGGATTTCAAACACAGTAAACGCGAAGTCATGCGCACCCGCATGCGGGATCGCGGTATCTACATCCTGCCCAACTTGTTTACCATCGGTGCGCTGTTTGCGGGTTTCTATGCCATCGTGCAGGCCATGAATGGCCGCTGGGAACATGCGGCCGTGGCCATCTTCATTGCCATGGTTCTGGATGGTCTCGATGGCCGGGTGGCGCGCATGACGCATACGCAAAGCGCATTCGGCGCGGAGCTGGACTCGCTTTCCGACATGGTGTCGTTTGGCGTGGCGCCGGCGCTCGTCATGTATGTGTTTGCGCTGAAAGGTCTGGGCAAGATCGGCTGGATTGTCGCCTTTGTCTATTGCGCGGGCGCCGCGTTGCGGCTGGCGCGCTTCAATACCCAGCTTGAGGTCGCCGACAAGCTTTTTTTCCAGGGCTTGCCCTCCCCTTCCGCTGCGGCGCTGGTGGCCGGGTTCGTCTGGGTCATGATCGAGTATGGAATCAGCGGGGAAGATGTTCCCTGGCTGGCTGCGGCCATCACATTGTTTGCCGGCATCAGCATGGTCACCAACCTCAAGTATTACAGCGGCAAGGAAATCAACCTGCGGCGCAGCGTGCCGTTCTTCGTGGTGTTGCTGATTGTCTTGTTCTTTATTCTGGTTTCCACCAGCCCGCCCGAGGTGCTGCTGGTCATGTTCGTGCTGTATGGGCTGTCAGGTTATATTTACACCACATGGCGCTGGCTCAAACGCAAGAAAATGCCACCCCAGGCCTTGCCAGACGAAGAAAAATAAATACAATTTAGACTATGTCTAATTTAGCCAGTCCCTCTTTCTCCATCTGCCTGTCGAACATGCTGTTCGGCACCCTGCTGCTGCGCAAGCAGTAAGCGACCTTTATACTCCCACCACGAATACGAATCCGCTCCATCATCAGGGAGCGAGTTGCAGAACATTTGGGCCACGGGCCTGGAGAACAGCATGAACGACCGTTTATACATTTTCGACACCACCTTGCGCGATGGCGAGCAAAGCCCCGGCGCGTCCATGACCAAGGAAGAGAAACTCCGCATTGCCCGCCAGCTCGAAAAGCTGGGCGTGGACGTGATCGAGGCGGGGTTTGCTGCCGCCAGCCCCGGCGATGCCGAGGCCATCCATGCCATCGCTGAAAGCATCTGCGAATCCACCGTCTGTTCGCTGGCCCGCGCCAACGAGCGAGACATCCGTGCGGCAGGTGAGGCCATCCGGCCTGCCAAGTCGGGGCGCATCCATACCTTCATTGCCACCAGCCCCATCCACATGGAAAAGAAGCTGCGCATGCAGCCCGACCAGGTGGTCGAGGCCGCGATCAAGGCGGTCAAACTGGCGCGCGAATATACCGACAACGTCGAATTTTCCGCCGAGGATGCCGTGCGCTCGGACATCGATTTCCTTTGCCGCATCTTCGAGGAGGTCATCAAGGCCGGTGCCAGGACCATCAACGTGCCGGATACCGTGGGCTACTCGATTCCGGCCTTGTGGGGCGAGCGCATGAAACAATTGATCGAGCGCGTGCCCAACTCCGACAAGGTCATCTGGTCGACGCACTGCCACAACGATCTTGGCATGGCGGTAGCCAACTCGCTGGCCGCTGTCATGGCCGGCGCGCGCCAGGTGGAATGCACCATCAACGGTCTGGGCGAACGCGCCGGCAATGCCTCGCTGGAGGAAATCGTCATGGCGGTGCGCACGCGCAAGGATGTGTTTGCCTGCGATACCCGTATCGACACCACGCAGATCGTGCCCGCCTCCAAGCTTGTTTCCAGCATAACCGGCTATCCGGTCCAGCCGAACAAGGCCATCGTTGGCGCCAATGCCTTCGCGCACGAATCCGGCATCCATCAGGATGGCGTGATCAAGCACCGCGAAACCTACGAAATCATGCGCGCCGAGGATGTGGGCTGGAAGGCCAACCGTCTCACTTTGGGCAAGCTCTCCGGCCGCAATGCCTTCAAGACCAAGCTCGCCGAGCTAGGTATCGTGCTCGACTCGGAAGAAGCGCTGAATGCCGCCTTTGCCCGCTTCAAGGAACTGGCCGACAAAAAGCGCGAGATTTTCGACGAGGACTTGCAGGCATTGGTGAGTGACGAGGGCTATGCCGCAGAACATGAGCGCTTCAAGCTGGTGTCGCTCAAGGTCTGCTCCGAAACCGGCGAGACACCGCATGCGCGTCTGGTGATTACCGACGAAGGCCAGGAAAAATCGGCGCAGGGCAATGGCTCCGGCCCGGTGGATGCCACCTTCAAGGCGCTGGAATCGGTGGTTAACAGTGGTGCGGACTTGTTGCTGTATTCGGTCAACAACATCACCAGCGGCACCGATGCCCAGGGTGAAGTGACCGTGCGCCTAGCCAAGGACAGCCGCATCGTCAACGGGCAGGGCGCGGATACCGATATCGTCGTGGCCTCCGCCAAAGCCTATTTGCATGCGCTGAACAAATTACACACCAAGCTGGAGCGGGCCCATCCGCAAGTGTAAGGAGCGTAGATGGAAGAACCCAACAAACACGGCACCCGTTTCTGGGCCGGCAATGCTGTTCTGGTCATCGCATTGCTGGTCATGTTGTTCATGGGCACGCTGTCCCAGTTCCTTGGCATGGGTGCGATGTTCCTGTGGATGGCCTTGGCCGCGCTGGGGTTCTACCTGATTTATACGGACAAGTAGTCTCCAGATTACCCGAAGTACAATGTGGCTGCGCCTGATTTTAGCCCGCATATTTCACCATTTTCTGGCAAAGCTGATTGAGCCCTTCTCTTGGGATGTGGACGAGGCGCAATCTGGGGAGTTGCTGAAGAAATGAGCAGACTGGCGGATTCAGGACA
>JACAED010000067.1 GCA_013389025.1 Hydrogenophilaceae bacterium
CCCATGTCCAGCATGCGGTCGGCTTCGTCCAGCACCAGCATCGACACCTGCGACAGGCTCAGGGTCTTGTTCTGCACATGATCGAGCAGGCGCCCAGGCGTGGCGACCAGTATCTCGACGCCATTTTTCAGCGCCGGAATCTGCGTGTCGATGTTGACGCCACCATAGACGCACAATGTGCGCAGCGGCACGTATTTGCAGTAGGCCTTGATGCTTTCCTCCACCTGGATGGCGAGTTCGCGCGTGGGGGCAAGAATCAGCGCACGAATGGGATGACGAGCGGGCGACGTGCTGGTGCTGGCTTGAGGCGCCAGCTTCTCGATGATGGGCAGCGAGAATCCCGCTGTCTTGCCGGTGCCGGTTTGCGCCGCTGCCAGAACATCATGTCCCTGCAGGGCGACCGGAATCACCGCTGATTGAATCGGCGAAGGTTCCTTGTAACCGAGGTCGGTCAGCGCATTGAGAATTTCGGGACGCAGTCCCAGATCGGTAAATGCCATTTCTTTTCAGTCAATGTGACGCCAGTCAAAGCCGTTTTGCTGGCAAGCCACTTCTATCCAGTCTGGTTCGCAATTCAACACATTTGCCAATGCTGCCCTGGCCAGTGACGGTTTATTGTTTTTCTGTGACAGGTGTGCGGCCACCACGTGACGCAACGCCGATACATCCATCTGCCCCAGCAGCGAAGCTGCCTGCCCGTTTTCCAGATGGCCGTACCGCCCGCCCACGCGCCGCCTGAGACTGGGCGGATAAGGCCCGTTCTCCAGCATGTCCGCGTCGTGGTTGCATTCCAGCACCAAGGCATTCACGCCGCTCAGGCTGGCTGCAATATGCGGCGTGACATGTCCGGTGTCCGTCAGCACGCCCAGCTTGCACCGACCATCCGAGAACACGAACTGAACCGGCTCGCGCGCATCGTGCGGAACCGGAAACGGCAGGATTTCCAGTTCGCCGATGAAAAATGACCGGTGCGAATCGATCATTTCCGTCCAGGGCAAGGTGTCCGTCTGCATGCGCCAGTTGACCAGCGTGCCATGCGTGCACCACACCGGCAGATCATGCTTGATCGCCAGTCTGGCCACACCGCCGATATGGTCACTGTGCTCGTGGGTTACCAGCACTGCATCCAGATCTTCGGGCACCAGGCCAACTCTGGCAAGGCGTGTCCGCGTCTCGGTCAGCGAGAACCCGCAATCCACCAGTATCCGCGTCTTTCCAGCTTCGACCACAAGGCCGTTGCCGCTGCTGCCGCTGCCAAGGCTGGCGAATCTCACGAAATTATTTCAGTTCTTTATGCAGCAGGTTGATGATTTTTTTCTGCGTGGCCGGGTCGGCGGGCTTGCCTTCGTTGCCCGTCACGACCACCATGGTCCTGCTGCCCGTTTCGACAATCCTGATCTGCACCTGTGGCGAGGTTTCTTCTTTCTTGCTCTTCCAGAAGGCCAGTTTGGACAGGATGCCATCGTCCTTCTTGCTTGCATTGTCGATCTGCGGATCGATGTAGCGCACATAATAGGTACCCTTGGAACGATCGCGGTCTTCCACGGCGAAGCCAATGCGATCCAGCGCCAACCCAACCCGTCGCCACGCACGGTCAAAGGCCTCGTCCAATTCAAGATCATTGCCGACGATGCGTGCCTGCTCGGGTGTTTGTTGTTTGGCCAGCAGCGCCTCGGCGCGTTTCTCTTCCACGCCGAAGCGTGTCATCAGCCGGCGCAGCATTTCCGCTTCCAGTTCAGGGTCAGCCGGACGCGGCTGCCACACAGTCTTATCCTTGCCCTCGGTGGCATACACTTCCATCATGCCGCGATGGCTGACATAAATCTCGGTGCCGCCTCCTGGCGCCTTTTCAATGCGGGTACGGAACTTGTCGCGCTCGGGGGTGGAATACAGGCCTTCGATCACCTTGCCCAGCGTGCGGCGAATCGCATCCTGCGGTATCTTGGCTCGGTTTTCCGCCCAGTCGGTTTCAAGTACGCCGGTTTCCTTCGATTCCAGGTTGATGATGAAACCGGTTTCCTGCCAGAAATCCTTCACCACCGGCCAGACCTGCTCGGGCGTGGCAGATACCACCAGCCAGCGCTGCGAACCGGAACGCTCGATGCGGGCCTTTTCCTGTTCGGGAAGCAGAACCGCACCGGCAGCGGGTTTCTCCGCGCGATCCCTGGAATAGGCCGAATAGGTTGCCGAACCTGCACTGCCCACATCCGGAATCGCATAACGGTTATCGCCTGTGGGCGCGGTCAAATCCGGTGGCACTTCCAGGGAAGGCGCCTTGCCGGCCGACTTGTAATCAATCTTTTTCGTTTCCATCAGTTCGCAGCCATTCAAGGCCACGGCCGCCGCCATCACGGCAATCAGTACACGCATAGTCATCCTCAAAGTACTCCAGCCTGCTTCATCGCCGCCCGCACGGTTTCATGTTGAGCAACAGACAACTGCACCAGCGGCAGTCTCAGCCCGCGCTCGATCAGGCCCATCTCGGCCAGCGCCCATTTCACCGGTATCGGGTTGGCTTCGACAAACAGCCTGGTATGCAAACCAAACAGCTGCATGTTGATTTCTCTGGCCCGTGCCAGGTTCCCGGCAAATGCCGCTTCGCACATCTCGTGCATAAGTTTGGGCGCGATGTTGGCGGTCACCGAAATCACCCCATGCCCGCCCAGCAGCATGAAGGCCAGTCCGCTGGCGTCATCGCCGCTGTAAAGAGCGAAATTTGCCGGCGCGCGATGGATGAGATCGGTGGCGCGTTCGATATTGCCGGTGGCATCCTTGATGCCCACGATCCCGGGAATGGCCGAAAGCCGCAGCACCGTATCGTTGCTCATGTCGGCGACTGTGCGGCCTGGCACGTTGTAGAGAATGACCGGGATGTCCACCGCCTCGGCGATGGCCTTGAAATGCTGGTACAACCCTTCCTGCGTGGGCTTGTTGTAGTAAGGCACCACCGACAGCACCGCATCGGCGCCTGCGGTCTTGGCGCAATGCGTGAGTTCGATCGCTTCGCGTGTGGAATTTCCGCCCGTGCCGGCGATCACCGGGATGCGCCCGGCGATGTGCTCGACCGTGACGCGAATCAGTTCGCAATGCTCGTCAAAATCCACGGTGGGCGACTCGCCCGTCGTGCCCACCACCACGATGCCATCCGAGCCCTGCGCCACATGCCAGTCCAGCAATTTGCGCAGACCGGCAAAATCCAGACTGCCATCGTCGTGCATGGGGGTGGCAATCGCCACCAGACTGCCTTTAATCATTGATCTCTATGGCCTGATAAAAGTGGGCATTTTAACCCATAATCCGCCGCAATTCGCCTAAGGAACCAGCACGGACAACAGGCCGGGCAAGCGCTCCAGTACTTTGCCAAGACCCGTGACCATCAGAGGAATTGCCATCGCCAGGGCTGCAAGCAAGCTGATTGCGCCTAGCGTCAGCCCAACCGAAAAACCCTCGACACCGGGCTGCATGCGCGACAGGAAAGCAAAGGCAAAATGCGCCAGCAAGACCAGCACCAGCATCGGCAAGGCCAGTTGCAATCCCGACGCCAGCACCATGCCGCCCGCTTCGGCAAGCCGCATCGCCGCGTCCGGGGATGGCATCGCCGCCACCGGCAGCGAGGCGAAACCGGATGACAAGGCCTGAATCACCAAGCCATGCCCATTGGCGGACATAAACGCCAGCAAAGCCAGCCAGAATGCCAGTTGCCGCAGCGGCCATTCCAGTCCACCCTGCTGTTCCGGCACGACCTGGGATTGCCCCAGGCTTGCCGTCAGTCCCAGGGTTTGCAGCGCGACTTCGGAAATGGCAAAGAAAATCCGCACCACCAGACCCAGCGCCGCGCCAAACAGGTACTCGCCGGCAAGCAACATCAATCCCGGCCACGACAGCGGATCAACCGTCACCGAAACGCCCGGCACCCACACCCAGGCAAAGACCCCGGCAAAAAAAAGTCGCAGAAACCAGGGCAGGCGACCGATCACAGGATCGATCGATATCCAGCCCAGCAGGCGCGCAAAGATCAAAACCCAGGCGGCGAGTTCGGGTTGGGTCAAGGCGAAGTCCATCTACTGAATCAATCCGGGAAAACTCTCCAGCACCTGCCGCGCAAATTCCACCAGCCGGCCGCCCATCCATGCCCCCAGCAACGCGAGCACGGCAACCAGCACCAGCGCCTTGGGCAGGAAGGACAGGGTGGGCTCCAGAATCTGCGTAGCAGCCTGGAACACGCTCATCAGCAGCGCGGTAATCAGCAACGCGGCGAGAATCGGCAGCGCGATCCAGAAGGTGAGCGAGAGGGCTTCGCGGAACAGTTCTTCCATCAGAAACTCGCCACCAACGAACCCACCAGAAGATGCCAGCCGTCCGCCATCACGAACAGCAGCAGTTTCAATGGCAGCGACACCATCTGCGGCGGCACCATGATCATGCCCATGCCGGTCAGCACGCTCGCCACCACCAGATCGATGATGAGAAAGGGCAGGATGACCATGAAGCCGATCTGGAACGCGGTCTTGAGTTCGCTGGTGACGAAGGCCGGCGCCAGCGCATGGAAAGGCACGGCCTCGGGTTTCTTCAGGTCGACCTTGCTGCCTTCCGGCATGAAGATGGCGAGGTCGTCGGCGCGCGTCTGCCGGAACATGAAGCCCTTCAGCGCGTCGCCTGCCTTGTCGCGGGCGGCCTCGGCGGCAAGCTGACCCTTGCTGTAGGGCTCGAAGGCCTCGCTCTGGATTTTCTCCACCACCGGGTGCATGACGAAATAGGTAAGCAGCATGGCCAGCCCGATCAGCACCAGATTGGGCGGGGCGTACTGGTTGCCGAGGCCCTGGCGCAGCAGGAAGAACACCACGGCCACGCGGGTGAAGGCGGACAGGCTCAGC
>JACAED010000079.1 GCA_013389025.1 Hydrogenophilaceae bacterium
CCCCCGCGCTGCGCGAATCCCCCCGCGCTGCGCGAATCCCCCCGCGCTGCGCGAATCCCCCCGCGCTGCGCGAATCCCCCCGCGCTGCGCGAATCCCCCGGTCGCTTCGCGCCCACCCCCTTTATCAAGGGGGCAGGGGGCTGGGCTACAACAGCGCCTGCAGCCGCTGCGCCAGCGCCTCCCCCGCACCCGCCACGTCCAGCCCGATCCCCAGGTCCGTCAGGCGCGTCACCGCCATCCCCTCGTAGCCGCAGGGGTTGATCGCCGCGAAAGGCGCCAGGTCCGGGTCCACGTTCAGCGCCACGCCGTGATAGGAACAACCGCCCCTGATTCTCAGCCCCAGGGCGGCAATCTTGGCCAGCCGCTCATGGCCCCCTTGACAAAGGGGGTCGCGCGCAGCGCGGGGGGATTCGCCGGTGTCTGTTCCGGGCGCCTCCGGGATCGCCACATACACCCCCGGTGCCCCCGCCAGCCGCTCCGCCTTCACGCCATAGTCCGCCAGCAGGTCGATCACCGCCTGCTCCAGGCGCCTGACCAGTTCCTTCACTCCGTAGCCTCGCCGCCTCAGGTCCACCAGCACATAGGCCACCACTTGGCCCGGACCGTGATAGGTCACCTGGCCGCCCCGGTCGATGGCGACCACCGGCACGCCGATGTCGGTCAGCAGGTGCTCGCGCCGGCCCGCCTGGCCCAGGGTGAACACCGGCGGATGCTCCAGCAGCCAGAGCTCGTCCGGCGTGTCCGGCCCGCGTCCGGCAGTGAAGGTCTGCATGGCCCGCCAGGTGGGCTCGTATTCCACCCGGCCGAGGCGGCGGATCAGTAGTGAGGGTGGCATGAAGAGATCCGGGTTCGATCGCCCCCTCGCCCCTCGTGGGAGAGGTTCGGGCTGAGGGGGCCTCACACAATGCTTATGAATCCAGGGGGCTCAACACCCCGCGGCCGCCCCTGTTCAGCACATGGGTGTAGATCATGGTCGTGGAGACGTCCGAATGGCCCAGCAATTCCTGCACCGTGCGGATGTCGTAGCCGCCCTCCAGCAGATGGGTGGCGAAGGAGTGGCGCAGGGTGTGCGGGCTCACCGGCTTGGCGATCTCGGCGCGCTGCGCCGCCAGCCTCACCGCGCGCTGCACCCGCTTCTCGTCCAGATGATGCCGGCGTAGCACACCCGAGCGCGGGTCGGTGGAAAATCCCGCGGCGGGGAAGACGTACTGCCAGCCCCAGGTCTTGCCGGCATTGGGATACTTGAGGGCCAACGCATCCGGCAGCCAGACCTCGCCCCTGCCCGCGGCCAAGTCCGCGTCATGCTGGGCCTTGACCACCCGGATATGTGCCCGCAAGCGCTCCGCCAGACTGGCCGGCAGCATGGTCATGCGGTCCTTGCCGCCCTTGCCCTCCCGCACCACGATCTCATTGCGCGTGAACTCCACATCCTTCACCCGCAGCCGCACGCACTCCAGCAAGCGCATGCCCGTGCCGTACAACAATCGCACGATCAGGTCCATGAGCGGGTCGTCCACATACTTCAAGAGCCGGTGCACCTCCACCCGCGTCAGCACCGTAGGCAGCCGCGCCGGCTTTTTCGCCCGCGTCACCTCGGACAGCCAGGGCAAATCCAGCTCCAGGACCTCCTTGTACAAAAACAGCAAGGCCGACAAGGCCTGGCTCTGGGTCGATGCCGTCACATTCCGCTCCACCGCCAGCCAAGTCAGGAAGGCCTCCACGTCCGCCTTGCCCATATCGGCGGGGTGGCGTTTCCCGTGGAAGTAGATGTATCGTTTCACCCACTGCACATAGGCCTGCTCGGTGCGCAAGCTGTAATGCTTCAACCGGATGCGATCCCGCAGCTGAGCCAGCAGCTTGGGAGGATGCGATGCAGAATCTGGAGCAGGAGTGTTGTTCATGGGCGCGAGCGGTCTTACCGGACAGAGTGGACTCGAATAATCAAAAGGTTAGCACATGACGCCAGATTATCATCCTTGTCCAATAAGACTTTTACGCCGTCAAATGTCGGCGAATTAACGTTAGCCGCCTTCATCGCCACCGATCACTGGAAGGGGATGCATACGCACCATGAATGAGCCAGCCACGCTATCCACACAATTAGCCGAGCTACGCCGTACACGTTACGCTCAGGTGCCCAGATTGCGGTACGTCATGCAATCTTTCCTTGCGAGTTCAAAGCACACGGAGCCGAATCGAACAGAGGCGCGAACACGTGTCTTAGATTGGGCACGTGGAAAGTGGCCGGGATTGATTCCGCCCCACGCATATGAAGGAAAGGCGTTCGAGCATGACCAAGCCGGTTTGAGAATTGCCGCAACGAGCAACCTTGATGGAACTCTTTGGGCATTTCGATCAGAACATCTTGGCACTGACAGTAACGAATCACGAACATGGGTAACTGAGGCCGTAGTGGCGGACCTCGGCCCAACCGATGCATTCGGTGTCCGGAACTCGTGTAGCACACTTAGCGGTGAATCCATTCCGGCGTCCTCACCTCGATTTCTGAGAGACTTCATCGCGCACCATTCGCTCGTCGACGGAGCATTTCCGGTTTCTGCCGTCTCGCATTTTGTTGGGGATGTAGATTCCTTTGATCGGTTCAGAGCGTTCCTGCTTTCTCCTGATCGCTCGCTGCCGATCATTGCGCTAACGCAGTTACCCGACAGCACCGCCTATGCATTTGACCACGTCAAGTTGGCGCGCGATACGCAAGGGCTTGCCCATATCTTCTGCCTTCCGCCAGCGATGACATTCGGTCTATCTGATTGCGTCGGCAAAACTCTTAGCGTGTTCAATGGAGCAGTGCGCACGTATTACCCTCGTTTCTCGGTTACGTCCGACCCTTGGCAACATCATCTTGTGTTTCCTCAGCGCATCGCTGAATGGAGTGACGAAACTGGAACCGGGCCTGCGGCATTCGAGCAATTTCTGTCACGCCAATTGCATTCGTTCAGCGTCGGTACTCCCGCAAAGATCGACCAGCTACCATCGTATTTCTCGATTCGGCGCGCGCTTCTGGATAAGCCCAACAAGACCACGGAAGAGGAAATCCAGTCGCTACGCATTGAGGTTGAGGAGGCCCGCGCCAAAGAACAAGAGTGGCAAGTAATCGCCGATGATCGAGATGCGGAAGCGCGAGCGAACGAAGAAGAGAACCGCAGCCTTCGTGCTCAGAATCTCACCCTCGCTTACGACTTGAAGGAACTGCGAAAGGCCCGTGGCGAGACATCAATCCCCATTCCCACCACTTACGCGGAGTTGCCGCAGTGGGTTGAGTCGTACTTCTCTGATCGTTTGTTCTTGCATTCTCGCGCCGTTCGCGCCGTGAAGGAGGCATCGTTTGAAAACGTTGCGCTCGTCTACGAGTCCCTCAAGTTGCTTGCTGATGCGTACTGGCCAATGAAGGCCAATCAAGATCAGGATCTCCGGCAACCTCTTGCCAACAAATGGGAAGAAGGTACGAAACAGCTTCGGCTGGAATACAACTCTCACGCAATCGCACCAAACCGCCTCGGAGAGTTTCGTGAGGCATACACCATCAATTACCGTATTGGGCAGAGTTCACGCCAGGTACTTGGCCCTCATCTGAAATTCGGCAGCACCAAGGATGATCGCTATTGCATGCGCATCTATTTCCTGTGGGACGATGACAGGCAGTTGGTGGTTGTGGGCCACTTGCCATCACATCTTGATACACGTGCCACATGAATGCCAGGCGGCTAACCCATCGTTGCAGCGGACGCTCCGCCTATCGGCGGCGCGCCCCTGAACTCAGACGTTGGGCCTAGCCATATGACCATTCTCGACAAGCTATCTCTAAATGCGAAAGCCGGCCTTCTGGTCGCTGTAACCGCTCTTGTAGTCGCCTATGTCCGCACCTTCTTCCAATACGGTGGCTATGGCTGGGAATCCATAAGCGATTTTCTTCTTTCGTGGTTTGTTCACTACTTGGGTGTTTGGTTATTCGTGGCCATCAGCGGGGCTTTCGTATCAAGATTTGCGCCAGTCTTTCTCGGCAAAGATTTGCCTCGTGAAGTGCTATCACCGAGTGAATTAATTGTTTATATCTCACTGGTTGTTTTGGTCGGCGCAATAATCCTTTTTCTTTTGGCTCACTGGCCAGCATCGGGCATCTACGATGAATAAAGCCATGCCCAACAAGTTGTTCGAGTGGGACGCTCCGCCAGCAAGCTTCGCTTGCTGTCTCCGCGCCCCTCAACGCCAACGTTAGATCTCATGGTCGCCTTCCCAACCGCCACTCGCAAATCAGCCTTTATTACAGGCTTTTCCCTTGTCCTATTTATTGCCTTGCTCGAGTCGCTAGAGAGTTTTGGTGTGCTTCCGATTGGTGCCTCCGAAAAACAGCTATTTCCTCTCGTTATCTTGTTTTTCTTTGTCAGCGTTCTGCTGTTCGTCATTGACGTAAAGAGCCTTGCCCCTAACGAGCTAAAAACCAAAATTCCGTTGCTTTATTTCCCTACCAACCGTACTGGTCTCAATTTTCTACTCCGAGTCTGGGGCCGAATGCTTGTCTGGTTTCTAGGCGCTGCAACGGCGGCTTCTCTTATGGCATTTGGGCAATGGGTACTCAAATGAAATCTAACATTCCGGTCAAGGCCGCTCCCTTCGGTCGCTGGACACTGCGCGATAAAGCGCCGCGCAGCGCCACTTACCTACAACGTTAGCGCCCAAAAGGAGCCTCTATGGCTGATTACATCTACGTCGACAACTCAAACCTCTACATCGAAGGACGCCGCGTCAGTGCCGTAAAAACTGGTCTCGCGTCCAACATAGTGGAGGCAATGAAACTCGGCATCCTCGATCACGGCTACACCATCAGCTTCGGTAAGCTGCACCAGTTCCTTACCGGGGACGATCTTTCGAAAATCAAGCGCGCCGCACTATACGGATCGCGTCCGCCTCCGAATGACTCGATCTGGCAATATGCCAAGAAGGCCGGCTTCGAGTTGCATCTTGAAGACCGCAACTATGCCAACAAAGAGAAAAAAATCGATACTGGCATTGCCACGCTAATGACCAAGGATGCCTACAAATACGGCAAACCCAATGAAGACGTATTCGTCCTGGTCGCCGGAGACAAGGACTATGTGCCAACTCTCAACGAACTCCGGGCCGACGGCTACAACGTCGAGGTCGTATTCTGGAAACATGCCGCGCAAGAACTGAAAGACGCCGCATCCAAATTCATCGCACTCGACAACTTCCTGGACAATCTGCGCCTATGAGCGCTAACACTGCGCTCCAGGGGACGCTGCGCGATAAAGCCGCGCAGCGCCCCTGAGCTTGGACGTTAGCTGTTCGCAGGATGGTCCCCGCGTTTGGAATGACATAAAATGGGCAACATGAAAACTTACGATATTTCATCAGTACCACATCCATTTCCATATCAGGGAAGCAAGCGCGGTATAGCGAAAGATATACTTCCCCATTTTCCGAACGATGTTCACTGCCTGATTGAGCCATTTTGTGGCGCGGCGGCTATCTCAATCGCTGCTGCGCGGCATGGGTTGGCCAATC
>JACAED010000080.1 GCA_013389025.1 Hydrogenophilaceae bacterium
ACTGAAATCTTGCCTAGTCCCAGCGCATCCATGAAAAGCGGGTAAAGGGTTCCCAGCAATACGGACCCCAGTGCCGCAAGCAGCAGCACATTGTTGCCAAGCAGCAGCGCCTCGCGGGAAAACCAGCCGAATCCCCCGCCTGTCATCAGCCTGGGCGCGCGCCAGGCATACAGGGCAAGGGAACCGCCAATGACGACGCCCAGGAAAGACAGGATGAAAATGCCACGGCCAGGGTCGGTGGCAAAGGCGTGAACAGAAGACAATACGCCGGAACGCACGAGGAAGGTCCCCAGCAGACTGAGCGAGAACGCCAGGATGGCCAGCAGCACTGTCCAGCTTTTGAAGGCGCCGCGTTTTTCAGTCACGGCCAGTGAATGAATGAGCGCAGTGCCGGCCAGCCAGGGCATGAAGGATGCGTTTTCGGTCGGGTCCCAGAACCACCAGCCGCCCCAGCCCAATTCGTAATAGGCCCACCAGCTTCCCAGCGCGATGCCCATGGTCAGGAACATCCACGCCACGGTGGTCCACGGACGCGACCAGCGCGCCCAGGCGACATCGAGCTTGCCTGAAAGCAGGGCGGCGATGGCGAAGGCAAAGGCCACGGAAAAACCGACATAGCCCATGTACAGCATGGGCGGATGGATGACCATGCCAGGGTCCTGTAGCAGGGGATTCATGTCCCTGCCATCGGGCGGGACAGGAATCAATCGCAGGAAGGGGTTCGAGGTGAGGAGCATGAAAGCCAGAAAACCGACACTGACCAGCCCCATGACCCCGATGACACGTGATGCCATGTCGGTTGGTAAATGACGCGAGAAGACGGTAACGGCGACAGTCCAGATGCTGAGTATCAGTGTCCACAACAGCAAGGAGCCCTCATGCGAGCCCCAGGTGGCGGTGAAACGATAGATTTCGGGCAGCTGCGAGAAGGAATTTTGCGCGACGTTCTCGACGCTGAAATCGTTGTTGAGGAAGGACCACGCCAGGCAAGCGAAGGCAAATGCCACGAATACGAATTGTCCCTGTGCCACGGGGCGCGCCACACCCATGAGCGTGGCGTTGCCGCGATGCGCGCCAATCAGGGGCAGGGTGCCTTGAATCAATGCCAGCAATAGCGCAACGATCAGGGCAAAATGGCCGAGTTCCGGAATCATGTCTCCACCTTCTATAGTCTATGGTTTCCTATTTAGGGAAACGTTATTCAACCCGGATTATCCAATAGGACGTGAGAGCATGGCGAGAGTGGGTTTGCGAGTAAATTGCTGCACCCACGACAAGCCAATATTCGCGGCTTAACATTCGCTGCGCTCACGTAAGCCTGCGCCAACATGACAGGCTTTCGCGTCATTCGGTCACCAGCGTCTTCTGGCTTTTCTGCGCCTGCTCGACGGCATGCGCGGCCTCGGGCGGCATGTAATTTTCGTCATGCTTGGCCAGTACCTGCGTGGCGGTGAACAATCCATCCGGACCCAGCTTGCCCTCCGCCACAACTCCCTTGCCCTCCTTGAAAAGGTCAGGAAGAATGCCCTGATAGACAACGGGAATGGATTTGGCAGTATCGGTCACGACAAAACGCACATTGATGCCATCAGGCTGCCGTTTCACACTGCCGACTTCTACCAACCCGCCAATGCGGAATGCCTTTGCGGTAGGTGCCTCGCCTCGCGCCACCTGAGTGGGAGAAAAGAAGAAAACCAGATTGCTGCGGAAAGCGTTCAGTACCAGTGCGGATATCAATCCGATGCCCGCCAGCCCGATTCCAATCAATAACAGTTTTTTGTGTCTAGGCTTCATTTTCAAAATTCCGCATGCGTTTCAGGAGCTTCAAGGTCTGTACCCGGCCCTTCTTGAGCAGATAGACTTCAAGGATGATTACCGCGAAGGTCACGAAAAAAGAGCCCCAGACATACAGGCCATACCCACCCATTGCCCAGAACTGGCTAAAACCTGCCCACTTCATGTATGTTCTCCGCTACTTTCCAGTCAGGGCCTTGACCCACTCCGAGTTGCGCTCACGTTCGATGATCAGTGTTCGTACCCGGTACAAGGCCACGGCGATGGTATAGAACCATGCAGCAAAAGCCATTATCAGCATTCCGGCGAGCATGGCTTCGTGCATGCTTGTACCACTGGGCTTGATCGATGCACCCTGGTGCAGGGTATTCCACCATTTCACCGAGAAATAAATGATGGGAACATTGATGGCACCGACCAGTGTCAGAAGGGCGCCTGCACGGTCGCCGCGCTGGGGGTCGTCAATGGCGGCCCACAGTGCCATGATGCCTATGTAAAGAAAAAGCAGGATTAGTTCCGAAGTCAGCCGTGCATCCCACACCCACCATGCGCCCCACATGGGTTTTCCCCATAATGCGCCGGTCCAAAGGGCGACGAAAGTGAACAGGGCGCCCGTGGGGGCCAATGCCCTTGACATCATGAAGGACAACCGGGTCTTGAAGGCCAGACCGATTGCGCCCCAGAACGCCATGACGAGATAAATGAACATGGACATCCAGGCGGCGGGGACGTGGATGAAAATGATGCGATATGCCTCGCCCTGCTGGAAATCCGTCGGCGCCACGAAGAAGCTGATGTAAAGCCCGATCAAGGTCAGAATCGCGGCACTCCAGCCAAACCACGGGATGAGTTTGCCGCTGAGCTGATAGAACGTTGCAGGTGATGCGTAGTAGTAAAGGTTGATGGCCATTATTCAATCGATACTTTAAGCGCAGCAGCAGCAATCCAGGGTGCCACCAGCAAGGTGGACACCAGGATTGCCCCAAGCAGCGATAGGTGGGATTCCGCGCTGGTCCCTGCCATGATGGCATCCACTGCACCCGCGCCGAAGATCAGCACCGGTACATAAAGCGGCAGGATGAGCAGTGTGAGCAATACGCCGCTGCCGCGCAATCCCAGGGTCAGCGCTGCCCCTACGCTGCCCAGCAGGGAAAGGATGGGTGTGCCAATCAGGAGGGACAACATCAGAATGGCGATGGCTTCGGCTGGCAGGGAAAACTGAATTCCAAGGATGGGGCTGATAAGCAATAGGGGTACGCCGTAAATCAGCCAGTGCGCGAGTGATTTGCCCAGCGCCAGTAATACGGCCGGCTGCGGGGTGAGTAGCATCTGTTCGAGCGAGCCGTCGCGGAAATCCTCGGCAAGCAGCCTTGGCAGGGATAACAGGGATGCCAGCAACGCGGATACCCAGACCACGCCAGGGCCGATCATGCGCAAGGTGTTGGGGTCCGGGCCGATCCCAAGTGGAAACATGCTTGCCACCATGACGAAAAAGAACTGCGAAGTCAGCCAGTCGCCACGGCGTCGGGCCGCCAGCATGAGGTCGCGGCGTATTACGGTAAGAAGGAATCTTGACATCGGCCGTCATTGTCTCACGAAGCTGGCTTTATTGAGCGGGTCCGCCAACCCGCAGTGCATGGATATTGGCGCCTTCGAGCGATAACGGCTGATGCGTGGTCAACACGGCCATGCCGCCCTGGTCGACGTGCGATTTGAGAAGGTTTTCCAGCAGGGCCACGCCATGTACGTCAAGGCCGGTCAGTGGCTCGTCCAGAATCCAGAGCGGGGCATTCGAACAGAGCAGATTGGATAGAGCCACCCGCCTGCGCTGGCCAAAGGACAATACCCTGCAGGGCAGGTCAAGGCAGCGTCCAAGGCCTAGTTGACAAAGTTTCTCTTCTGCCTGCGCTTCATCGAGTGTTCGCCCAGCCAGTTGAGCGGCAAGCCGCAAGTTTTCGATCGGTGTCAGATCATCCTTGATGCCATTCAGATGGCCGATATAGGCCATTTCCCGATGATAGGTTTCGCTGGTTCTGGCAAGCTTTTCCCCACGCCAGCGCACTTCGCCATACGCGGGTTGGGCAAGCCCGGTCAGCAGCCGCAACAGGCTGGTCTTGCCCTGGCCGTTGCCGCCCTGAATCAGCAGGGCTTCCCCGCCATGCAAAGTGAAATTCATGTCTGAAAAGAGTTCACGATCGCCACGGGTGCAGCGGAGGTCATGAACGGAAAGTGTGGCTACGGATTCGGACATCAATATTGAGCGTAAATCGAGCAGGTGAGAATACCCAATACCAGCGTTTAAACCAAGCGAATCCGGGCAAAAAAAGAGCCGGCTGATGAGGCCGGCCCGAACGTTGCGGAGGAGATTATTTTGCTGCAGGCGCTGCCGCCGGTGCTGGAGCTGAGGCAGGCGCCATTGCAACCGGTTTCTTCATGTCGGCCAGAGCCTTCCTGAGCATGGTCACGCCTTCCTTGGAAGCTGTAATCGATGTGGTCAGGGACTCGCGCGCATCAGCCGGGTTATGGAAGCCGTCGGAGTTCTCGGCGGTCCACCATTCCCAGTACAGGTTGGCGTCATATTGCTTGTCGTAAGCCTTCTTGATGATGTCATCGGAGATGCCCGCGTCTTTGGCCTTGACGATCATGTCGATCAGCTGTGACAGCCAGAACTCGGCATCGGCCATCTTGCCGCGGGTGTAGTTCTGGATGGCGTCGATGCTGTACTTGGCTTGCTGCTCGGTCCAGTCGCCGTGGCAGGTCAGGCAGGTTTCCTTGATGTTCTCACGGGGCGAAATCTGCTGGTGAGACGTGTAAACCTTGCCCTTTTCGCCCTTGGCCTTGGCCATGTGGCAATGCTTGCACTCGACACCGGCTTTCTCATGCTTGGAACCCCAGAAGGTCTCCATCTCCGGATGCTGGAGCTTCGGCAGCAATCCGCCGGTGGCAGCATGCTTGAAGTCAACATACTTGTAGTCCTGGGTCATGACCTTTTTGTAACCAAAGACATTGGTCCACGGGAACAGGTTGGTGCGGCGGTCGGCCATGGTGACGGTGAATTTGCCGGGGACGACTTCCTGCGTCGTGTCATAACCCGGCCCGCAGTTGTATTCCACGTGGCACTGGGCGCACATCAGGTTGGAGTCGGCCTTGTTCAGCACGCCGATGGCACGGAAGTCCTTGCCGTCCCGCTGGAAATTGACCTTGGTCATGGTCGTCTGCTTGCTCTTTTCCGGGTTCATCGGATAGGTACCCAGCTTGCGGTCGACCACAGCCTCGATCAGCGCATCACGAACCACGCGTGGCTGGGTGCTGTGCGGGTCATGACACATGTAGCAGTTCAGCGGGTGCTTCATGCCGCGGGCGAATTCCACTGGTTTGGAGGTGCGTGCCCACTTGGCAGCGGGATCCGGGTCACCCAGGAATTTCCAGTCGAGGATGTGGTCCTGCGTCTTGCAATTCATGCACACCGGGTTGACGGCGGTCACGGTCTGTTTCATGAAAACCTTCTGGTCAGAGGACTCGGGTTCGCGGTCATAAAGCACGTTCCACGGGTCGGCTGCAGCTTCCTTGGCTTTGCTGACGTATCTCCA
Organism: Hydrogenophilaceae bacterium; assembly: GCA_013389025.1. Classification (GTDB taxonomy): domain Bacteria; phylum Pseudomonadota; class Gammaproteobacteria; order Burkholderiales; family Thiobacillaceae; genus UBA6918. Next base: position 5,385 of record JACAED010000080.1, read on the forward strand.
GTCCTTGAACTGGAAACGTCCGCCAAAGCCACGATCCACTGCCCACTGGTCAACCAGCATGAAGGCGTGGGAACGGGGTTCGCCGTGTTCAAAAGTGAAGCCGTAGCCTTCCATGATCTTGTCGAACAATGGCGAGCGCCCCTTGAAGGTGGCTTTTTCCAGGCGCGCTGGCGCGTTGTAATCCATCTTCACCAGGGACTCGTACTGATCCTTATGGCAGGCGCCGCAGGCCCGGTGGTCTTTGATAGTGGCCGGTTTGGTAGCCTTCTTCTGTTCCTTGCTGGCAGCAAGGTGTTCTGCCGTGCCGGTATGACAACTTACGCAGTTGACCTTGGCATGCTTGCCGCTGGCATGGAATTCCTCGATGTTGTCATGACAGGCGTAACACTTTTTGGTGTCCACTGGTTGTTTATCCAGCACGATGGGTGCCAAGCCTGATGAGGCTGAGGCCGGCTTGTCGACTGCCGAAGCCGGGAAGGCCATCGACAGCAGGGTGAGCGCCAGCCCCCCCATCCAACTGTGTTTGAGTATCTTCATCATTACCCTCCTTGAAAACGTGTTGTCACCACACTTCAAAAAAACATCAGGAAAACGAATCCGCCATCACATTGCGCAGCCAACCGGCGGCGTATTCGGCTTCCAGCTTGCGGTAGGCGGCTGGCACCGGCGACTTGTCCGGCAGGGTCATCATGGACACGCCGCTGCCCTCCTTGATGTACTTGAAGGTGCCGTTTTCCACGCGGTACAGGTGCGCCACCGAGATGCCGTAGTCGTCCCCCACCACGCTGTAGCAGGTGTTGGCGTAGTAGGGGTTGGGCACCGGCTGGCCGTTGACCTTGGCGACGATGGCGGCGGCCGCAACCTTGGCCTGGGTCATGGCGATGTGCGCCGACTTGGGCATGTCGAAGGCGGCATTGGGATTGCCATACAGCGGCATCTCCCCTGCCACGCAGGAATCGCCGACCACGTAGATGTTCGGGTCCACGGCCGAGGCCATGGTCATCGGCTCCACCTTGCACCAGCCCTTTTCGAAGTTGTTGCCCTGGGTGCCCGTGAGGCCCGCGTCGGCGGCGATCTTGCCGGCCTTGTGCGGAGGGATGATGTTGAGTACGTCGGCCTTCACATCGACGAAGTCGGAAGACACGGTCTTGCTCTTGGCGTCGAGTTTGGTGACGGTGCCGCCCTCGGCGCCCTTGACCCACTCGATCATGCCGTTGGGATTGGCGCCCAGTCCTTCCTTCTCCCAGCCATACAGCTTGGCCCAGGCCTGGTTGAAGAGGCCTTTCTTGGAGTGGGAGTCGTTGGCGTCCATGATGATGACCTTGGACTTTGTCTTGCCGTGGTGCTTGAAGTAGTTGGCCACCAGCGAGGCGCGCTCATAGGGGCCTGGCGGGCAGCGGAACGGACCCTTGGGCACGACGATGACGAACTTGCCGCCATCGGGCATGGCTTCCAGCTGCTTCTTGAGAAGCAATGTCTGAGGCCCGGCTTTATAGGCGTGAGGGATGTCCTCGATCATCGATTCGTTGTAGCCCTCGATGCCGGTGTAGTGGAAGTCGATGCCGGGGGAGACGACCAGGGCATCGTAGGCAAGCGTCTTGCCGCCCTGGGTCGTGACGGTCTTCTTGGCACGGTCGACGCCGGTGACAAAATCGTGCAGCACGTTGATGCCGCGCTTCTTCAGGCCGTCGTAACCGATTTCCAGGGTCTTGATGTCGCGATGGCCGACAATGACTTCATTGGACAGCGGGCAGGAGGTGTAGATCTTGTTGGGTTCGATGAGCGTCACATCGATGGCCGCATCGCCCAGCTTGACGTACTTGGCAGCGGTAGCGCCGGCATAGCCGCCGCCGATGACGACAACCCTGGCTTTTGCCGCACCGGCACGTGCTACGGCAGGAAAACCCAGAACAGGCAGGGCGCCGACAGCGGCGGTCAGCTTGATGAATTCACGACGATTGATCCGGTTCATGATGGTCTCCTTAGTTATTTGCTCTGGCTGGCGTAAAACTCGGCAACGGCTTTGATCTCTTCGTCGCTGAGTTTCTTGGCGGCCTTGACCATCTGCTTGTTGGGCATGTTGAACGCATCGTCGCGATACTTGAGCGCTTCCAGTTGAAGGTATTGCGACCACTGGCCATGCAGTGAGGGCGTGTCGGCGTCATCGGACTTGCCGGTGTCGCCATGGCAGCCCGAGCATTTCTCGGTGACTTTCTTGCCCAGCTTGACCAGTTTGGGGTCGGTCTTCTGCTTGGCGGGTACCCACGGCAGCTTGGAGTAGTGCGCGGCCAGGGCGGCAATTTCCTCGTCGGTGTAGCCGGAAATCAGGCGGGTCATGTTGGCGGAGGGACGCTTGCCGGTCTTCCATTCCATCATGATGTTCTTGAGATAGCCTTCCGGCAGGCCGGCGATGGAGGGCATGGATTCGCCCGCGCTGACGCCCCCGGTGCCGTGACAGTTGTTGCAGGTGTTTGCCAGACCCGATACGTTGAGCTCGGCTTGGGCGCTGCCTGCCAGCAGCAGACAGCTTACGATTGCACTACGCAAAACGACTTTTTGCATGGCCTCCTCCAAATCATCAAGTTTGTTTCTTAAGGTTGTTTAGAATACTTCTTGGTCCATGCATACTAGACAGAACAAAAGGGTTATTCCTTGACGCAAATCAATTATTTTTTGTTTTTTTCAGATATCCATATCAACTAGATCCGTATATTAGAGAACAACGATGAAGCCTCGATTGATGTACGGATTTCATGCAGTCAAGGCACGCTTGCGCGCCGCGCCGCAATCAGTCATTGAAGTCTGGGTGGACGAAAACCGGCAGGATGCGCGCATGCGGGATTTCCTCGCAGTGTTGGCACAAGCCGGGCTTGCCGCCCACATGGCGGACGGTGGAAGGCTGGACAAGATGGTTGGCGGCGCGCGCCATCAGGGGGTCGTGGCAAAAGTCGAGCCCGTCAAGATGGCGCGTACGCTGGCTGAAGTCATCGAAGCCGTCGAAGGCGCACCGTTGATTATCGTGCTGGATGGCGTGACGGATCCCCATAATCTGGGGGCTGTGTTGCGATCGGCCGATGCTTTTGGCGCCCATGCGGTGATTGCTCCAAAGGATCGCGCGGTAGGCTTGAATTCGACTGTGGAAAAAGTTGCCAGCGGCGCAGCCGAAACGGTTCCCTATTTGATGGTGACCAATCTTGCGCGCAGTCTGGATGAACTCAAGGAGTTTCAGGTGTGGACAGTTGCCATGGAGGCCGATGCGCCCAGGACCCTTGATAAAATCGACGCGAAAGGTGGCATTGCCTGGGTATTGGGCGCGGAAGGGTGGGGGTTGAGGCAACTCACACGGAAGACTTGCGATGATGCAGCGCGTATACCCATAAGCGGCACTGTGGAAAGTTTGAATGTTTCGGTTTCGGCGGCGATCTGTTTGTACGAAACTGCCAGGCAAAGGGGGGTCAAATGAACGAATACGATGCAAGAGATATATTGCTGGCCTCGGAGGTGATCGCGGACAAGCAGACTGTTCAGGTTTGTCTTGACCGGGTCGGGCGAGATGTTTCGGCAGTGCTTCATGACCGTTTCCCGCTTGTTCTGCCAGTGATGGGCGGCGCCATCGTATTTGCCGGACAACTGTTGCCCCGGCTCGATTTCCCGCTTGAGTTCGATTATCTGCACGTGACGCGGTATCGCGGCAAGACGCAGGGCGGTGCGGTCGAATGGCGGGTGTTGCCAGGGAAGTCCGTTTCGGGCCGCACGGTACTGGTGCTGGACGATATTCTCGACGAAGGCGAAACACTCCATGCCATCCGGCAAAAGCTCGAGGAAATGGGGGCAGCCAGAATTTATACGGCGGTACTTGCGGACAAATTGATAGACAAGAATAAACCGGTAAAGGCGGATTTTGTCGGCTTGAGCGTCCCCAACCGCTACGTGTTCGGATGTGGCATGGATGCCTATGGCTTGTGGCGCAATCTCCCGGAAATTCGTGCGTTGATTGCGGATTAAATTGTCTGGGAATATCAAACAAGGAAAAACATGCTGGGAATTATCGGTGGTACCGGCCTGACAAAACTCACCAGTCTTGAAATCACCCACAGACAGGTTGCGCGCACGCCGTATGGCGAACCGTCTGGCGCGCTGACCTTCGGAAAGCTTTGTGGCGAAGAGATCGTTTTTCTGGCGCGCCATGGTTACGGCCATACCATCCCGCCGCACGAGGTGAACTATCGAGCCAATCTCTGGGCACTAAAGGAACATGGCGTGGACCGCATTGTCTCCATTGCCACGGTCGGCGGCATCAATCCTGCATTGCCTTCAGGCAGCCTTGTCGTGCCTGATCAAATCATCGATTACACCTGGGGAAGAATTGGAACCTTCACGATTTCCGGTGAAAAGCAGGTCACTCATCTCGATTTTACCTATCCATACTGCGAGGCGATGCGCAAGGACATTCTTCGTGCGGCATCCCTGAAGGGTCTCAAGATCAGGGACGGTGGAGTGTATGCCGCAGCACAGGGCCCCAGGCTGGAAACGGCTGCCGAAATCAACCGCATGGAACGCGATGGCGCAGACATGGTCGGCATGACCGGCATGCCAGAGGCTTATCTCGCTCGCGAAATCGAGCTTTGCTATGCGGCAATCGGGGTAGTGGTCAACGATGCGGCCGGGCGCGGCGCATCGAGGGGCGGCATACATGAAAACGACATTCAGCGTGGCCTCAATGACCTGATGAGCCGGGTAAGATTGCTGCTGGAAGAGCTGGTGGTGCTGGCGCATCCCGAATCCTGCCCTATTTGATTTTATATGGCGGTCCGCGAAGTACTGAAAATGGGCGATCCGCGCTTGTTGCAAAAGGCGCGCCCGGTCGAGGAATTTCGCACGGCAGAACTTCGCGCGCTGATCGGGGACATGCTCGATACCATGCATCATCTCCATGGTGCCGGACTTGCCGCGCCGCAAATCGGCGTGGATCTCCAGGTGGTGATTTTCGAGATCGCCAGGAATCCACGTTATCCCGATGTCGAACCCATCCCGCTTACCGTGCTGATCAACCCTGAGCTGGAGTATCTGTCCGACGAGCAGGACGAAGACTGGGAAGGCTGTCTGTCGCTACCGGGGCTGCGCGGACGCGTCCCGCGTTGCACCCATGTGCGGTATCGTGGCCATGATGCCGAAGGGCATGCGATTGATCGCATCGTTCAAGGATTTCATGCTCGCGTGGTGCAACATGAAACCGATCATTTGCAGGGCGTGCTCTATCCCATGCGCATGCGCGACCATTCAAAATTCGGTTTTACCGAGGTGATTTTTCCCCATCTGGCCATCGTCGAATAACTGTCGTTTTTTCGGCAACACTGGCGAAACCCCGCTCCCGACAAACGGATTAAAGGGAGAGTCATTCCGTCCGCTAACTAAAACGACGATATTGAATTGATTTCATTTTCAGGGTTCACGATCTTGAGCAAATCAGCCCCACTACTGGCTACTGTCAATTCCGAGCGGTTCGACAGCGCGGTGACGCTGCTGATGGATGCCAGCCGGCACTGGTCCTCTTTTGACGGCGAAGGCAGGCTGGCCATGGCGCTCAAGGCCAGCAGGGAGATGTGGAACGATATCCAGAAAATGCTTTCAACCGGCATGACATCCCTGCCGGTGGATGTTAAAAACAATCTGTTGATCGTAAGCGTGTATGTGCAGGGCAAATTGTTGGAGTGCGAACAGGCGCCGACCCGAGAGAGGCTCGCAACACTGATTTCCATGACACGCAATGTGGCATCCAGTCTTGGGGAATGGCGGGCTGCTGCCTGATCAATGCGCCAATCATCAAACCGACATGGACACTCAAGTGATCATTCTGCTGGGGGCTGATGACACGGTTGGTGGCGTCACTGGCGGAACCGCCATCAGGCCTCAACGTGAGCGCAACCGCACCCAGGAATCCTGGGAGGAGCAGATCAGGCCCGCCAGAAAGCAGGAGCGAAAAAAGCCCAATTCTCAAAGAAGGGCGCCGGCTCGCGGCAGGTATATCGACGAATACGCCAGACCTGTTGCATGAAAGACTGCACGGGCGTCCGAACGTCATCAGTTGTCTTTCGGGTCATTTCAGAACACTGAGCAGATCCTGCTCAAGTTCAAGCAGGCTTTTCTGCTTGTCGAGTGATTCCCCCCGAATCAGAAAGCGATCTTCCACCCGTTCCCCGAGGGTGTGAATCCTGGCGCTGTAAAGAATGATGCCGTGACGCTGAAATATCTGTGCAATGCCATGCAGCAACCCGGTACGATCTCCGCAGGTCAATGACAGGATGTGGTAACGACCGCGTTCGTCGGGCCGGATTTCGATCTCTGGCTGGATGGGAAAATGCCGCAGGCGACGTGAGTAACGACCCGGTGCCACAGGACTGGGTGATCGTGCAGGATCCAATTCCAGGGCCAGTTCATGTTCCACGAATTGCAGGAAATCCCGATAGTGGATATTCCTGCTGGCATCGTCCAGCACCTGGAAGCTGTCCAGCGCATAGCCATGTCGTGTGGTGTGTATTTTTGCATCCACGACGGAAAACTGGTTCCTGGTAAAAAAACCGCATACGCGCGAAAAGAGATCCGGCATGTCATGACAGTAGACAAGTACCTGAATACCTTCGCCGGCGGGGGAGAGGCGGGCCCTGACAATGGCGTTTGATGTGTCGGGCTTCTGCCACAGCATGCGGGCGTGCCAGGCAATATCTGCCGTTTCAAAACGCAAAAAATAGGTCTCATCGAACTGTCGCCAGAGCACTTCGGTTGACGAGTGTTTTATGCCATACAGCGCGAGTTTTTCACGTGCGGCCTCCTGTTTGCCGGTGATTCCCCCTGTGGCATGGGCTTCACCCGTCAGGCACGCACGCGCAGCATGATAGAGATCTTCAAGCAGCTTGCCTTTCCATGCATTCCAGACCTTGGGGCTGGTTCCTCGTATATCGGCCACGGTCAGGATATAAAGCGCATCGAGGTGCCGCAAGTCGCCGACCTTGTTTGCAAAAGCCTCGATGACCTCGGGATCGCTCAGGTCTTCCTTTTGTGCAATACGCGACATGGTCAAATGTTCCCTGACCAGCCAGGCCACCAGCTCGGCATCTTCGTGAGGGAGCCGGTGCAAGCGGCAGAAACGCCGCGCATCGCGCATGCCTAGAACCGAATGATCGCCTCCGCGTCCCTTGGCAATGTCGTGGAACAGGGCGCCGAGTATGAGCAACTCGGGCTTTTCGAACCCGGATATCAGCCTCGAGGCCAGTGGATATTCGTGTGCAAACTCGGCAATGGTGAATCGGCGCACATTGCGCAGTACCGCCAGGGTATGTTCGTCCACGGTATAGATATGGAAGCCGTCATGCTGCATCTGACCTGCGATGCGTCCGAATGCGGGTAGATAGCGTCCGAGAATTCCGTAGCGAGACATTGCTCGCAATGCCCAGGTTACCCCATGCGGCTCGCGCAGGATCTCAAGAAATGCGGACTGGTTTTCCGGCGAGCTCCGGAATCCAGCGTTCACCATGAATCTTGCCTGCCACATTGCATTCAGCAAACCGGGAGCAAAGGCGGGAATGGAATGCCGCATGGCGGTGAGATATGCGCGAAAAATCGCTCCTGGATCCCGCTTGAAAAGATTCTGGTCACGCAAGGCAAGTGTGTTGCCCAGCAGGGCATACTCATCATCCAGAATCACCTCCTTTGGGAAGTCATTCTGGATTTTTGCTCTCAAGGCGGGGATCAGCATTTCGTTGGCAAGCATTACCTGTTTCGCGGCACGGTAATAGCGCTGCATCAGCAGTTCACTGGCTCGCCTGGTTTTTGAGGCGGTCAAGCCCAGATTTTCCGCTAGCCGAGTCTGGTAATCGAAGGCGAGACGATCTTCGCGTCGCCTGGCCAGCAAATGAAGCTGAATCCGCAACCTGTTGAGATCCCGCTGTATACGGGCCAATCGTGTCGCTTCGGTTCTCGGCAGCAGTCCGCATCCAGCGAGTGATTTCCAGTCGCTCCCGGCCTTTGCGGCAAGCCCCAGCCATTGAATCATGTGAAGATCGCGAAGGCCGCCCGGACTGTCCTTCAAGTTCGGTTCGAGCCTGTAAGCGCTGTCGTCCAGGCGATTGTGGCGGTTTTTTTGTTCCAGCAATTTGCCTTCTGCAAACCGGCGAGGATTGAATCGCTGATTGAAAAGCTCCCTGAACCGGTCAAATAAAACCCGGTCTCCCCAGACGAAGCGGGATTCCAGCAAGGCTGTTTCGATGGTGATGTCCTTGCCCGACTCTTCAACGCATTCCATGGGGGTACGGATGCTGTGGCCGATTTCCAGGCCGGCATCCCAGCATGATTGAACGAACGATTCCAGCCTTGACTGCATTCGTTCGTCCGGGGAATCGGGAATCAGCACCAGTACATCCACATCCGAGGACGGAAACAGTTCGCCCCGGCCATAGCCGCCAACCGCAGCAAGACAGGCATTGCCAGGCAGCAGCCTTTCGCAAAGGGCACACAATATGGAATCGACCAGATGCGCATGACGATGCAGATAATGCTGCGGATGAGGAGAGGTTATGAAGGCATTTGCAAGTTCCTCCCGCTCCTGCCTGAGCCGCGAACGCAGAAATGTCAGGGTCGAGGCGATGGCGGCCTCGGGCGCCATCAGGCTGCCTTTGAAACCAGGGCAGGCTTGGCCGGGCTGCCCCTCGAAAGGGTCAATACTTCATAACCGGAATCAGTGACCAGAACGGTATGTTCCCACTGGGCGGAAAGACTGTGGTCCTTGGTGACGATGGTCCAGCCGTCAGCAAGTTGGCGAATGTCCTTTTTGCCGGCGTTGATCATGGGTTCGATGGTGAATGTCATGCCGGGTTGCAGTTTCATGCCCGTGCCCGGCTTGCCGTAATGCAGCACCTGAGGGTCTTCGTGAAACTTGCTGCCAATGCCATGGCCGCAAAATTCCCTTACCACGCTGTACCCATGATCTTCCGCATACTTCTGGATGGCGGAGCCGATATCGCCCAGTGTCGCACCCGGTTTGACGCGGTCTATGCCTACCCACATCGACTCATAGGTGACCTGGATCAGTCTTTTGGCCTGGATTGACGCTTCGCCCACCGTGAACATGCGGCTGGTGTCCCCATGCCAGCCGTCCTTGATGACTGTTATGTCCAGATTGACGATATCGCCGTTCTTTAAAACCCTGTCGCCAGGTACGCCATGGCATACCTGGTGGTTGACCGAGGTGCAAATTGATTTGGGGTAGGGTACATGGCCTGGTGGCGTGTAATTGAGTGGCGCGGGTATGGTGCCCTGAACATTTACCATGAAGTCGTGACACAGCCTGTCCAACTCGCCCGTTGTGACCCCCGGTTTTACATGGGGGGTGATGTAATCCAGCACCTCCGAGGCCAAACGTCCCGCTACGCGCATTTTTTCTATTTCTTCCGGGGTTTTGAGGGTGACGGACATTGTCAGGCGGTTTTCACTAAAACTGCATTTTCCCTTGAAAATAAGTACTTGATCAAATTAAAATAGGAGTCTTCCCGGGATGGTCCCGGGAAAATTCACACACCCGCTTCAATGTTTTCCGACACGGGAAGCATGAAACCAGGGGTGCATCGACCGAACGGTCGGTGCCATGCGGGTGGAGGCTCAACCTTTGAAAGGAAATTGCTATGTCCGTGACCATGCGTCAGATGCTGGAGGCCGGTGTTCATTTTGGCCACCAGACCCGTTACTGGAACCCCAAGATGGCCCCCTTCATTTTCGGCCATCGCAATAAGATTCATATCGTCAACCTTGAAAAATCGTTACCGATGTTCGAGGAGGCGACCAAATTTGTGCGCCAACTGGCTTCCAACAAGGGCACCATCCTGTTTGTGGGCACCAAACGTCAGGCGCGCGAGATCGTAGGCGAAGAAGCGGCGCGTGCCGGCATGCCCTATGTCAATCACCGCTGGCTGGGCGGCATGCTGACGAATTTCAAGACCGTGAAGCAGTCGGTCAAGCGCCTGAACGAGATGGAAGCCGCCTTGAATGAGTCTGGCAAACTGTCCAAGAAGGAAGCTTTGCTGCAGCAGCGCGAAGTCGAGAAACTCAATCGCAGCCTCGGCGGCATCCGGGAAATGAATGCCTTGCCCGATGCCATTTTCGTCATTGACGTCGGCTATCAGAAGGGCGCCATTACCGAAGCCAATAAACTGGGTATACCCGTGATTGGCGTGGTGGATACCAACAACAGCCCGGAAGGCGTGGATTACGTGATTCCTGGCAACGATGACTCCAGCCGCGCCATTCGCCTCTATTCCCGCGGAATGGCCGATGCGGTGCTGGAAGGCCGCGCCCAGGTCATTCAGGAACTGGTAGGCGGCGAGGAAGAGTTTGTTGAAGAGGACGGCGGCGAGGCCAGTGCATCCTGACCGTCCCGGAAAGACTTGAGAGGGGCGACAGCCCCTCTTTTCATATTTGAACTGAATAAAGTTTCTGTAAGGAGCAACAAATGGCGGAAATTACCGCAAGCATGGTGAAGGATCTGCGTGATCGCACCGACGCACCGATGATGGATTGCAAGAAGGCATTGTCAGAGGCAAGTGGTGACATGGCCAAGGCCGAGGAGATCCTGCGCGTGAAATTCGGCAACAAGGCGACCAAGGCTGCCGGACGCATCGCCGCAGAAGGCGTAGTCGGCATCTACATCAGTCCCGATGCCAAGCTGGGTGCCATGATCGAAGTGAATTGCGAGACCGATTTCGTGGCCAAGAACGACGACTTTCTGGCCTTCACAAAATCGCTGGCCGAAATGGTGGCAAAGAACAATCCTGCCGATGTGGCGGCGCTGTCTGCCATGGGCATGGGAGGCAAATCTGTCGAGGAAGTGCGCACTCAACTGGTTGGAAAAATCGGCGAGAACATGAGCCTGCGCCGTTTCGTACGCACGTCCGCGCAAGGCCGTCTGGCCAGTTACGTGCATGGTGGTTCCAGGATTGGCGTGATAGTCGATGTGGTGGGTGGCGACGAGCAACTGGCCAAGGATGTTGCCATGCACATCGCGGCCAGCAAACCGGTTTCGCTGTCGAAGGAAAACGTGCCCGCCGATCTGATCGAGAAAGAGCGCTCGGTCGCCGCGCAAAAGGCCGCCGAATCCGGCAAGCCGGCCGACATCGTCGCCAAGATGGTCGAAGGTGCCGTGGCCAAGTATCTGAAGGAAATAACCCTGCTGGGCCAGCCTTTTGTGAAGGACGACAAGCAGACCATCGAGCAATTGCTGAAATCCAAGGGCGCGTCAGTGGCCGGTTTCACCCTGTACATCGTGGGTGAGGGCATCGAGAAGAAGAAGGATGACTTCGTAGCCGAGGTGATGGCTCAGGCAGGCAAAGCCTGACATGCCGGAACCGGTTTGCAGGCGTATCCTGCTCAAGCTGTCGGGCGAGGCCCTGATGGGGCCGGAAGCCTTTGGTTACCACGCCGACACGCTGCGTGGCATCGTGACTCAGATCAAGGAAGTGGCCGAACTGGGCGTGCAAGTGGGAATCGTGGTCGGCGGCGGCAACCTGTTTCGCGGCGCCGCGGGGGCACTCTCCGGCATGGATCGCGCCACTGCCGACAGCATGGGCATGCTGGCCACGGTAATGAACGCGCTGGCGCTTAAGGATGCCTTGCAGGCTGCCAATATCCCTTCCGTGGTCATGACGGCAGTCAGCATCGCGCATGTCGGCGAGGCGTTCGAGCGCGAGACCGCGCTTCGGCATTTACAGAACGGGCGGGTCGTGATTTTCGGCGGCGGCACCGGCAATCCATTTTTTACCACCGATACGGCGGCCGCCCTGCGCGGAGCTGAAATCGGTGCGGAACTCATGCTCAAGGCAACCAAGGTCGATGGCGTCTATAACGCTGATCCAAAGAAGGATGCAGCCGCTATCCGGTACGAGCGCCTGAGTTTCGACGAAGCCATTGCCAGGAACCTTGGCGTGCTGGATCTCGCCGCTTTTGCACTTTGCCGCGAGCAGGGCCTGCCGCTGGCGGTATTCAGCATCTTCAAGCCCGGCGCATTGAAACGCGTGGTACTGGGCGAAGACGAAGGCACACGAGTGACCTTGAACTGAGGTAAGGAGACAATCATGGCTGATCAGACCATTGCAGATGTGAAGAAGTCTGCCGAGCAGAAAATGCAGAAGTCCATCGAGGCATTGAGAAACGACCTTGGGAAAATCCGCACGGGCCGCGCCCATACCGGCATCCTCGATCACGTCATGGTGGATTACTA
>JACAED010000063.1 GCA_013389025.1 Hydrogenophilaceae bacterium
GAGTTCATCGATGAAGGTGTACATCTCCTTCTCGACAATATCCGTCACCTCGCCGATGGCTCGCTTGAATAGCGCTGTATGTTCGAGGATGGGCGTGCGGATTTCACGGTAGCCATATGACGTCAGCCAATCGCGTACCGTATCTTCGAAAAAGCGCCACGTATCCGCGTCCTGCGGCAGGATGTCGTTCATGCCGCGGATGCTTTGGAGTGTATTGCTCATAAATACATAAAACCTTTAAACAGGGAGGGAGGGGAGAAAGCTTTCTTTTCCTCCCGTGCCTCCCTGAACCTCCCTGTCATTCATTGTTTTTTTCTCGATAATGGCTACGCACATAATCTTCCACAATCACCTGAAACTCCTCGGCGATCCGGTCGCCCTTCAGGGTGACCGTTTTCTGTCCATCCACATACACCGGCGCCACCGGTACTTCGCCGGTTCCAGGCAGCGAGATGCCGATATTGGCGTGTTTGGATTCGCCCGGACCATTCACCACGCAGCCCATCACCGCCACCTTCATGTTTTCCACGCCGGGATAGACGCCGCGCCAGACAGGCATCTGGCCGCGCAGCCAGCTCTGTATCTTCAGTGCCAGTTCCTGAAATACCGTCGAGGTGGTGCGACCGCAACCCGGGCAGGCCGTAACCATCGGTGTAAAAGCGCGTAGACCCATGGTCTGAAGGATTTCCTGCGCCACCTGGACTTCCTTGGTACGCGATTCGCCGGGTTCGGGCGTCAATGACACGCGAATGGTATTGCCGATCCCCTCCTGCAACAGGACCGCGAGTGCGGCGGTCGAGGCAACAATCCCCTTGCTGCCCATGCCCGCTTCGGTCAGTCCGAGGTGCAGCGCGTAATCACATTGCCTGGCCAGATCGCGATATACGGTGATCAGGTCCTGCACCCCGCTCATTTTGCACGACAGGATGATGTGATCCGCCGATAAGCCGAGTTCTTCGGCGCGTTTCGCCGATTGCAAGGCAGACGCGATCATGGCGTTGAACATGACCTGTTTCGAATCCAGCGGCTCTGCCAGCCCGGCATTTTCGTCCATCATGCGTGCCACCAATTCCTGATCCAGGCTGCCCCAGTTCACGCCGATGCGCACTGGTTTGTCATACCTGCAGGCGATTTCGATCAGCGTACCGAACTGCTCGTCGCGCTTTTCGCCCCGGCCAACATTGCCCGGATTGATGCGCAGTTTGGCCAGCGCCTCCGCGCATTCAGGCACCTGAGTCAGCAGCTTATGGCCATTGAAATGGAAGTCGCCAATCAGCGGGACATTCACACCTCGAGCATCGAGTTTTTCACGAATGGCCGGCACGGCCTTTGCCGCCTCCAGCGTATTCACCGTCAGCCGCACCAGTTCGGAACCAGCCTGATGAAGCTCGGCTACCTGTTCTACTGTGGCTTCAATGTCGGCAGTGTCGGTATTGGTCATCGATTGCACGACAATGGGCGCATCGCCACCTACCCGCACATGGCCAATGCGCACCTGACGCGTGGGCCGCGGGGCATTCCCCGGCATGAATTTGATTTCCGGCACGATTACTCCAGGGTGAACCGCGCGACGGTTTCACCTATGTAAGGCTTGATATCGAAAGGCCGGCCGCTGTAAGTCATGCGTACGTTGGCGGCGTTGCCCACCACAAACTCGAAGGGCGGCTTGCCGCTCAGTTCCACCGTGCTGCCTGCCTTGCTCAGCGTGGAATGAATGGTGCGACCGTTGCCATCGCGTATCTGCACCCATGCATCCTGATCGAACTGCAAGCGTATCGACTTGTTTCTGAAATTGGGCGGCAGATACGGGTTATCCGGCGGCTCGGGCGCAACGTTATCGGGCGCCGGGGCGGTGGCATTGTCGGGTCTGGTTGCAAGGGACTGTGCCGCGGCATCCGAAACAGGCTGCTCAGGCGCTGACGCGGGTGCGGGCTTCGGCGCAGACAAGGGCATTTGCGGATTCGGAGGTGCAGTCACTGGCTGGGATTCCTGTTTGGCAGCGTCTGTGGCGGCATGGTCCGGAGTCGCCACATCGGGTACGGCAGGCATTACCGGTGTGGACGCCGACTGAAGCTGTGCTTCGGGCGCTGGCCTGGCATTCGCCTGAGTTTGCGCGGACTGCATGGCGGGTTCGGTAGCGGCTACTTCCTCCCCGCTGTTCAGCCAGAAATAGGTTGCGACAGGCACCGCGAGAATCAGCACCAGCACAGCCAGAATGCCGATGAGTATCGGCGATACTGCCTTCGTTGACGCCGCGGAATAGGGTTCAGAATCCACCTTCTCCGCAGGCGCCGCACCGGATTCGGACATTCTGTTTAGCAAAGGTTCGGGGTCCAGACCCAGAAGCCTGGCGTAATTGCGCACAAAGCCGCGCGCAAATACTGGCTGACCCAGGGTTGCGTAATCCTCCGCTTCCATGGCTTCAACCTGACGCGCCATCAGCCGCAACTTGGTTGCGGCATCCTGCTGCGTCCAGCCCCTGGCCTCGCGCGCTGCTTTCAGCGCATCACCGATTTCCAGCGGTTCACTCATTCGTACTGCCCTCGCATCAGCTTCTGGGCTTCTTCCGAATCCGGGAACCGCTTGCGCAACTGCAAGCCATATGCAGCCGCCTGCTCCTTGTCGCCAATCTGGCGCTCCAGAAGCAAACCAAGCCACAGGCTTTCCGAAGTCGGTGGTGCGATTTCGTGATATCGGCTCAGCATCTGCTGGGCATCGGCAAACCTGCCCGTCCTGTATTTCAACATGGCAAACTTGATCGTCGTCAGCGGGGCATCCGGCTGCAGCTTGAGCGCCTTGTTGTAATACGCTTCGGCCTGTTTGACATCTCCCTTCTTCTCGCTGCACAGCCCAGCATTGGTCATGGACTGTTCTGGTTGGGCATACAGGGGATTGCGCAGCGCCTCGGTGAACTGTGCAAGCCCTTCCTCGTAACGGCCGCGGGTGCACAGATACCAGCCATAATTGTTGTGTGCTTCCGAATCGGCGCGGTCGAGTTCGATCGCCTTGCGGAAATTCTCCTCGGCCAGCTTGTCCTCGGCCAGTTCCATGTAGATCAGGCCAAGCACGTTGTAGGCGGGTCCGTAACGATTGTCCGCCTGGATGGCCTTGCGTACCTCATCCAGCGCAATCTTCATCTGGCCGCGGCTGAAGTACGCCCCCGCCAGGTCGGTGAACGCCTTGGCACGCGAACCGGCATCGGTCTCCGACTGTTGTTTGCCCGAAGGAGACGAAGTCGTGGATGAGCCGCCTGGTGGATGGGCACATCCTCCCAGCGCAGCAATCAGGGATAACAACAGAACCTTCTTCACCCTAAGCCGCCTCCATATTGATTCTCTTCATGACCCGTCCGGTTTTGTCCGCCACCTGTCCGGCCAACTGTCCGCAGGCCGCGTCGATGTCGTCACCGCGGGTCTTGCGCGTGGTCGCCACATAGCCCGCCTGGATCAGGATATCGCGGAACGTGCGCAGCGATTCCGGCGTGCTTTTCTCGTAACCCGAATCCGTAAACGGATTGAACGGAATCAGGTTGAACTTGCACGGCGTGTCCTTCACCAGTTCCAGCAGCTGCCGAGCATGTTCCGGTGAGTCGTTCACGCCATTCAGCATCACGTATTCAAACGTGATGAAATCGCGCGGCGCGACCTGCAGGTAGCGCTGGCAGGCCGCCATCAGTTCCTTCAACGGATACTTCTTGTTGATGGGGACGATCCGGTCGCGCAGCCCATCGTTGGGTGCATGCAGGCTTACCGCCAGCGCCACCGGACAACGCTGCGCCAGCCTGTCCATGGCCGGCACCAATCCGGATGTTGACACCGTCACCCGGCGGCGCGACAGGCCATAGGCATTGTCGTCCAGCATCACGTCCAGCGCCGTTACCACGTTCTCGAAATTCGCCAACGGTTCGCCCATGCCCATCATGACCACATTCGTCACCGGGCGTTCACCGTATCCGGCCTTTTTCAGCTCGCGCACCGCATGCCACAACTGGCCGAGAATTTCCGCCACCGTCAGGTTGCGGTTGAAGCCCTGGCGCCCGGTCGAACAGAACGTGCATTCCAGCGCGCAGCCTACTTGCGACGAGATGCACAACGTGCCGCGATAGCGCGGGCCATCGACAGCGCCAGGCCGCAAGCGATAGCGCTGCGGTTCGTCCTCTTCCGCCGCTTCGCCGCAGGCGGGGTTGCCCTCGGGAATGAACACCGTTTCGATACCATTACCAGTACCGACATCAAACAGCCACTTGCGCGTGCCGTCTTCCGATGTCCTGTCGGCCAGCACTCCGGGGGCATGAATCACGGCTGCCTGCGACAGCCACTCGCGCAACGATTTGGCCAGATCGGTCATTTTCCCGAAATCGCTCTCTCCCGACTGGTGCATCCAGTGGAATACCTGCTTGGCGCGAAACGGCTTTTCGCCCTGGCCCACCAGCCAGTTGGTCAGTTGCAGGAGATTGAAATCGAGCAGGTTCTGCACTCAGTCACTCATCCAGAGAGGCGACACCCGTAAACAGGTCCCCTTGCCAAAGTCGCGTTGGGAGGATTTGACGCAAGCCTTAATCCCCCGGCGCTCAACGCCACCCCCATTCTGAAGGGAGTAAAAAATTCCTGCTTCAGCGAGGGCACAGTTCCGTCGTGGCAAAGAAGTATGCAATTTCCACCGCGGCGGTTTCCGGTGCGTCGGAACCGTGCACGGCATTGGCATCCACGCTTTGCGCGAAGTCTGCGCGAATGGTGCCCTGCGCGGCCTTCTTGGGATCGGTCGCGCCCATCAGCTCGCGGTTCTTGGCAATGGCGCTTTCGCCCTCCAGCACCTGGATCATCACCGGGCCGGAAATCATGAACTCGACCAGATCATTGAAGAAGGGACGCTCACGGTGCACGGCGTAGAAGCCCTCGGCTTCGCGGCGGGAAAGGTGCTTCATCTTGGCGGCCACGATCTTCAGGCCATTGGTTTCAAAGCGCGAATAAATCTTGCCGATGACATTCTTGCCAACGGCATCGGGTTTGATGATGGATAGGGTGCGTTCAATCGCCATGCTTGACTCCGGTTGGTTTTATAAAAACGGTTAAAAATTAGCCGCTTATTATAACCTGTGCCGCTCCCGCCTGTGTTGAATCCGCTTCCCGCATTCCGGCCTGGAAGCTTCTGCGCTCCGACACATTTTTGTCACACGCCGGTGATATTGTCCATGCGCACAAAAGTCATCAGGAAAAGCCGCTTGAAACCCCACCACAGCATCACGGCCGAACAGCTCATCCATGCGTTGTCGGCCCTCAAGGAAGGCGCCATCGCGCTGGAAATCTGCCATCAGGAACACATCGCCCAGGCCCGCGAAAATTACCAGCAAAGCGCGCGCAACCTGTTGCATTACATCTCCCTGCGCCAGAACGACATCCGCGCCATCCAGGATGACTTATCCCTGCTGGGCTTAAGCCGCCTTGGCCAGGCGGAATCCCATGTCATGGGCAGCCTGAATGCCGTACTTACCACCCTGCATGCGCTGGCCGGGCACCCGGTTCTGCGGCCGCAGGCCAGGCAGCAGATGCGCGCCGGCAAGGCCCTGCTGATCGACCACACGCAGGAGCTGCTGGGCGACCCTTCGCCCGACCGCATTCCGCACCTCATGGTCACCCTGCCCTCCGAAGCAGCCACCGACCCGCAACTTGCTGAAACCCTGCTCAATGAAGGCATGGGTGTTGCCCGCATCAATTGCGCGCACGACGATGCAGAGACCTGGCAAGCCATGATCCGCAACATCCGCCAGGCGCAAGGCAAGACTGGTCGGATGTGCAAGATCTACGCCGACCTGTCCGGACCCAAGCTGCGCACCGGCCCCATCGAACCCATCGGCCGCATGGCCGAATTCAAGGCCAGGCGCGATGCCATGGGCCACGTCGTCGACGCCGCCCGCATCTGGCTGACACCCAGCGATCAACCCGAACCACCGCAGGCCGGCGCCGAAATCACCCTGCCGCTGGAGCGCGCATTCATCGGCCTGATTCATGGCGATGACGTGCTCGATGTGGAGGACCTTCGCGGCGTCTGGCGTCATCTTCGCATCGTCGAACGCTATGGCCAGTCCTGGCTGGCGCATTGCCACCAGCATGCCTATGTGAAGGAAGGCGCCTCGTGCACCTTGTATCGCGGTGAAAAACGCGTGGCGCAAAGCCGGATCCAGCACCTGCCCGAAGTGATCCTGCCGCTGATGTTGAAGGCCGGCGATACGCTGATGCTGACCGGCAGCGACACCATCGGTCACGCCGCCGAATGCGATGAAGCCGGAAACCTTGTCAGCCCCGCCTCCATTCCGTGCACGCTGGATGCCGTGTTCCAGGCCGCGCAACCCGGCCAGCCGATCTGGTTCGACGATGGCAAGATCGGCGGCCGTATCGTGTCCAACACTGGCAGTGCGCTGGATATCGAGATAACCCACGCTTCGCCAAGGGGCAGCAAACTGAGGCCGGAAAAAGGCATCAACCTGCCCGAAACCGACCTGCCCATTCCCGCGCTCACCGAAAAGGATCGTGCCGACCTGCGCGTGCTCGCAAACCAGATCGACATCGTTGGCCTGTCCTTCGTGCGCAACCCGCAGGACCTGCTGGACCTGCACGCCGAGCTGGAAGAACTCAAAGCCGGTCATCTTGGCACCGTACTCAAGATCGAAACCCGCCAAGGCTTCGAGCAACTGCCCATGATCCTGCTCTCCGCCATGCGCCTGCCGCCGGTGGGCATCATGGTCGCGCGTGGCGACCTCGCCGTCGAAGTCGGCTTCGAACGTCTGGCCGAAGTGCAGGAGGAAATCCTCTGGCTGGCCGAAGCCGCACACGTCCCGGTCATCTGGGCCACCCAGGTACTCGACACCCTGGTCAAGCGCGGCCTGCCCTCGCGCGCCGAAGTCTCCGATGCCGCCAAGGGCATCCGCGCCGAGTGCGTCATGCTCAACAAGGGGCCGTATGTCGTCGAAGCCTTGCGCTTCCTTCGCGACGTGCTGCTGCGCATGCGCGAGCATCAGTCCAAGCACCGGCCCCTGCTGCGGCGCCTGTCAGTGTGCGACCTGCCCACGAACAATCCCCAGCGCTGCGAAATGTAATCAAGACCTTGGCGGCTTGATTCGGTTAAAAACCGCTAGGAGATTTGGCCAAACAGGTGTACTGTGCCCACATCTGTGGGATTCAAGTAGCAAATGCGGCACCTGGTTGACGAGTTTTTCCTTGATTTCGATAGATCTAGGGCATTTGCCCAATTTCAATTTTTTTAAGGAAAACTTAAATGCAACAAGGTACTGTAAAGTGGTTCAACGACGCCAAGGGTTTTGGGTTCATTACGCCTGACGGCGGCGGCGAAGACCTCTTCGCGCACTTCTCCGAAATCAAATCCAGCGGCTTCAAGACCCTGAAGGAAAACCAGCGCGTGTCCTTCGAAGTGACCACCGGCCCCAAAGGCAAGCAGGCTGCAAACATCCAGCCCGCCTAAGCGAAAAACGCTTCGTGAAGAAACCCCGGCTTGCCGGGGTTTTTTTATGCCTGTCCTTTGCATCACGACATACCCGTGCAGCCAAGCCTAACCTTAACCTGCCATTGATATACTTGGGCTAACCAATCCAGTAAAGCTCCATGCAACCGCCCCTCAACACCCTTGCCGACTGCATCGCCCGCCAGCGCGAGGCGCTGAAGGACATGCTGCGCGAGCCGCTGGCGCGCATTGCCCGCGAATGCAGCGACGCGTGGGGCGACCGCCAGAAACTGGACGCCGTGTTGACCGATGCGCTGTCCAGCCTGCCCATGTGCAAATACCTGTACGCGATGGACACCAACGCCATCCAGGTCAGCGACAACATCAGCCGCGATGGCCTCATCGAAAAGGACTTCGGCCGCGACCGTTCCAGCCGCCCCTACATGAACGAGCGCGTGCCCAGCGCCGGCTTTCTGCTCTCGCAGGCCTACATCAGCCTGCGCGCGCGGCGGCCTTCGCTCACCGCCATCCAGAATGTACGTGACGCAAACGGCCGCGTGCTGGGTTTTGTCGGCGCCGATTTCGACCTGCGCAATTTGCCCCTCACCGGCAAGCTCTACGATGAGCCCACCCACTGGCGCCAGATCAAGGGCGACCCGGCCATCCGCGGCACCGTCTTCCACCAGACCCGCAGCAACAGCCAGATGGACCTGCACATCGACACCGTGCTGGGCGTCATGGAAGAACTGATGGTCGACCACGGCGTATTCCACGGCAAGCTGCACTTCTCCAGCAGCCGCGCCACCATCTGGCTGACCGACGACCCATATCGATACAGATTGCTCGACATCGACGCGCTGACCGACCCGAATACCTGCCTTATCTACCCACACCAGCCCTACCCGGCCGACGCCGTGGTGCCGAAGGACAAGGTGCGCCCCATCCTGGACAGCCTGCGCGACCTGCGCTTCATGGATGAAATATTTTATTTAAGGGCAGGCTCGCTCAACATTTTCAACGGCATGGTGGCGCTGACTTTCTCGTGCGACGGCTCGCACTACCTGCCGTGGGACGAATTCCTGGACAAAGGTGCCGACTTCTGGGCCAGCGGCAGCGCCGAAGGGCAGGCCTGCCCGGTTTGAACTCACTTACCCCTTGTCAAAGGGGGTGGCGAGCTTGCGAGCCGGGGGATTTTTCACTGCGAGCGAAGCGCGGCAGTCCAGTGAATAAACCCACCTACAACTAAAGCCATATATAAAGGCGTGCCAGGTTTATGCGAAGATTCGGCTGATAACGAGCAAGGGGGACGTCTTGGTTCCACAGCCGGAACACCAAGCCAGGGAAAACATCGACGCGCTGCTGCAGGCGGCAGGCTGGCACGTCTGCAACGCATCCGCTGCCAACATCCATGCCGCGCGTGGCGTCGCCATCCGCGAATTCCCGCTGCCCGGTTACGGCTTCGCTGATTACCTTTTATATGTGGACGGCAAGGCAGCCGGCGTCATCGAAGCCAAGAAGGAAGGCGTCACCCTCACCGGCGTCGAAACCCAGTCCGACAAATACACCAAGGGCCTGCCCGCCGGTTTGCCGCGCTGGAGCAACCCGCTGCCGTTTTCCTACCAGTCCACCGGCATCGAAACCCGCTTCACCAACGGCCTTGACCCCGTCCCGCGCTCGCGCCCCGTATTCGCTTTCCATAAACCCGAACTGCTGGCGGATTGGCTGGGCCTTGCCTCCACCACCTCCCCCCTTGCTAAAGGGGGGCCGGGGGGGATTTCTTCAACGGCATCGGAGCCTCCCAGCAGCTATCAAGCCGCCACCTTCCTTGCCCGCCTGCAAGCCATGCCGCCGCTCAAGGAAGAAGGCCTCTGGCCCGCCCAGATCACGGCGATCCGCAACCTGGAAAAATCCCTGAAGGAAAACCGCCCGCGCGCCCTGATCCAGATGGCCACCGGCTCGGGCAAGACCTTCACCTCGATTTCCTTCATCTACCGCCTGATCAAGTTCGCCGGGGCGCGGCGCATTCTGTTCCTGGTCGATCGCGGCAACCTCGCCGAACAGACGCTCAAGGAATTCCAGCAATACGTCTCGCCCTACAACAACTTCAAGTTCAGCGAGGAATACATCGTCCAGCGCCTGCAGGGCAACCAGATCGACACCACCGCCCGAGTCTGCATCTGCACCCTCCAGCGCATGTATTCCATGCTCAAGGGCCGCGACCTGCCGGCCGACCTGGAAGAAGAATCGGTGGACCAGCTGGGCAAACTATTTGGAGATATCGGGCAACGCAGGACGTCGCCAGACAAGGCGCGAGGCGAGCGAGCAGCGGAGTTGCCTGATAGTGCAATGAGCAGCGCAGCGACCCGAGCAACGCCGTATGGCGGCGCCCTGTTAAGCACGATCGAGCCCATCGAATACAACCCGAATATCCCCATCGAGACCTTCGACATCATCGTCACCGACGAGGCCCACCGCTCCATCTACAACCTGTGGGCGCAGGTGCTGGAATACTTCGACGCCTACCTCGTCGGCCTCACCGCCACGCCGGGCAAGCAGACCTTCGGCTTCTTCCACCAGAACCTGGTGATGGAATACAACCACGAAATGGCCGTGGCCGACGGCGTCAACGTCAACTACGACGTCTACCGCATCAAGACCGCCATCACCGAGGCCGGCTCCAAGGTCGAAGCCGGCTACTACGTGGAAAAGCAGGAACGCGACACCCGCAA
>JACAED010000068.1 GCA_013389025.1 Hydrogenophilaceae bacterium
ATCTCATCAGCGGTACACTTTGGCATCGGCACAACTCCTCGCAAAATCTTCTCGCAAGCTGATTTTATGCGGGTCTAAAGGTTGTGCCGACCTCTCATTGATGAAATATCCGGGCTAACCCCCTTGATAAACCGGGTGGCGGACCTGCGAGCCGGGGGATTTCCACTTGATATTTGAACGATCCCAACCACATAAAGTCCATTCTTTGCTTTCCGATTCAACCCTGGAAAGCTAGAATGAGACCACTGAACAGCACACCAGATACCGGGGCCGACCTGGTTTCGACGTGGGTCGCAAAGCAGAGCGGGGCATACCGAGGGTCAGAGCACCTCGTAAATCCAACTGAAAACCAATAGTCGCAAACGACGAAAACTACGCTCTGGCCGCTTAATTGCGCCAGACTCTGCACCAGTCAGCCTGCGGGCTGGGCCGGGTAAAACCGGCAGCAGAGTCACTTTAGCAGGATCGCCCCAGGCCGGGTGGCTTGGCTTGGGGTTAAATCCAAGGCCACTCGCCTGACTCAAGCCTGTTCGGCGGGCGTGAGCCAGGTTAAAAACAAAACACCGGACTAAGTATGTAGAACTGCCTGTAGAGGGCTTGCGGACGCGGGTTCGATTCCCGCCGGCTCCACCATTTACCAAAACCCCAACCCTTATCGGTTGGGATTTTTTTGCCCAAAGCGCCAGTTCTGGCGCGGTTTCTGGTCTTGCCCTCTTGAGCACGCCCCCTCCGGAAGTCGCCGTTTCAGGTGCGCTTTTATCCGTTTTTCTCTCTCTGTTCTCTGCTGGTCTCTTGACCGTGCAAGTGCCGAAGTCGGCTGTTTTCGCGGGTTTGTGGGTGAGCAGTTGCGCTGTTCGTCTGCATGGCGCAAGCGACCGAGAACGGAGAACAGCGGGGCGTCACGCCTCCGTTGCCGGTTGCAGTGCGATGACAGCCATGCCGACCAGAGCGATGGCCGCGCCAACAACGTCCCAGCGGCTCAAGGCAATCCCGTCTACGACGTGCAACCAGACCAGCGCCACGGCGATGTACATGCCGCCGTAAGCGGCATAGGTTCGCCCGGCGGCCGTTGGATGCAATGTCAGCAGCCAGGCGAACAGCGCCAAGGAAAAGGCCGCTGGCAACAGCAGCCATGCCGACTTGTCCTGCTTCAGTACCAGCCAAGGCAAATAGCAGCCAACGATCTCAGCCACTGCCGTCACGGCAAACAGGAAGGCAACTTTTACGAGCTCCATCGTCATGCCTCCTGTAGCGCCTGGATCATCGGACAACGCACCTCTCCGCTTGCGGCGCAGCAGCGCTGCACCAGTTCTTTCAGGACTTTCTCAATGCGTTGGAGATCTGCGAGCTTGGCGCGCACGTCCGCCAGCTTGTGCTCGGCCTGCTCGCGGGCCTCGGTGCAATGCGATCCATCCTCGAGTTTGAGCAAGTCCGCGATTTCGTCGAGGCTGAAGCCCAGGTGCTGAGCGGACTTGATGAAACGCACGCGCGCCAGAGCCGCCTCGCCGTAGCGGCGGATACCGCCCGGCGGGCGGTCGGGCTCCCGCATCAAACCCTTGCGCTGGTAGAAGCGGATCGTTTCGACATTGACCCCGGCTGCTTTGGCCAGGCCGCCGATGGTCAGGGTTTCGGGTAGTTCGTTCATGGCACTTGACTCCGTACTTAAGTACGGAAGTAAGCTTAACTCATGAAACCAGATTCCCCCATTGAATCTCAACGCGGCGACGGGTGCGGCGCACTGTTGGCCGGCGGTCTGGCGGCCATCCCTGCGTCCACCTGCTGCCTCGGCCCCTTGGTGCTGGTCACGCTGGGTGTCTCCGGCGCGTGGATCAGCAATCTGACCCTGCTCGAGCCGTATCAACCCTACTTCATCGGTGCGGCGCTGGTGGCACTGTTGTTCGCGTACCGGCGCATCTGGCGTCCCGTTGCCGCCTGTGAGCCGGGGCAGGTCTGCGCGCTGCCGCAGGTCAACCGCAGTTACAAGGTCTTGTTTTGGATCGTGGTGGCGCTGGTCATCGTCGCGCTCGCATTCCCGCTGATCGCGCCCTGGTTCTACTGAAAGGAAACTGCCATGAAAAAACTCCTTGCCCTGGTCGTGTTGGACGCGATGACCTCGCCCCTCTGGGCGGCCACGCAGAGTGTCACGCTGTCCGTGCCGGGCATGAACTGCGCCGCTTGCCCGATCACAGTCAAGAAGGCGCTGACCAAGGTCTCCGGCGTCAGCACGATCGACGTGAACCTGGATCAGCGTGAGGCCAGGGTGACATTCGATGATGCGAAGGCAAATGTCGAAGCCCTCACACGCGCCACCAAGGACGCAGGTTATCCCTCGACCGTGGTGGGAGCCGCCAAGTGACTGCGGTAGTCTTGCAATCGACCCTGACCTGCCCGGTTTGCGGCCACGCCAAAACCGAGACGATGCCCACCGACTTCTGCCAGTGGTTTTATGAGTGCGAAAAGTGCCGCACTCTGCTCAAGCCCAGGCCGGGCGATTGCTGCGTGTATTGCTCTTACGGCACCGTGCCCTGCCCGCCGGTTCAGGCAGGTGGCACAGACGGGTGCTGCGGCGGTTGACCGCGCCCATTGCATCGGGCGCGTGTGGGAGGATCACATGCGGGTCAGCCAAACAATCAGCGCCTGAAAGACAAGCCCAGCAGCGCCACCAGCGAAAATGCCGCCCCGGCGTAAAAGGTCATCGCCGGGCCCAGCAGCGTCCACAGGCCACCGGCAATGACGCTGGCGGCAAGCAGCGCGATGCCGCTTACCAGATTGAAGATGCCAAAGGCGGTGCCGCGCAGGTCGGCTGGCACCGCGTCGGCAACCAGGGCCGAAAGCAGGCCTTGGGTTGCGCCCATGTGCAGCCCCCAGAGGGCGGCGCCCAGCCCCACGGCCCAGATGCTGGCAGCCAGCGCGAGGACGATGTCCGCCGCAATCAGGAAGATCACGCCCCATATCAGAAGCGCACGGCGGCTGCCGTTGTCAGAAATTCTGCCGAAAGGATAGGCGCTTGCTGCATAGACCACGTTCATCACGATCAGGATCACCGGCACCCAGGTTGCGGCCAGGCCCACGTTCTCCGCGCGCAGCAGCAAAAAAGCCTCGGAAAACCGCGCCAGCGTCAGCACGGTGGCAAATGCCACCACCCACCAGAAGCGGGACGACAGCCGCGCGAAGTTGTCACGGCTGATGGGAAGACGTGGCTGGGCCACAGGGCGCGTGGCTTCGGGTTCTTCGACGCCAAACGCGATGAGCAGCACGCAGATGATAGCTGGCACCACCGCTACCCAAAACACCAAGCGAAAGTCGTCATGGCTTGCCGCCATCAGGGCCATTGCCACCAAGGGGCCGGCAAATGCGCCCACCGTATCCATTGCCTGGCGCAGGCCATAGGCTGCCCCTCGTTGCGCTTTGGGTGTGATATCGGCAATCAGCGCATCGCGCGGCGCGCCACGCAGGCCCTTGCCAACGCGATCGAGAAAGCGTGCGGTGAGCACTGCGCCAATACCCGTGGCCAGCGGAAACAGCGGCTTGGTCAAGGCTGCCAGGCCATATCCCAGCAGCACCAGCGGTTTCCTGCGCCCAAACCAGTCTGACAACACACCCGAGAACACCTTGGCGACAGCGGCGGTGGCTTCGGCTATGCCTTCGATCAAGCCCACCGACATCGCCGAAGCGCCCAGTACCGTCACCAAAAAAACCGGCAACAGGCTGTGGATCATCTCCGACGAGAGATCCATGGTCAGGCTGACGAGGCCGAGCGCAATGACGCCCCTGGGTAAGCGTTTTGTACTCATGGCCTCAAGCTGGGCCTTTGTGTTGCCATCGCTTTATCGATCAGACCAGTGGCCCGATGGGGGTTTGTGGCTCAACTCGACCAATAGCGCCTCGACAAGTCTGGCAAGTTCTTCGGCAAGTTTGTAGGCATCCGTCGTGCCTAGTCGTGCACTCAATTCGGTTTCCCTGGCTAGTTCCATCAGTTTCGCTGCTTCCAGATTGCCTGATGAGCCTTTGAGGCTGTGCGCAATGAACCTGATTTCATCAAGGTCGTTTTGCCGAATGGCGTTGCGCAGTTTGTCGGGCGTACTGGACAGCGAAGTTCGCGCCACGCCAAGCAGACGAACGACGAAATCACTGCGACCTTGATAACGCCTGGTCAAGGCTGTCCAATCGATCAGCGGGACCGGGGGGAGCCCCTGTTGTGGGGGCAGTCCTTTATTGACAGCGTCAGACGTCCCGTTGCCTGCCAGAACGCCGTCCACGCCCCGCTCCCACATGACATGCCTGGAAATGACATCCACCAGTGTATCGATGTCAACCGGTTTGGTGACGCGCTCCAGCATGCCGGACTCAAGGCAACGCTGCCGCTCTTCCGGCAGGGCATGCGCGGTCAGACCAATCACCGGCAGGGCTGGCGCCAGTTCGCGGATGCGTCGGGCTGCTTCGTGCCCGTCCATCACCGGCATCTGGATATCCATGAGCACCACGTCGAAACTGCTGACGCCTGCTTTTTCAAGCTGTTCCAGCGCCTCCTTGCCATTGACGGCAAATTGGACCTGTGCGCCTTCATGGACCAGCAGGTCTTCGAGAATCAGGCGGTTGACTTCCACGTCTTCCGCAGCGAGCACTTTCAAGCCTGTAAGCCTTTTCGCGCTGGCTGGGACAGGATTCGGATGCTCCGCGATGGCCGGAATGGAAGGCACGGATACCGGCAATGGCAGACGCAATGTGAAGCTGCTGCCCTTGCCCGGCACGCTTTGCACCGTGATTTCGCCCCCCATCAGCGTGGCCAGGTTGCGGCTGATGGCCAGTCCCAGCCCGGTACCGCCATATTTTCGAGTCGTGGAACTGTCGGCCTGCTCGAAAGGCGAGAACAGACATGCGGCCTGTTCAGGGCTGATGCCGATGCCGGTATCCGTCACGGTGAAAAGCGTGGCTTGCCCTTCCCTGGATACCGTCAGCGTGATCCCGCCCTGATGAGTGAACTTGACGGCATTGCTGAGCAGGTTGGCCAGCACCTGACGCAGACGCAGGGAATCCCCACTGACCCAGGTCGGCAAATCCGCAGCCAGGTTCATGGATAGCGACAAGTTCTTCTCCCGCGCATGTCCGGCAACCAGATTGATGGCTTGCTCCACGACAGGAACCAGCTGGAACGGATGCGTTTCCAGCTTGATTCTCCCCGCATCGAGCTTGGAGAGATCGAGAATGTCGTTGATGATGCCCAGCAGGTGCTGTCCGGAATCCTGGATGTGCTGAAAATGCTCCCGGCATGGCTGGCTTCCTGAAATGCGCAAGCCGATTGTGGCCATGCCCAGAACAGCGTTGAGCGGCGTGCGGATCTCGTGGCTCATGTTGGCCAGGAATTCGCTTTTCACGCGCGCCAACCGCTCGGCTTCGTTGCGCGCGGCCACCAGTTCGGCGGTGCGTGTCGACACCAATTCCTCCAGGTGCGCCTGATGATCGGCCAGCGCGGCTTCCGTGCGCTTGCGGCTGATGAAGCCCGCAAGGATGTCGGTCACGGACAAAATGAATTGTTCCTTGATGGCATCGCGCTTGAATCCGGTTGGAAGATACAACACCAGCACGCCCAGCAACTGACTGCCCGACAGGATGGGCACGCTGTAGTGGCCGTGGTCGACAATGCCCGGATAGATGATTTCGTGGCGCTCATCCACGCAATGGGCATATTGCATCTGCCGAGTGGATGCGGCGCGGCCGCAATGGCATAGCCCCAGCTCTACACGAGCGCAGAAAGTCCGGATTTCCGGAGACAGATTGCGGGACACGACCAGTCGAAGGTTCTGGCCGCCATCGTCCATCAGAAAGATTCCGCCCTTGGGAAGAATGGACAGCCAGGATATGGCCAATAACTGTCTCAGGCACTCATCCAGCGTTTCTTCAAGCGCGCCGCCCTTGTGCACGGTTTCGAGTAGCTTGCGCAGCGTGGCCTGCTGCTCCCTGTCCCGCTTGATGGTGTCTTCGGCCTGTTTGCGGTCGGTAATGTCGCGCCATACACAATAGATGATTCTTCTGTCATCAAGCGAAATGGCGGAAAGGGTGACTTCGGCAAAGAAAGTGCTGCCGTCTGCCCGCTTGTGAACCCATTCAAAACGGTTAAGACCGCGCTCCAGCGCAATGGCCATCATGCGCTCGGCTTTGCTGAAGGAATCCTCGCCATCCGGCTGATATTCCGGAGAAAGCTCCGAGGGATGCGTGTTGAGCAAGGCTTCCTTGCTGGGATAACCGAGCATGGCAACCGCTGCCTGGTTGCATTCCACGAAATGATTGTTGTCAATGATCCAGGCCGGGTCTGGCGAAGACTCAAACAGCGTGCGAAAACGATGATCCCTTTGGCCGAGATGCTTTTCCATGCGTTTGAAGATCTGAAAATTGTTAAAACATTATTACGCCACATTCGAAGTATAGACCCATCGTGTTGATCTCTTGCCGGACATCCTCAAATCATTCCCTCTCTGGACAAAACATGTGCTGCATGAAGGGGAAATCACTTTTTCAGGGTGTCCAGACTGTCATTTCACACGGCCTGTTTGTTGATGCCTGACAATTGGGTTTAA
This sequence comes from Hydrogenophilaceae bacterium, assembly GCA_013389025.1. Lineage (GTDB taxonomy): Bacteria > Pseudomonadota > Gammaproteobacteria > Burkholderiales > Thiobacillaceae > UBA6918. The sequence continues at coordinate 6,576 of JACAED010000068.1, forward strand.
CATCACCGCCTGAATCGGCCAACCCTTTTTACTCAACCATCGAGCCAACTCATGGATCGCATTACGATTTCTCTTGATGAATCCCTGGCGCAGAACTTTGACAAACTGATACGGGAACGCGGTTACGCCAACCGTTCCGAGGCCGTGCGTGACATCATCCGTCGTTTGCTTGAAACGCAACGGCTCGAAAAAGATGAAGCGCCCCACTGCGTCGCCATTCTTTCCTATGTCTATGACCACCACGAACGTCATCTGGCCGAGCGCTTGACCAGTCTTCAACATCAGGCTCATGACCTAGTGGTGTCTTCCATGCATGTCCATCTGGATCACGATAATTGCCTTGAGACCCTGTTCCTTCGTGGACACACGAAAGATGTCCGCGCCTTTGCCGAGAAGCTGTCTGCCGAACGTGGAGTACGCCATGGGCAGCTTAATCTGGTACCAGTCGAAATGGCCCAGGCAAGCCACCATCACCATGACCGCTTCATTTCCGGACATGTTCATAGCCGGCCCAAGACCTGATTTTTTACCTGTGAGTATTACGTAATAATTATTCTTCACACTTAGGGCTATACTGTTCCAAACAACCGGGGTATTGGCCTGATGAAACTTCAACCATTAATACTTCTCGGCATTCTTGCACTGCCTGCCTCTGCTCATGATCTATGGATAGAACGCAATGGCGATTTGCATACCCTGACATATGGACATGAACGCTCAGAACATGAGGGTGAAAAAAAGCTGGAATACAAGCCGGACAGCGTCAAACAGGCGCTATGCATGGCCACCGACGGTCAGGAAATCAAGACCGAGAAGGCCCTGACTTATCCAGCCACGCTCAAGGGCAATTGTTCGGCAAGCTGGTTCATGATCTCCAGCGGTTACTGGAGCAAGACGCCCTATGGCACCAAGAACCTGCCCAAAACGGAAGCGGGCACCGTCATCGATAGCTGGTTGTCAATCGAAGGCATCAAGCGCATCGATCAGTGGGGCGTCGGCCTTTCCCGCTCCCTGACACAGGAAATGGAACTGGTGCCGCAGGAAAATCCCCTGTTGCTAAAAACAGGCGACAAGCTGCACCTGCGCGCCTTTTACCAAGGCAAGCCGGTCGCGGGCGCTACTGTTGCTTACTTTGGAAAGCCGCGAGGCATTACGGATAAGGAAGGATACGTGAATATTCGCCTGCAAAAGGCAGGTTTCCAGCTGATCCAGGCAAGCATCGAGCTGCCATTGAACGACGGCAAGGCAGACAAGGCGGTACACGCTTCCTCATTGCAGTTCGAAATCAAGTGAGCAGTTGCCATGAAGGCCGCACGAATCTTCTATCCTGCTCTGCTACTGACAGCCATCCCTCAGGCTAGTGCACATGACCTGCAATACACCGTCACCGGCGGCCAAGCCGTTGTGGTGAAGCTGTTTTACGCAGACAACACCGCCTTTTCCTTCGAAGCCTACGAGATCTATCCGGAAGGCGAAAAACTGCCCGTCCAGGTGGGGCGCACCGACGCCCGGGGGCGCATCGCCTTCCTGCCGGAGCGGGCCGGCACGTGGCGCGTCAAGGCCATCTCCAAGGACGGCCATGGCCTCGACTTCACCCTGACCACGGATGCCGCCGCCACCCTGACCGGCAGCGACAAGCCCGTCTTTGAGCGCTACGGCCGCATCGTGGTTGGCGTGGCCCTGATCCTGGGCCTGTTCGGATTCATCAACCTGTACCTGAAACGGAAAAAAACATGAAGCGATCGGCCCCGATCCTGCTCCTGTCTGCCCTCGCCACAGCGCCCGCCCTGGCCCACCACGGCGTGGCCTCGCTGGGCGCCGCCGGCCTGGAAGGCCCGGGCGCCCCGGTGGAAACATCCAGCTCCGCCACCCTGCCACAGGGCAAGTGGCTGGCCTATCTCAAGGTGGATCATGCCGAATCGAAGCAGGGCATCCTTCCCCCGCCGGAAAACGATTACAACCAATACTGGATGCTGGGGCTGGGCTACGGTTTCAGGCCCTGGCTGTCCGCTTACCTCTTCCAGCCTTACAACATCAAACAGGACACCCCCGGGGGATTCGAATCCAGGGGCTTCACGGATTTGTCCGTCATGGGCGTGGTGGGCTTCAAATACGATGACGGCCTGATGCGGGTGCCCGCCAACGAAAGCCTGGATGACCTCATGGACTGGCACTTCACGTTCTATGGCGGACTCTCCCTTCCCACGGGGGACGCCAACCACCGCCTGCCCGACACCAGCATCGACCCGGGCATGGCCCTGGGCTTCGGCAAGTCCAGTTTCAGCTACGGCGTGACCGCGACCAAGCAACTCGACGACAAAGCCACCCTGGTCCTCGAGGCCGGCCAGATCCGTTTCCAGGAATACCACTATGACCCCGACCCCGTGGGAGGCAACCCTGCGGGCATTCGTGTGCAGTTCGGCACCGAGACCCGGGTCAACGGCGCCCTGTCCTACCGTCTGATCACCCACCCGGAAAGCAGGTTTCGCCTGGACGGCAACGTGGAACTCAACTTCCTGCGCCTGGGCCGGGATGTGGAAGATGGCATACCCGCCACGGCCACAGGGGGCGACATCCTCTACGGCGTGGTGGGCGCGCGCGTGTACAAGGACAACCTGAGCCTGGGCCTGGCCCTGAAAAAACCTGTCTGGACTGATCTGAATGAAGAAAGCCAGCAGCAAGGCGCCGAAGGCAAGGAGCAATATCGCTTCATCGTCACCTTCTCCGCCCTGTTCTGATCCCTTTCGATGCACATCCCCGACGGCTTTATTGCCCCGCAAATGTATCTGCCCCTCTATGGGGTGGCCGCCGGTTTATGGGCTTTTGGCGCAAAAAGGCTGTCAGACAATCTGGATGAAGCCACCCTGCCCTGGCTGGCCTCCCTCACTGCTGCCTCGTTCGCGCTTTCGTTCCTGGCCCTGCCGCTACCAGGCGGCACCAGCGCCCATGTCACCGGCGTCGGGCTTTTGGCCGCAAGCTTTGGATTCTGGAATGCCTTCATGGCGGCTTCCCTGGTATTCGCAATCCAGGCACTGCTGTTTGGTGATGGCGGCATCACCACGCTGCCACTCAATGCCCTCGCCATGGGGTTTTTTGGCTCTCTGTCTGCAAGAGGCGCCTATCTGTTTTTGAATCCCATTCATCGCGGTGCGGCGCTGTTTTTCGCAGGCTGGACAGGATTGGTCCTGCCCTCGCTGCTGATTGCGCTGGCCCTGGGCGCGCAGCCTCTCATGGCAAGCGATGAAAAAGGCTTGCCGCTTTATTTTCCATTTGGGTGGGATATCACTCTGCCCGCCCTGCTCATCCCCCATGCATTGCTGGGATTGGGCGAAGGCGTGCTGACCCTGCTTGGCGGGCGTTTGATCGAACGGTTACGTAGACGCTACGAGCATGTCTGAGCGCATCAAGCTGCTTGCTTATCTGGTGGCCATCATCATAGCCTCGTGGACGACATCGCCTGCCTGGCTGACAGGCGGCCTCCTGGCCACACTGCTGCTTTGCGGACGCGACGCGATGCGTATGGTGCGCCGCGCCATCGTGACGACGATTGCATTCAGCGGCATTGTTTCTGCTGCCTACGCAGGCTACCGTTGGCTGGCCTTTGACACCTTGCCGCTGGACTGGCTGGTTACTGTCAACTTACGGGTATTATTGATGGCCATGCTGACGTTTCTGGTTATCGCACGCGTCAACCTGTTTCAGGCCCTGAGTGTTTCCAGGCGATTTTCTTTCCTGCTGGTGCTGGCCGTCAGCCAGTCCATCGGGCTCAAACGCGTACTGGATGAATTCCGCATGGGACTGCACAGCCGCAGCATCCGCCCCGCCAGTCTGCGCGACCGCTACCGCGCAGTTGCACATGCGGCAGGCTGGCTGGTGGACAAATCACTGGGCCATGCGCACGAATCGGCCCAGGCCTTGAAGTCCCGCGGCTTGTTCAAATGATCCGCGTCGAAAACATGACCCACCACTACGGCGACAAGATCAGCCTGAATGAAATCAGCTTTTCAATTGCCGAGGGAGAAAAAGTCGTCTTGCTGGGCTGCAATGGCAGCGGCAAATCCACGCTCCTGAAAATACTCGATGGCCTCATTACACCTCGAGCAGGACAGGTCTTCTATCAAGGCCAGCCCATCACCTCCCTGCACCTCAAGCAGGGCGCCATGCGCCGCATATTCAGGAAAGAAGTGGCGCTTCTGTTCCAGAATCCCGATGTGATGTTGTTCAATCCCACGGTTTACGACGAAATCGCTTTTGGCCCGCGCCAACTGGGATGGAGTAATATCGATGAGCGGGTCAGTCATTGGGCTGACTTGCTGGGTCTGAGCGCTTATCTCGAACGACCGCCCTTCACGCTTTCCGGGGGTGAAAAACAAAAGCTGGCCCTCGCTGCCCTGCTGGCCGTTGAACCCAGGCTGCTGCTGTTGGACGAACCGGCCGCCGCCCTCGACCCTCGATCGACCGGCTGGCTGGTGGATTTTCTCGCTGGGCTGCGTGTCACACTGCTTACAACCACCCATAACCTCAGCCTGGCGCCCGAACTGGGCGCGCGCGCCTTGGTGCTGGGCGAGGATCACCGCTTGATCTACGATGGGCCGATCAAAAATTTTCTGGGTCATCTTGATCTGCTTGTTGCTGCCAATCTGGCGCACACGCATCGCCATCATCATGGCGAATTTGAGCACCGGCACTGGCATACTCACGACTGGCAATAACCCGATTACCTGTCTGGATGAAATTTGACGCCCTCATCATCGGCGCCGGCGCCGCCGGCATGATGTGCGCCGCCCAGGCCGGGCAGCGTGGCCGCAGGGTGCTGTTGATCGATCATGCCGCCAGAATCGGCGAGCGCATACGCATTTCCGGCGGCGGGCGCTGCAATTTCACCAACCGCACGGTTGGCCCGGAAAACTTCCTGTCGCAAAACCCTCACTTCTGCCGATCGGCGCTGGCCCAATACAGCCAGCATGATTTCATCAGACTGGTTGAGCGACACAACATCCCGTATCACGAGAAAACGCTTGGCCAGCTGTTTTGCGACAACAGCGCGCATGACATCATCACCCTGCTGAAAAGCGAATGCGACAAGGGCGGGGTGGAATGGGCATATCCTTGTGAGGTGAAAGCCATAACCGCTATGCCAGGGCAGGACAGCGGGCAGAGCGCCCGTTTCCGGATAGAGACCAGTGAGGGACATTTCGAATGCGCGTCCCTCGTCGTTGCCACCGGCGGCCTGGCCGCGCCCGCGCTGGGTGCGAGCCCGTTTGGCTACCGGCTTGCCGAGCAGTTCAACATTCCAGTCGTGCCGCCCAGGCCGGCATTGGTGCCGCTGGCCCTGCCGCCCGAAACGCTGAACACGCTGAAGCCGCTGGCCGGGCTTTCCTTCAGTACCATCACCACGTGCGGCAAGCATGCGCCGTTGTTCCGCGAAGAGACGCTGATCACGCACCGGGGATTATCCGGCCCGGCGATTTTGCAGGTTTCCAGCTATTGGCAGATGCAGGACTACCAAACCGGAAACAGGCATCCCGTCATGCTCAACCTGCTGCCAGACGAGGATGCCAAAGCCTGGCTGAATACGCACCGCAAGCAGAACATTACCTTGCCCAGCCTGCTTGCCGGCATCCTGCCACGCCGCTTCGGCCAGGAATGGTGCGCCTTGCAGGGTATTGACCGCCCGCTGTCCGAGCTTTCAGCAAAAAAGCTGCAACAGATCGCGCAGTTGCTCAACGCGTGGCCGCTAACTCCTTCGGGCACGCTGGGTTACAACAAGGCCGAAGTCACGCTGGGCGGGGTGGATACCCGCGCGCTGTCTTCCAGAACCATGGAGGCGATCAAGGTGCCGGGGCTTTTCTTCATTGGCGAAGTCGTCGATGTCACCGGCTGGCTGGGCGGCTACAATTTTCAGTGGGCGTGGTCTTCGGGCTGGGTGGCGGGGCAACACGTTTAGCGCATGACCGATTTGGGGTACATTGCCAGTCATGAAGCTTCCTCCCCTTCCCCGGCAATCCACGCTCGATTGGCTGGAGCAGATCGGATACACCACTTTGCGGCTGTTTTTCAGGAACAGTCTGCAAAATCATGCGGCAGCCACGGCGTTCTACTTCATGCTGTCCGCCACCCCCCTTCTGCTTTTGCTGTCCTATGCCATGCAATGGCTGGGCAAACTGGCCGAAACCTACGTGCCAGCGACCATGCTGTTTGCCGAGCTCTACAACCAGCTGCACCTGGAAATGCTGACTGAAGTCGGTTTTCTTCCCCGGCAGACCCGGCTTGCGGCAGGCGGCGTGGGGGTGCTGACACTGCTGCTGTCTTCTCGCGGAATGGTCAACGCCGTGCAGTCGGCATTCAAGGTCATTTTTCCGGCCGACATCAAGCGGCGTTTGGTTACCTCCTGGCTGCTGCCCTTGATCATCATCCCCGTGGCGTTGGGCCTGCTTGGTTTGGCAGGCATTGCCCAGACTGTGCTGAGCTTTTTTTCGAGCGTGGAACTGATTGGCGGATTGCAGGCCACGCTCCTGAAGATAATCAATGCCATCTTTGTGCTGTTAATGATCTGGCTGCTGGTGTTTCTGGCCTATTGGCGACTGCCGATCGAACGCCCGAAAGCACGCGAAACCGCCATCATTGCCTTGCTCGCCTCAATCAGCCTGTTTCTGCTGTTTGCCCTGTTTGGGCATTTCTTCCAGCTGGAAAAATACAAATCGCTCTATGGCGCGCTGGGTGGCGCGGTGTTCGTGCTCATTGGCGCCTATTTCGCCTGCATTGTATTCTACCTTTGGGCGCAGTGCCTGTTTGCCGTGGGCAAGGTGGATGTCGAAGCGCTGGAAAAACTTTTTCTGCGTGGCGAGGGGTATGGAGCAAACAAACTGGAGGCCTATGTGTTTGGCCGGGCCAACCGCCTGCTGGAACGCTATGGCAAAAGCTTTTCGCCCGGTGATACGCTCATCGAGGAAGGCGACCAGTCGGAAACCGCATTCTTTCTCTACGCCGGCGAGGTTGGCATTTACAAAAATACCGAAACCGGCGAGCGCAAACTGGGGACACTGAGCGAAGGCGAGCTGTTTGGCGAAATGGCCTATTTGCTCAAGGAAAAACGCACCGCCACCGTGCGCGCAGAATCCGACGTGGTGGTGCTTGCCCTGCCCCCAAACATACTCGAAGATCTGATGCGCCACTCGGCACATCTGTCACGGCGCATTATCGACACGCTGTGCCAGCGGCTGGAAAAAATGAATCTGGCTTCAGGCCAGCGGCAGTGAAAGCCTGGCCTCCAGTCCGCCTTCTGGCCGATTGACGAGCGTCAGGCTGCCGCCATGCAGTCGCGCGATGCGATCGGCAATGGCGAGACCCAGCCCCGTGCCCTGCGCATTCGTCCTGGCCGAATTGCCGCGAAAGAACGGCTTTTTGACCCGTTGCAGTTCAGCCTCGGCCAGGCCAGGGCCTCCATCAAGAACGCTGATCAGGCATTGCCTGTCTTCAGTCCGAATGTCTATCGCCACGGGAGACGCGCCATAGCGAAAGGCATTCTCGATCAGATTGTCCAGCGCGCGCGTCAGGGCTTTGTGACGTGCGTGCAGGCGGCATGTCTGGCCTGAAGTCGTAATCGGCTTTCCGAGCAAAGCAAACCGGTCAGCCATGGATTTCACCAGATCACTGATGTCGATTTCCTGTGGGGCTTCCTCGGATTCGCGCCGGGCAAAATCCAGAAATTGCCGGGTCAGCCCGTCCATGTCCTCGATGTCCCGGATCATGGCATTGCGCTCCCGGTCGTTGGAAACATTCATTTCCACCGCCAGCCGAAGACGTGAAAGCGGCGTGCGCAAATCGTGGGAAATGCCTGCAAGCATGAGGCTGCGGTTGTGTTCCATCGCCGACAAATCATCCTTCATCCGGTTGAAGGCGACGCCAAGCGTTGCGATTTCCCGCGGTCCGTGCTCATCGAGAGTGGGCGGCGTCTTGCCCTGACCCAGCATGGCGGCCGCTTTCGAGGCATCGACCAGCGGCCGGTTGATGCGCCGCACCATGAGCCAGGCGCCCAACACCGACAACAGCATCACGCCTGCGCCCCAGCCGATCCACGCCCAGGGCAGGGGTGGGCTTTGCCCGGTTCGAGGCATCACTACCCAGTATTCGTCCGTGTCGATCGCAAAGCTCACCCATAAACCCTCTTCATCCTCCTCGTTGAATGCCACCAGGGTGTGTTCGCCCAGTTCGCGGCGGATTTCGTCTGCCACCCTGGCCAGCAACGGACTCGATGGCGGCGGAACATCCACTTCATCGTACTCGACCGGAATGACCTGTACACCCTCCTTGCGTGACAATTCGACCAGCAAGTCCCTGCGCTTGTCAGGCCGGGCCGCAAGCAAGGCGGCTCGCGTGAGATTGACGATGGCGGCCGCGCGGTGGGCGATCTGTTTCGCCCTGGGTTCGCGTTCGTACAGGCCAAACAATGTCAGCCAGGCCAACTGGCTGATCAGGAGCAGGCCGGCAATGAGCCACACAGTACGGGCCAGCAGACTGTCGGGAAGCCAGTTCATGGATCGGGCACAAACACGTAGCCGTGACCGCGCACGGTCTGGATGTACCTGGGTTGGTACGGGTCGGTTTCAATCAGCTTGCGCAAACGCGAGATCTGCACATCGATGGCACGGTCGAAGGCTTCGTGTTCGCGGCCTCGCGCTTTTTCCATGAGCTGCTCGCGGCTGAGCACACGGCGAGGGTGCGTCACCAGTACCTTGAGAATGGCGAACTCGCCGCCAGTCAGCGGAAGACGTGTCTCTCCCTTCATCAGTTCGCGGCTGCCGAGTTTGAGGACAAACCCGGAAAAACGTACTTCCTCTCCGTCCAGCGCGGGCGCACCGGGCATCGTGACCGCCCGGCGGCGCAGAACTGCGCGCAGGCGCGCAACCAGCTCGCGCGGATTGAAAGGCTTGGCAAGGTAATCGTCCGCGCCCATTTCCAGGCCGACGATGCGATCGATCTCATCCGCCTTGGCCGTAAGCATGACAACAGGAAGATCAGGATGTGAAACACGCAGGCGACGGCAGATCGACAGGCCGTCCTCGCCCGGCAGCATCAGGTCCAGCACCAGTGCATCAAAGTGCGTTCCGTCCAGTTCCCGGTCCATGTCAGCACCATCAACTGCCGTGCGGACATCGAAACCCTGCTCGTTCAGATAACGTTCGAGCAGATCGCGTAACCGCAAATCATCGTCTACCACCAGGATGCGTGCATTCATGGGCTTATGGTAGTGACACTGGCCATGGAATTGTTTCCAAATGTTTCCGGACCGGGTCCCGGCAATAAAGGTTTACACAACTTTCGCTGACAGACAAATCCCATTTACATAGACTGTTCACAATGCACAGCGTGGACAAGCCAATCGAAGCCACAATACTTATCCGTCAAACCACAAGAAGGGGAAATACCATGAACAGGATTACCGTTATCACCGCCACCCTCGCAGCCGTCTTTTCAGTCGCCAGCATTCCCGCCTTGGCCGATGGCCACCGCCATTTCAAGAACCGCGATCCAGGCGTCAATGCCCGTCAGCACCACCAGGCTGAACGCATCAAGCAGGGTGTACGGTCCGGCGAGCTGACCCGTTCGGAAACTCGCGACCTGATGCAGGAACACCGCGAAATCCGCGCACAGGAACGCGCCTACAAATCGGATGGCGTCATGACCCGTGAAGAGCGCAAGGACATGCACCAGGACCTGGACAATTTGTCGAAGAATATCTACAGCGAGACGCATGATCAAGAAAAGCGGCCAAAGGCACAGTAGTCCCGTAACCACTTGTCGTAAGGAGCAAGTCATGAATGACAGTTCCCTGGCCATGATTCTTTTTGCTGCCAGTTTCAGCCTTCCCGTTTTGGCAATCGACCGTGACAATAACCCCCCATGCCTTGTCTGGGGACCAGGCTCAAGCCCGAACCGCAATTGATTCGCGCCGCACAAAGTCAGCATGTTTGCCCGATTGCTTCTTTCATGTTTGATCGCCTGGGCCAGCCTGGCCCATGCGAACTTTACCCTGGCCCAGGCACCGAATGCCCGGCTGAGCAATAGCGAGCGCGAAGACCTGCGCGGCGATCTCGATCAATACTCGAATGAACTGTATGGTCGGGAAAACCTGGAAAAACGTCGCCAGTTTTTACGGGACCGCGCCATTCAGCGATTCCGCGATGCCGATCGCAGTGGCAATGGCAGCCTGGACCGCGAGGAATTGCGGCGGCACTATCCCAATGCAGCCAGGCATTTCGACAGGATAGACACTGACAAGGACGGTGAAGTCACTCAGGCGGAAATGGCAAAGGCATTACGCACCCGGCTGGAGCTTCGGCGCAGGCATCTCGATGGTGGATTCGATAAGTAAAGCCATGGACAAGAAAAAGGCAGCCGAGGCTGCCTGATGCCCAGATTGAAAAGGCAGCCGAGGCTGCCTTTTCGTCACGATGTAAGATTTGATCAAACGCGGCGCTTGAACTCGTTGGTCCGCGTGTCGATCTCGATCCTGTCGCCGATTTCCACGAAGGCCGCCACCGGAATTTCAAAGTTGGTGCCCTTCAGGCGCGCGGGCTTCATCACCTTGCCGGAAGTATCGCCGCGCACAGCGGGCTCGGTGTATTCCACCTCGCGCACGACCGTAGTCGGCAATTCAACGGAAATGGCCTTGCCGTCATAGAACACGACCTCGACCTGCATGCCGTCTTCCAGATAATTGAGCGCATCGCCCATGTTTTCTGCTTCGACTTCATACTGGTTGTATTCGCTGTCCATGAAGACATACATGGGATCGGCAAAATAGGAATAGGTGCATTCCTTGCGGTCGAGCACGACCACGTCGAACTTCTCGTCGGCCTTGTACACGGTTTCCGTGCCGGCACCGGTAAGCAGGTTCTTGAGTTTCATCTTGACCACGGCGGTATTGCGGCCAGACTTGTTGTATTCGGCCTTCTGCACCACCATGGGGTCGCTGCCGATCATCACCACGTTGCCGGCGCGGAGTTCCTGGGCGGTTTTCATGATATTTCGTCCTGATAGGCTTTAAAAAAACAGGGGATTATATCCTGGCTTTAACGAATTTGAACAGCTCGTTTGCAAGATTTGGCCAGGATTTGATCCGGCTTTGCCAGTAGCCGGCATGAAGGTTCAATTCGGGCAATTTCCCCAGATAGTCGTGCCAAATTTCAGGCTTGCCCCGCTCACCCGCATTCCATAGCTGCCAAGCGCTGGCCAGCAGGTCGAAGGTTTCTGGTTCAAGACCTTGCCGATACAACGATAAAAACGCCTGAAGCTTTTTCCAGTGCGCGCCGTCCTCCTGCACATATGGCTGCCAGATCAGCGGCCGTGAAGCCCACTGGGCCTGAACGAAGGAATCCTCACCTCGCACGCAGTTGAGATCGCACGCCCACAGAAGGTGGTCATATTGGTCCTGGTACAGAAAGGGAATGGGATGGACGGCAAGCATGCCGCGATTCGCGGGCTGACGGGGCCGTAATTCTCCCAGCCCCAGCCAGGCCGCCACACGGCTGGACGCCTTGCCCTCGGGCACGATCAGACATGCCGGTCGGGTAAACGCCGCCAGCGCATCAAGCAGGCCCGCGATGGCCGGATTGTCATAGGCAAAAAGCGAGACGGTCAGCGCCTGATCCGGCAAGGACTCAATCCCCATGCCTGACAAGAAGCGCGCCCGTTCACCGGTTTGCCGCCGCCAGACATCCAGTTTTTCATGATGGCGCGGGCTGCCCAGTAACCCGCCCGTGCCGGGGCCAAAGCCCGGAATGAAGAATGTCTGGATCAGCGGCAGACGTGGGTGAGGCGAGCTTAACCCATGACACTTCTCCACCCAGTCTTCCGCACTGAGATATTCGAGATTGATCCAGACCGGCTTGATAGGCATTGCTGCCATTTTTTCCAGGTAGGCATCCGGCAGGCGGCAGGCAAGCGCTTCGATAACAACCTGTGCCGGAGCAATGTCCGGCAAGGGCTCTGTCCATTGGCAAACTTCAACGCCGCATACCATCTGGCTTGGATTGTATGCATCAATCCTGGGCTCCAGCCGCTGAAAGCTTTCGAGGTCATCCACCCACAGTCGCACATACTGATTGAATTCTTCTGTCAACTGGCGCGCCAGCCGCCAGGCGATACCAATGTCGCCATAGTTGTCGATGACCGTGCAAAAGATATCCCAGCGAGTTTTCATTTGCCTATTTTCGAACATCGAAACAACAAAGGCGCCAATTGGCGCCTTTGCCTAAGAATGTGAGCTGGATCAGCTTTTACCCTTGAGGCAGGCGCTCATGAATGTCTTGCGCTCGTCACCGGTTTTACCTTTGGCCTCGGTATTGCAAACCTTCATGCGCTGCTGCTGCGGCGTGGGTGCTTTGCCCGATGTGGTTGCGGCGGGCGAGTCGCCCTTCAGACAGGCGCTCATGAATTTCTTGCGCTCATCACCCGTCTTGCCCTTGGCCTGGACGTTGCACTCTTTCATGCGGGCTTGTTGAGCCGTATCGGCCATAACGGGAGCTGTAACAAAGGCAAAAAGAGCAGAAAAAATCAGTGCGGCGTGCTTCATCGTTGGCTCCATGGTCTGTGGTGATGGTGAGACAATACTTTACCCCACTGGGCGGAAAATTTTGTAAACCCTTGTCAAAGCCCGTGAATAGGCGTAGAAAGCCGAAAAGTCCCTGATATCAGGGACTTTGGGTGGTTGGAGATTCAAGGCTTTTCTGGCATTGCATCAGACAACAAGCGGTTGGCCGCACGCAGTTCGCGGCTGCAAAACGCCAAGTGGAGGATGATTTCTATGGCAACAGGTACCGTCAAGTGGTTCAGCGATTCCAAGGGTTTCGGCTTTATCACTCCCGACGACGGCGGCGAAGATGTGTTCGCGCATTTTTCCGCCATCAACATGAATGGCTTCAAAACGCTAAAGGAAGGCCAGAAAGTCTCGTTTGAAGTAAGCCAAGGCCCCAAGGGCAAGCAGGCTTCAAATATTCAAGCTGCCTGATTCAGGACACGCTAATTAAAAACCCCGCTGCCTGAAAAAAGCAGCGGGGTTTTTTTATGCCTTGTTATTGGCCTACCTCACATCTTCGCGATCATCGCATCACCAAATGCAGAGCATTTGACCTCGGTTGCACCATCCATCAATCGGGCAAAATCGTAGGTCACGGTCTTCGCGGCGATCGCGCCATCCATGCCCTTGATGATGAGATCGGCTGCTTCGATCCAGCCAATGTGGCGCAGCATCATTTCCGCCGACAGAATGATCGAACCGGGGTTCACGTAGTCCTTGCCGGCATACTTGGGCGCGGTGCCGTGGGTGGCTTCGAACATGGCCACGCTGTCGGATAGATTTGCGCCCGGCGCGATGCCGATGCCACCGACTTCCGCCGCTAGCGCGTCCGAGATGTAATCCCCATTCAAATTGAGCGTGGCAATGACATCGTATTCAGCAGGGCGCAGCAGAATCTGCTGCAGGAAAGCATCGGCAATCACGTCCTTGATAACGATGCCACCGAATTTCTCCGGCAGTTTCATCCATGGCCCTTCGTCGATGAGCGTGGCGCCGAATTCACGCGCGGCAAGCTCGTAGCCCCATTTCTTGAAGCCACCCTCGGTAAACTTCATGATGTTGCCCTTGTGCACCAGCGTCACCGACTTGCGCTTGTTGTCGATGGCGTACTGGATGGCGCGGCGGATCAGGCGCTCGGAGCCTTCGATGGAAACCGGCTTGATGCCGATTGCGGACGATTCCGGGAAACGGATTTTCTTGACGCCCATTTCCTTTTGCAGGAATTCGATCACTTTTTTCACTGCTTCGGAGTTGGCTTCCCACTCGACACCGGCATAAATGTCCTCGGTGTTTTCACGGAAAATCACCATGTCGACTTTTTCCGGTTCCTTGACCGGGCTGGGCACGCCGGAAAAATAGCGCACCGGACGCAGACAGACATACAGATCCAGCATCTGCCGCAGCGCCACGTTGAGCGAGCGGATGCCGCCCGAAGTCGGGGTGGTCAGCGGCCCCTTGATGGAGATGACGTAATCCTTGACTGCTTCGACCGTCTCGTCAGGCAGCCACTGGTCGGCGCCATAGACCTTCACGGCCTTCTCGCCCGCATACACTTCCATCCAGGCAATCTGCCGCTTGCCGCCATAGGCCTTGGCCACCGCCGCATCCACCACCTTGCGCATCACCGGCGTGATGTCCACGCCCGTGCCATCCCCCTCGATGAAGGGAATGATCGGAGTGTCGGGGATGTTCAAGGTGTTATCGGGATTGACTGTAATCTTCTGACCGTTGGCGGGAATTTGGATGTGCTGGTAGATCATGATTGGCTGTAATAAACGATAAAATGATGTATGTCGCGACTGATCCTGTTCAACAAACCCTATGGCGTCCTGAGTCAGTTCACTCCTGAAGGACGCTGGCAGGGATTGAAGGACTTCATACCGGTTCCGGGCATTTATGCCGCCGGAAGGCTGGATGCAGACAGCGAGGGACTACTGATTTTAACCGATGATGGCGCGCTGCAAAAACGCATTGCCGATCCCCAGCATAAATTACCCAAAGTGTATTGGGCGCAGGTGGAAGGCATTCCGGACGAGGCCGCGCTGTCGCAGTTGAGGAAAGGCGTCGATCTGGGCGACTTTGTTACCCGGCCGGCCAGGGTGCGCACCCTAAAAGAACCCGCAACCCTCTGGCCACGCAACCCGCCCATCCGTTTTCGCAAGGCCATTCCCACCAGCTGGCTGGAACTGACGATTACCGAAGGCAAAAACAGACAAGTCCGGCGCATGACTGCAAAGACCGGCTACCCCACCCTGAGACTGATCCGCTGGGCAATCGGCGACTGGAGCCTCGACGAGCTTGCGCCCGGCGAATGGAGAGAACAGCATGTCTGAACCCCACGATCCCCCTGTCTGGCTACCTCATGTCGTAGCCGCCGCCATCGTCGAGCGCGATGGAAAATTTCTGCTGGTCGAAGAAGAAACCGCGGACGGCATGCGGCTCAACCAGCCGGCCGGCCACTGGGAACGCAACGAAACCTTATTGCAAGCCGTGGTACGCGAAGCACTGGAAGAAACCGCGCATCATGTGGAACCGGTTGCCCTGCTTGGTGCCTACAGCACGCTGAACCCTGCGCGTAGCATCACCTATCTGCGCTTTGCCTATGTGTGCAAGGTGGTGCGATTCGATCCCGATTACAGGCTGGATCACGGCATCGTCCGCGCCGTGTGGCTCACGCCGGATGAAATCGCCGCCAGTCCCATCCGCCATCGCAGCCCGCTGGTAATGCGCTGCGTGCAGGATTACCTCTCTGGGCGGCGTTTCCCGCTGGATTTCGTGGTGCATTCATGACAAAACGCGTTGTGGTCGGCCTCTCCGGCGGCGTGGACTCCGCCGTTGCTGCCTACCTGCTCAAGCAGCAGGGCTTTGATGTGCTCGGCGTGTTCATGAAAAACTGGGACGACGACGACAACACCGAACACTGCACCGCGCGTCAGGATTTTCTCGACGTGCTGGCCGTGGCCGACGTGCTGGGCATCGAGGTCGAAGCCGTCAACTTCGCCGCCGAATACAAGGAACGCGTGTTCAGCTATTTCCTGCGCGAATACCAGGCCGGCCGCACGCCCAACCCGGACATCCTGTGTAACTCGGAAATCAAGTTCAAGGCGTTTCTGGAAGATGCCGTCAAGCGCGGTGCGGATTTCATCGCCACCGGCCATTACGCCGGGCGCGGCGAGGATAGTGCCGGGCGCGCCACTTTGCTGCGCGGGCTGGACACCAACAAAGACCAAAGCTATTTTCTTTACCGTCTCAACCAATCCCAGCTCAAGCCCGCCCGCTTTCCCCTGAGCGAACTGCCCAAGCCAGAGGTACGCAGGCTCGCCGAAAAGATCGGCCTGCCCAACGCAAAGAAAAAAGACTCCACCGGCATTTGCTTCATCGGCGAGCGCAATTTCCGCGAATTCCTCGAACGCTACCTGCCCAAAACGCCGGGCAAGATGTTGACGCCTGAAGGCAAGTGCGTAGGAGAACATCAGGGACTCACCTACTACACCATCGGCCAGCGCGAAGGCCTGGGCATCGGCGGGCAAAAGGACGGTTCGGGCGAACCCTGGTTTGTCGCCGGCAAGGACATGGCCAACAACACCCTCATCGTCGTGCAGGGGCATGTCCACCCCCTGCTGCAATCGACTGAGCTCATTGCCCAGGATTTGAGCTGGGTGTCTGGCGAAATGCCCGATCTTCACCGTCCCTATACGGCCAAAACACGCTACCGTCAGCAGGATGCCGCATGCATGCTTTCACTGATCGGTGACGGCCGATTGGCCGTGAATTTCGATACGCCACAATGGGCTGTCACCCCTGGCCAATCCGTGGTCATTTACGATGGCCGCGTTTGTCTGGGCGGTGGCATCATTGCCTGAAGTAAAATCCAGCTTATCCAGAACTCCTGTTTGCATCATGCCCGAAACCAAAGAAGCGCCCGCCCCCGCCGCCAATTTCATCCGCAACATCATCGATGAGGATAATGCCATCGGCAAATGGGGCGGCCGTGTAGAAACGCGCTTTCCGCCCGAACCCAATGGCTATCTGCATTACGGCCATGCCAAATCAATTTTTCTGAACTTTGGCCTGGCGCGTGATTACGGCGGGGTGTGCCACCTGCGTTTTGATGACACCAACCCGGAAAAGGAAGAACAGGAGTATGTCGATTCGATCATCGAATCGGTACGCTGGCTTGGTTTCGACTGGGGCAGACATCTTTACTACGCCTCGGATTATTTCGACACCATGTATGCCTGTGCCGAGTATCTGATCACGTCCGGCAATGCCTACGTGGATTCGCTTACCGCTGAAGAAATGCGCGCGTATCGCGGCACCTTGAACGAGCCGGGCAAAGACAGCCCGTACCGCACGCGTAGCGTGGAAGAAAATCTCGACCTGTTCCGGCGCATGAAGGCGGGCGAATTTGCCGACGGCGCACACGTGCTGCGGGCAAAGATCGATATGGCATCACCCAACATCAACCTGCGCGATCCGGCAATCTACCGCATCAAGCATGCCACCCACCATAACACTGGCGACACATGGTGCATTTATCCGATGTACACCTACGCGCATCCGATCGAAGATGCCATCGAGGGCATCACACACTCCATTTGCACGCTGGAATTTGAAGACCAGCGGCCTTTTTACGACTGGCTGCTCAACAAGCTGGCAGACGGCGGTTTCTTTACCCGCCCGTTGCCGCAGCAGATCGAGTTCGCCCGCCTCAATCTGACTTACGTTGTTTTGTCCAAACGCAAGCTGATCCAGCTGGTGGAAGAAAAACATGTGGACGGCTGGGACGACCCTCGCCTGCCGACGCTGATGGGTGCGCGCCGCCGCGGATTTACACCAGAAGGTTTCAAACGTTTTACCGACCAGATCGGCGTGTCCAAGGCCGATTCCTGGATCGACATGAGCGTGCTGGAAGCTTGCATGCGCGACGACTTGAACGAACACGCGCCGCGCCGCATCGCCGTGCTCGATCCGGTAAAACTCATTATAGACAACTATCCCGAAAATCAAACCGAGGACTGCTTTGCGCCGAATCACCCGCAACATCCGGAGCTGGGCAAACGCGCCATTCCTTTCTCAAGAGAACTATGGATCGAGCGCGAGTATTTCACCGAAAGCCCCCCCAAGGGCTATTTCCGCTTGTTTCCGGGCAACCGGGTACGGCTGCGCTACGGCTATGTCGTCGAATGCACCGGTTGCGACAAGGATGCGGCAGGCAACATCACCGCCGTGCATTGCACCTATCTGCCTGATACCAAATCCGGCACGCCCGGTGCGGACTCGGTCAAGGTCAAGGGCAACATCCACTGGGTGTCCGCGCCACATGCCTGCCAGGCCGAAGTACGGCTCTACGACCGGCTGTTCGCCATGCCGCATCCGGGCCGTGACCGCGATTACATCGAAGACATCAATCCGGATTCAAAAACCATCATCACCGCGCAGCTTGAACCTTCACTCAAGCATGCTGTCGCGGAAGAGCGCTTCCAGTTTGAGCGCCATGGTTACTTCGTCGCCGACCTGAAAGACTCCAAGCCGGGGGCACCGATCTTTAATCGTACCGTGACATTGAAGGACTCATGGCAAAATAACGGCCCTCACAATGTCTGAACGCAAAGACGCAAAGACGCAAAGACGCAAAGACGCAAAGAGCGCAGAGAA
>JACAED010000093.1 GCA_013389025.1 Hydrogenophilaceae bacterium
CGTCATTCCCAGTTCGGAGGGCGGACGTTTGTTCCCCTCGGTGGTGGCCGTCAACCCCAAAACCGGGGAGCGGATGGTGGGCCAGGTGGCCCGGCGACAGGCGATCACCAACCCTGAAAACACAATTTTTTCGATCAAACGCTTTATGGGGCGCAAGTTTAACGACCCAGAGGTCAAACGGGCGATGGAGATTGTGCCCTATCGCGTAACGGCCGCACCCAACGGTGATGTGCGGGTGTGGATGGGGGGCAAAGAATACTCACCGCCCGAAATTTCGGCCATGATTCTGCAAAAGATCAAAGCCGATGCCGAGGCTTATCTGGGTGAAGAGATCACCGAAGCGGTGATTACCGTGCCAGCCTACTTTAACGACTCACAGCGTCAGGCCACCAAAGATGCCGGGCGTATCGCCGGGTTGAACGTGCTGCGCATCGTGAATGAGCCGACTGCTTCATCGCTGGCCTACGGGATGGACAAGAAAAAGGACGAAACGATCGCCGTCTACGACCTGGGCGGCGGCACGTTCGATATCTCGATTCTCGACGTTGGCGATGGCGTGTTCGAGGTTAAATCGACCAACGGGGACACCTATTTGGGTGGTGACGACTTTGATCAGCGCATCATCGATTGGATTTGCCAGGAGTTCAAAAAGGATCAGGGCATTGATCTGCGCAACGACCGGATGGCCCTGCAGCGGCTCAAGGAAGCGGCCGAAAAGGCCAAGATCGAGCTGTCTTCTTCTCAGCAGACCGAGATCAATCTGCCCTATATCACGGCGGATGCCAGCGGCCCCAAACACCTGACGATGAAGATCACCCGTGCCAAGTTCGAGGCGCTGGTGGAAGACCTCATCAATCGCACCATCGAGCCGTGCAAGATCGCGATCAAGGACGCCGGCATTTACGTGTCCGACATCGACGACGTGATCCTGGTCGGCGGCCAAACCCGCATGCCCAAAGTCATCGACAAGGTGAAGGAGTTCTTCGGCAAGGACCCGCGGCGTGACGTCAACCCCGACGAAGCCGTGGCCGTGGGTGCTGCCATTCAGGGTGGCGTGCTCAAGGGCGAAGTCAAGGATGTGCTGCTGCTCGACGTGACGCCGCTTTCGTTGGGTATCGAAACCCTGGGTGGCGTGATGACCAAGCTCATCCCCAAGAACACCACCATCCCCACCAAGGCAAGCCAGGGATTCTCCACCGCCGATGACAACCAGAGCGCCGTGACCATCCATGTGCTGCAGGGCGAACGCGAAATGGCGGCCGGCAACAAGAGCCTCGGCCAGTTCAACCTGACCGACATCCCGCCTGCCCCGCGCGGCATGCCGCAGATCGAGGTCACTTTCGACATCGACGCCAACGGCATCCTGCACGTGTCCGCCAAGGACAAGGCCACCGGCAAGGAAAACAAGATCAAGATCCAGGCCTCGTCCGGCTTGACCGAGGCCGAAATCCAGCAAATGGTGAAGGATGCCGAGCTCAACGCCGCAGAAGACCACAAGGCCTTCGAACTGGCGACCGCCCGCAACGCCGCCGACGCCATGGTGCACACGGTAAAGAAATCGCTGACCGAATATGGCGACAAGCTAGAAGTTCCTGAGAAAGAAAAAATCGAGGCCGCGATCAAGGAAGTTGAAGACGCCGTACGCGGTTCCGACAAGGAATCCATCGAGTCAAAGACCAATGCGCTGGCAACGGCCTCGCACAAACTTGCCGAAAAAATGTATCAGGCCGAGCAGGCCAAGACCGGCAGCCCCGAAGCCGGTGCGGCTGAAAGCAATGATGCCGGCAAGGGTGGCGACGACGTGGTGGATGCGGAATTTACGGAAGTAAAAGACAAATAACAAACAATAAGAACCTTTCATCGCAGAGGCGCAAAGGCGCAGAGTTAAACCTGAAAAGTTTTCTCTGCGTCTCTGCGTCTCTGCGTTTGGGTTGATTGGTTAATCATGAGCAAACGCGATTATTACGAAGTTCTCGGTGTCGCAAGGAACGCCTCCGACGATGAAATCAAGAAGGCCTACCGCAAGCTGGCCATGAAATATCATCCGGACCGCAATCCCGACGACAAGAGCGCAGAGGGAAAATTCAAGGAAGCCAAGGAGGCCTACGAAGTGCTGTCCGACTCGGACAAGCGCGCAGCCTATGACCAGTTTGGCCATGAAGGCGTCAACCCGCAGGGCGGTGGTGGTTTTGGAGGATTCGGCGGCGGCGCGTCAGGGTTTGATTTCTCCGACATTTTCGAAGGCATCTTTGGCGGCGCTGCGGGTGGCGGCGGGCGTGGACGCTCGAATGTCTATCGTGGCGCGGATCTGCGCTACAACCTCGAAATCACACTCGAAGAAGCCGCTCGCGGTACCGAAACCAAGATTCGCATCCCCACCCTGGACGAATGCGAAACCTGCCATGGAACCGGCGCCAAGGCCGGCACCCAGCCGCAAACCTGCCCCACCTGCCAGGGCCACGGCCAGGTACGCATGCAGCAAGGCTTCTTCAGCATCCAGCAGACCTGCCCGCGCTGTCACGGCACCGGCAAGATCATTGCCGAACCTTGTTCAGCCTGCCACGGTCAGGGCCGCGTCAAGAAGCACAAAACCCTTTCAGTCAAGATTCCGGCGGGTGTGGACGAAGGTGATCGCATCCGCCTGGCCAGTGAAGGCGAAGCCGGCGTCAACGGCGGTCCGGCGGGCGATCTGTATGTGATGATCCACCTCAAGGCACACCCGCTCTTCACCCGCGACGGCGACGACCTGCATTGCGAAATGCCCGTCTCCTTCGCCACCGCGGCCTTGGGCGGCGAAATCGAAATTCCCACACTCGATGGACAGGCCCGCATCAAGATTCCCCCCGAAACCCAGGGCGGCAAGGTGTTCCGCCTGCGCGGCAAGGGCATCAAGGGGGTTCGCAGCCAGACTGCCGGCGACCTGCTGTGTCACGTCGTGGTCGAAACCCCGGTCAAGCTGTCTTCCAGACAGAAAGAACTGCTGCGCGAATTTGAATCACTGAGCCAGCAGAACAACAACCCCAAGGCGCAGTCGTTCATGGATCGGGTGAAGGAGTTTTTTGGGCAGTAACTGAGCGCATGCTCAATCAGCCTTGAAATCACGAAGACGTAGAATGGTGTTTGATTCCAGAAAATTCTCTAACTGTTCGATCTTGTCGAATATATGCGCGGATTCGGAATATCGGCCATTCACCGTTTTGCTCAACTTTAGTTGATAGGCAACTTCATTGAGCGACCTTGAATAGCCGTCTAAAATTCACACTCGTCAACTCCCCCACCTCCTCCACCGAAATCTCCTTCAATCGCGCAATTTCCTCGGCAACATGCTTCACGTACGCCGGTTCGTTGGTCTTGCCGCGATGTGGCACGGGTGCGAGGTAAGGCGCGTCGGTTTCGATGAGCATTCTGTCGAGCGGGACGGCTTTGGCGACTTCTTTCAGTTCCTTTGCATTCTTGAAGGTGACAATACCGGAGAAGGAAATGTAGAAGCCCATGTCCATGGCGGCCTGGGCGACTTCCATGCTCTCGGTGAAGCAGTGCATGACGCCGCCGGCCTCGCCTGCTTTCTCTTCAGCCATGATGCGCAGGGTTTCTTCGGAGGCAGCGCGGGTGTGAATGACGAGGGGTTTGTTTGTCTCTCTCGCAGCGCGGATGTGCACGCGGAAACGGTCCTGCTGCCATTTGAGCGGGCCGGGGGTGCGGTAGTAGTCCATGCCGGTTTCGCCGATGGCGATGACTTTCGGGTTGGCGGCAAGTTTGACGAGATCTTCCACAGTTGGCTCGGTGCAGTCTTCATGATCCGGATGCACGCCGACCGAGGCGTAGAGGTTGTCGCGGCTTTGCGCGATGGCCAGCACGTCGGGAAAGGTTTCCAGATCGACGCTGATGCACAGCGCTTGGCTGACCTGGTTGTCTTGCATGTGCTGATAGATTTCGGGCAGCCGGTTGGCGAAGTCCGGGAAATTTAGGTGGCAGTGTGAATCGATATACATAAAGAAAAAAGCCGCTGGATAGCGGCCTCAAGGATATCAAAGCTTGCCAGTTTACATGGTATGCGTGGGCCGGGTGGATTTGAGCGATCCGCCGAGCAGGCCTTCGATCTTGTTACGGGCGGAGTTGCCGCTTTCATTGGCGGCGAACTGCACGCCTATGCCTTGTGCCCGGCCTGCATGTGCGCTGGCAGGCGTGATCCAAACTACTTTACCAGAGACCGGCAGTTTGGCGGGGTCCTCCATCAGCGACAGCAGCATGTAGACCTCCTCGCCAAGCTTGTAGGCCTTGTTGGTAGGTATGAACAGGCCCCCACCCTTTATGAAGGGCATGTAGGCGGCAAACAGCGCCGATTTTTCCTTGATCGACAGGGACAGCACACCGGGGCGGGCGCCATGAATATCGGTTGCGGGACCCTGATTTTCTTGTGCCATTGCACGTCTCCTAAAAAACCTGCCGGTAGCCAGTCAGCCAGGCTTCCAGCACGTGTTGCCGGTTGAGCGGATGATCCACCCAACGGCCGGATTTCATGTCCTCTTGAGCCAGATTCAGCAGATCCGGCCGCTTTGCCTGTTTGCCCAGTCTGGCCAGTTCAGTGGAAAAGTCGGGATTGAACCTGACTTTCCCGCCCAGATGGCTGGCCAGCAAATCCAGCAGCCAGCGGTAAGTCATTCGATGCCACAGTTTCGGCGGTACGCGCCGGTACCAGTTTTCTGCCAGAGCCACGGCATCCAGGTCTTTGCCCTGGCTCAGTGCCTTCAATACCTCGGCCCGCAGGTCTTCCTGTCCTTCTTCCCGGTCGGCCACCGCGGTCAGGGGAGCCCCGCCCGCCCAAGCCAACGCGGTCTCATCCAGTCCCTGTGATTTAAGCCATTTCTCGCTATCTTCCCATGCGGGCAGACCGATAACCAGCTTGTGGCAGCGGCTGAGTAGGGTGGGCAGCAACTGGCGGGGCTGGTGGCTGACCAGCGCGAATACGGTATTTATCGGCGGTTCTTCAAGGACCTTGAGTAGCGCATTGGCTGAGGCGGTATTGAGCGCCTCGGCCGGCTCGACAAGCACCAGGCGCCGCCCGGCCCGGTAGGTGGAAAGCTGGACAAATTCCACCGCTTCGCGCGCCTGCTCCACGCTGATTTCCGTGGCAAGCTTGACCTCGCCTTCCCGGTTTTCCTTAACAATCAGGGTCAGGTGCCTGAAGTCGGGATGGGTCCCCGCCTCGAACCAGTGGCAGCCCTCGCAGTGGCCGCATGCCTCGCCATCGCTGCCGGGTTTTTCGCATAGCAAGGATTTTGCCCAGTCCTTCGCCAGCTCGACCTTGCCCACGCCCTGGGGGCCTGCCAGCAGGACGGCATGAGGCAATCTTTGCCGCATCGACAACAAGCGTGTCCAGATTGGAGTCAGCCAGGGATACGCGGCAGCCATCAGATCGTTTGCAGTATCCAGTCCAGGTCGGCGCGGATAAGTTCGATATCCAGCGCTGAATCGACCACCCGGATGCGGTCCGGCTCGGCCCTGGCACGGATCAGATAGGCTTCGCGCACGCGGTTGAAGAAGTCGGCCTGCTCCTGTTCGAACCGGTCGGCCGCGCGTGCCTGTGCACGACGCTTTGCGGCGATTTTTGGCGCCACGTCGAAAAGGAGGGTGAGGTCGGGCTTGAAATCCCCCAGGGTCCAGTGTTCCAGTTCAAGCAAACGTTTCACCTCGATGCCACGCCCGCCGCACTGGTAGGCAAAGCTGGCATCGTGAAAACGGTCGGAAAGCACCCACGCCCCTTTTGCGAGCGCGGGCTTGATGACGGTGGCGACATGCTCGGCACGGGCGGCATACATAAGGAGCAATTCAGTATCCGGCTGCATGGCTTCGTTCAGCAGCAGGTGGCGCAACTTCTCACCCAGCACTGTACCGCCGGGCTCTCGCGTGACCACCAGTTCGACGCCGCGCGCACGGATCTTCCCTGCCAGAAAGTCCAGGTGCGTGCTTTTGCCTGCACCGTCCACGCCTTCCAGCGTGATGAATTTCCCAGGTTTCGAAGAAACCTTTGCCTTAGCCATGCTTATCTCTGATAAAGATTGACCGCACGATTGTGTTCTTCCAGCGTGGCGGAAAAGTAATGCGTGCCATTTCCCCTGGCAACAAAATACAGCGCATCGGATCGGGCTGGATTCAATGCCGCACGAATCGCCGCCTCGCCCGGCATGGCAATGGGTGTCGGTGGCAGGCCCTTGCGCGTATAGGTATTGTACGGCGTGTCGCGCTGCAAATCAGCCTTGCGCAAATTGCCGTCAAACGATGCGCCCATGCCGTAAATCACCGTGGGGTCGGTCTGCAGCCGCATGCCCTTGTTGGTGCGGTTGATGAAAACCGCGGCAATGAGAGGGCGCTCTTCGGCTGCGCCGGTTTCCTTTTCGATGATCGAGGCCATGATCAGCGCTTCGTAGGGGGTCGAGTAAGGCAGGCCGGGCGAACGGGTTTCCCAGGCTTCGTTCAGTTTCTGCTTTTGCTTGCGATAGGCCCGACGCAGAATTTCGATGTCCTCGGAGCCGGGATTGAAAAAATAGGTATCCGGGAAAAACAGCCCTTCCGGGTGACGCTCTTCCGCACCGATTTCAGCCAGCACTTCGGCATCGGTCATGTCGACCAGCCTGTGTTCCAGTTGAGGATGTCGCGCGAGTTCCTGCCTGACTTCGCGGATGTTCCAGCCTTCGACCAGCAGGATGGCGGCCTGGGTCACCTCGCCGCGCACCAGCTTTCCGTAGAGTTCGAGCGGAGTGAGCGGCTTGTCGACCGAATAGGTACCAGACTGCACAAGGCTGGCATACCCCATGATCCTTCCGATGATGCGGAAGCGTATGCCTTCTTTCAGCATGCCGGCTCTTTTGAGTTGCGCGGCCAGACCCTTGAGGCTAGTGCCCGGCGTGACGGTGAACTGAAGCGGCGCGCTGGGCAGGGACAACGGCTGATACGCAAACCAGGCCACCCAGCCAGAAAAGGCAAACGCTGCCAGCAAGCCCAACCCGGTCAGAAACTTAATGATCTTCATTGAGCCAGAATTTTAATTTATCCGCCCAGCCATTGTCCGGCCAGCCCCTGGTTTCCAATCTGCCGACCCGCCAGACCCCGATCAGGCTGTTGCACAGCAGAACCTGCTCCGCCGCCAGCAGGCGTTCCCTATCCAGGTGTTCGATCTGCACGGGCCGTCCATGCCGCATGGCCGCACGCAGGATTCGCTGTCGCGCAACGCCCGCCACGCCGCAGCCGGAAAGATCGGGCGTAATCAGTTTGCCCTGTTCCACCATGAACAGATTGCTCATGGTGCCGCCGATGACATGCCCTGATTCATCCTGCAACAAACCCTCGCAAATATCGGGATCATTCCATTCAGAACGCGCAAGCACGTTCTCAAGACGGTTGAGATGCTTGATGCCTGCCAGCCGGGGCTGATGTGCAAGTTTGAGTTTGCACCAACGCACTTCGACTTGATTGGAAATTGAAGGCGCGCCAGGAAACCCCGTCACGATGCGGGTTGACTGCGCCAATTCAGGAATCTTGTAGCCTCGCGCACTCGTGCCACGGGTAATCACTATCTTGACCACACCGACGTTGTCGTTCGAAGCAACCCGTACGGCTTCACTTTTCAAGAGATCCTCTTCCGGACAATGGATACCCAGTGCCTGGCAGTCCTCGCTCAGTTTCTGATACTGATCTTTCCACCAGCGCAGCTGCCCTGAATCTGCCTTCAGCGTGCGAAAAATTCCATCCCCGTATTGCAGCCCACGATCCATCACATTGAGGCTTGCAGCAGGTTCTCCGTTGACGAGAGTCAAGCCTTCCCCCTTCATCCCTCACCCTTCACTTAACGCATTCAGCAGACCCTTGGCCTTGGCCCGGGTTTCCGCCAGTTCGCGTTGCGGATCGGAATCGGCAACGATGCCCGCGCCGGTCCTGAACCATGCTTCGTTTCCGCGAATCAGGAATCCGCGAATGAGGATATTCAAATCCAGCGTGCCGTCCAGGTTCACATAACCGAGGCTGCCTGTATAACTGCGCCTCGGTTCTTTCTCAAGCTCGCGGATGATTTGCATGGTCCGCACCTTGGGGCAGCCTGTAATGGTTCCACCCGGGAACATCGCTCGAACCAGTTCATGCAAAGTGACATCCGGCCTCAGCCTCCCGCTGACGGTCGATTCCAGGTGATGGACATGCGCATAACTCGCCAGATCCATCAGGGCTTCGACCTTGACGCTGCCCGGCGTGCATACACGCCCCAGATCGTTTCGCTCCAGATCAACCAGCATGATGTGCTCGGCCTGTTCCTTGGGGTGCGACGCCAGTCTCGCTTTCAGGGACGCGTCTTCCCGCGCATTATCGCCGCGGGGATGGGTACCGGCGATGGGCCGCGTCAGCAGTCTGCGGCCGGGTTCGAGCCGAATCAGACGCTCGGGCGATGAAGACGATATCGTCCAATTGCCCATGTCCACCAGGGCGGAAAATGGCGCGGGATTTCTTAGCAATTGCCTGTTGAACAGGGCGGCAGTCGAAAATGGTTTCGGAAAAACCGCGTTCCATCCGCGTGAAAGATTGACCTGAAATACGTCACCTTCCCGGATATATGACTTGATCCGCTCCACGCCATTCAGGAAAATTTCTGGCGGTTCTTCGTGAAGCTCAAACCCGGCAAGTGACTCATCCCGGTTCGTCGGGCATCCTCGGATAGCTCCAGCCATCGCTTCAAGCAGGGATTCCTGTCCGTCCTCGGTCACCAGCCAGGTGTGACTTTTCTGCCTGTCGACAAGAATGGCAGCGGGAATTCTCATTGCCCAGGCAAGCGGAAAGGATTCTCTTTCTGGCGAGCAGCCAGCGGATGGCTCAAACAGGCCGCCCAGTTCATAGCCCAGCATCAAAACCCAGCCGCCGCGAAATGGCAGTTCGGGCCGGGCGTGTTCCAGGTTTGCAGGCTGAGGCAACGCAGCAAAAAAATCACTGGCCTCAATGTGACTGGCACCGTGACTCAGGATTCGTGTCCCCTGAGGAAAGGCAAACAGGATATCCCACCCTGCATGACCGCCAGTGGTGAAAAGCGCGGGAAACCGCTCTGGCTGGGCAGCCTTTAATGCCAGGAGGTCCGGCTGACCACCGAACCATTCAAGCGTTTTCAATTGCTGCGATTAGACTCGCTTGAACACCAGGCTGCCATTGGTGCCGCCAAAGCCGAAGTTGTTTTTCAGGGCAGCATCGATCTTCATTTCCCGCGCCGTGTTGGCGCAGTAATCCAGATCGCACTCGGGATCCTGCTCGAGGATGTTGATGGTTGGCGGCGAGATCTGATGGTGCACGGCCAGAACCGCAAAGACGGACTCCACACCTCCCGCGCCACCCAGGAGATGGCCGGTCATGGACTTGGTGGAATTGACCACGAGCTTGTAGGCCGCATCACCGAGTGCCAGCTTGATCGCATCGCTTTCGTTCTTGTCGCCCAGCGGCGTGGAGGTGCCGTGCGCATTGATGTACTGAATCCCGTCCGGGCTCAATCCGGCATCCTTCAAGGCATTCAACATGGAACGACGGGGGCCGTCGGTGCTGGGGGCCGTCATGTGATAGGCATCGCCACTCATGCCGAATCCCGCAACCTCGGCGTAGATTTTTGCACCGCGTTTTCTGGCGTGCTCGTATTCCTCAAGCACCATCACCCCGGCGCCCTCGCCCAGCACGAAGCCATCGCGGCCTTTGTCCCAGGGGCGGCTGGCAGTCGCCGGATCGTCATTGCGGGTGGAAAGCGCCCGTGCAGCCGCAAAGCCGCCTACTCCTAGCTCAGATACGGCGCTCTCGGCACCGCCGCACACCATCACATCGGCATCGCCATACTGGATCGTCCGCGCTGAAAGTCCGATGGCATGCAGGCCGGTCGTGCAGGCCGTCACCACCGACAGGTTCGGCCCCTTGATGCCATACATGATGGACAGATTGCCGGAAATCATGTTGATGATGGAGCCGGGAATGAAGAACGGGGAAATCTTGCGCGGACCCGATTCGCGCAGCAGGTCGTGGGTTTCCTCGATCAGCGGCAACCCGCCGATACCCGAGCCGATGTTGACACCAATGCGCTCTGCGTTGGCTTCGTTGATTTCCAGACCGGAATCCCGGATGGCCTGTATGCCTGCCGCCATGCCGAACTGGATGAATATATCCATGCGGCGGGCTTCCTTGGCATTGAGGTATTGCTCGACATCGAACCCCTTTACCTCGCCCGCGATATGCGAGGCAAAAGGTGCGGGGTCAAAGCGGGTGATCCGGGTGATGCCGGAGCGTCCAGCCACCAGATTATCCCAGGCTTCGGGAATGGTATTGCCGACCGGGGAAATGATCCCCAGGCCGGTAATCACGACTCTGCGTTTTGACAAAATGGGTCTCTCGGGAGAAAAAGGAAAATCTCGGGAGAAAAGGAATCAACCCTTGTGGGCGTTGACGTAGTCGATGGCCTGTTGAACGTTGGTGATTTTTTCGGCTTCTTCATCGGGAATCTCGCAACCGAATTCCTCTTCCAGCGCCATGACCAGTTCCACGGTATCCAGGGAATCGGCGCCCAGATCGTCCACGAAGGAGGATTCGTTCTTTACATCCGCTTCATTGGCGCCCAACTGTTCCGCGACGATTTTCTTGACACGTGCTTCGATATCCATTGTTAGTCCTCTTTGGTTGAAACATGCCCTGAGCAGGTCAAGGCGGGAGAGATTTTACCAAACTTGGCTTAAATCACCATGTTTGGCAAAGCCCTGTTAAATCATGTACATGCCGCCATTTACATGCAACGTCGTGCCTGTGATGTATGCAGCCTGATCGCTTGCCAGGAATACCACAGCGTTGGCGATGTCTTCTACCGCGCCCAGTCTGCCAAGCGGAATATGCGCAAGCAGGGCCTGACGCTGCGCTTCTGGCAAGGCTCGGGTCATGTCTGTATCGATGAAGCCGGGCGCCACGCAGTTGACCGTGATGTTGCGGCTGCCGACTTCGCGCGCCAGCGATTTGGTAAAGCCCATGATGCCAGCCTTGGCTGCACTGTAATTGGCTTGTCCGGCATTGCCCATGGCACCCACCACCGAAGCGATGGAAATGATGCGTCCCGCGCGTGCTTTCATCATGCCTTTGATGACGGCGCGGGAGAGTCTGAACACTGATGTCAGGTTGGTCGCCATGATATCGGCCCATTCCTCGTCTTTCATGCGCATGAGCAGATTGTCGCGGGTAATTCCGGCATTGTTGACCAGCACGCTGATGCTGCCGAAGTCCTTTTCGATTGCGGTAATGACTGCATCGACTTCCGCCGCATTGGTGACATCGAGCTTCATGCCGCAGCCGCTTGCGCCCGAAGCCTGCAAATACGCCGTAATCGCCTCCGCGCCCTTGTCACTGGTGGCTGTGCCGATTACGGTCATCCCCTGCTTTGCCAATGCCAACGCGCAAGCTTGTCCGATGCCGCGCGACGCGCCTGTAACCAATGCAATCCTGTTTTCCATGACGCTCTCCTTAGCCTTTTATTGTTTGCAGCGCGGCATCATCCACCAGCGCCACGCAGGGTATATCGTTGATGCGCTTGACGAGTCCTGCAAGCACCTTGCCCGGACCGCACTCCACGCAACGCTCGATGCCCTGCCCGGCCAGCGCCTGAACGGTTTCCACCCAGCGCACGGGGGAATGCAGTTGACGCGCCAGCGCATCCTTGATGACGACGGTATCGGTGAAAGCCTGCACATCCGCATTCTGCAAAACTGGCACGGATGGCACTCGCAGGTTGACGGATTCCAGGTAGGCACGAAACTTGTCGGCTGCGGGCTGCATCAGTGAAGAATGCGAGGGCACGGAAACCGGCAAGGGCAATGCGCGCTTGGCGCCTTTTTCCTTGGCCAGCGCCATGCCGCGCTCCACCGCGGCTTTGTTACCCGCAATGACCACCTGACCTGGCGAATTCAGATTGACCGGCTCCAGCACTTCGCCTTGCGCGGCTTCCGCGCACACGGCACGCACGGCGTCATCGTCCAGACCCAGCACGGCCGCCATAGCGCCCACGCCTTCGGGCACGGCATTCTGCATGGCCTCGGCGCGGAAGCGCGTCAGCTTCACCGCATCGGTAAAATCCAGCGCGCCGGCTGCGACCAGGGCAGCGATCTCGCCCAGGCTATGACCAGCCATCACCGCTGGCATCTCGCCATCCTGCGCAAGATAAACACGCCAGGTCGCGATATCCGCCGCCAGCATGGCGGGTTGCGTGAATGTAGTCTGGTTGAGCGTTTCCGCCGGTCCTTCGCAGACCAGTTTCCACAGATCTTCACCCAGTGCGGCAGAAGCCTCGTCGAAAGTCTGTTTGATTTCGGCATGCTGGGCAAGTCCATTCATCATGCCGACGGATTGAGATCCCTGACCGGGAAAAAGAAAAGCCGTTTTCATCTGAAAATTTTCAAAAAACTTTATCGAGCGCAGTATGTGAGGAACGCGAGAAAACAAATCGGGGTTTTATTCCCTGACCTCCCCTTCCTCCCTGTAATCATCAAAATTTAACCAGCGCAGAACCCCAGGTGAACCCTCCGCCAAAGGCTTCCATCAGCAGGGTTTGCCCTCGCTGGATGCGGCCATCCCGCACGGCGGTATCGAGCGCGAGTGGAATCGATGCAGCCGAGGTGTTGCCATGCTGATCCACCGTAATCACGACACGTTCGATGGGCAGACCCAGTTTCTTGCCGGTGGCCAGGATGATGCGGATATTGGCCTGATGCGGCACCAGCCAATCGATTTGAGCCTTGTCGAGCCCGTTGGCAGCCAGCGTTTCATCGACGATGGCATCGAGCGTGTTGACCGCCATCTTGAACACGGCATTGCCTTGCATGCGCATTGCAGCCTTTTCGCCATTGCCCATGGAAGGCCCGCCATCGACATAGAGCAATTCCTGATAACGGCCATCGGCATGAATATGCGTGGAAATAATCCCTGGATCGTCACTGGCAGAGAGCACCACTGCGCCGGCGCCATCTCCCCACAGGATGCAGTTGCCGCGATCGGTGTAATCGGTGATGCGCGAAAGTGTTTCGGCACCAATCACCAGCGCGGTGCGCGCCTGACCAGCCTTGATGAAATTATTGGCTGTTGCCAAGGCATAAATGAACCCGCTGCATACGGCCTGCACATCGAATGCCGGACTGGCATTGGCAATACCGAGCTTGGCCTGAACAATACACGCCGTGCTGGGAAACACGCGGTCAGGGGTCGTCGTCGCGACGATGACCAGATCCACATTTGCCGGCACAACCCCGGCAGCCTCGAGCGCCCTGCGGCCCGCGGCAACGGCCAGATCGCTGGTCAATTCGTTTTCTGCCGCAATGTGCCGCACACGTATGCCGGTACGATCGACGATCCACTGATCCGTGGTATCAATCATTTTTTCAAGGTCGGCGTTGGTGAGAAGGCGTTCGGGGAGATGGCTTCCGGTACCGATGATGCGGGAATGGATCACACGCCCTCCTCTGCCTCGAGATGTTGCAATTGATCGGAAATTCGCTTCAACATATTGCTTCGCGCTTCTTCCATGGCCGTCTCGATGGCATGCTCGAATGCAAAACGGTCTGCACCGCCATGACTTTTGACCACGATGCCGCGCAGCCCAAGCAAGGTGGCGCCATTATAACGGCGCGGATCGACCTGGCGCTTGAATGCGTTCATCACAGGCAGTGCCACGAGACCGGCCAGCTTGGTCAGGGCATTGCGCCTGAACTCCTGCCGCAGCATGGTGCTGATCATCTTGGCAATGCCTTCTGAGGATTTCAGCGCCACATTGCCGACGAAGCCGTCGCAGACCACCACATCGGTGGTGCCTTTATAAATATCGTCGCCCTCGACGTTGCCGTAAAAGTTGATCAGGTGGCTTTCCCGTATCAGTTCCGCCGCGCGCTTGACCATTTCGTTGCCCTTGATTTCCTCCTCGCCAACGTTCAGCAAGCCCACGCTTGGATTGGGTTTGTGAACCACCTCGGAAACCAGCATGGAGCCCATCAGGGCAAACTGGAACAGATGCTCGGCCGTGCAATCCACATTGGCGCCCAGATCCAGCATCAACACCGGTCCCTTCAGGCTGGGCAAAGTGGTGGCAATGGCCGGGCGATCTATTCCCGGTAGCGTCTTCAGCACAAAACGCGCGGTAGCCATCAAGGCGCCGGTATTGCCCGCAGACACGCAGGCATCGGCTTCGCCGGCTTTCACCAGGTCGATCGCCACGCGCATGGAGGAGTCTTTCTTGTTGCGCAATGCCAGGGCGGGAGATTCATCCATGGCCACGACTTCTGAAGCATGGCGGATACGCAAACGCGGCCCCGTCTTTTTGTGACGTCTCTTCAGTTCGGCCTGAATGGCATCCTGCGGGCCAACCAGAATGATGTTGAGATTGCCACCCCGCGCCAGGCATTTCAGGGCAGCGGGAATGGTGACATGGAGTCCGTGATCGCCACCCATGACATCGATGGCGATAGTGATTTCCCTCATCGGGTCGTATTGATAGTTTGCAGAGGAACGACAACCCTGCCTGCTGACAGGGCTGTGTCGGGCAAATTACTCGCCCTTGCCCTTGGTCACTTTTTTCCCGCGGTAGTAGCCAGAAGGCGAAATATGGTGACGCAGGTGCACTTCACCGGTAGTGGACTCCACCGCAAGCGGCGGGTTGGTGAGGAAATCATGCGCACGGTGCATACCCCGCTTGGAAGGGGATTTCTTGTTCTGTTGAACGGCCATTTCAAACTCCTTGTTTCAAATTTCTGTCAGTGAATCCATGTCGCAGTGTTCATGCATCGGCACCAGCGGCAAGCCCAGCAACACTTCATCCTCGATCAACCCTGCCAGATCCAGGGACTGACCCGTAACCATCACCTCGATATCCAAATCGACCAGCGTGGCTTCCAGTCTTTCGGCTTCCTCTTCACTGCTGGCCAGATAAAGCTGCCGGTCGGTTTCGATCCTTACCTCGACCGGCTTCAGGCAGCGCTGGCAGATCATTTCCACACTGCCCTTGACCTCGCAATGCAGGTGGGGGCGGCCCCGCGCATCCTGCTGGCCGCAAACCCGGTAGAACAATTTCGCCCCCGGGTTCACAAACTCTTGAGCAAGCCGCTCGAAATCACCTACCATCGTATTGCCTTCCCAGCAGCGGGATTTTTCAGCAAAGTTCGACGGCGAAACGACAAGCCTTTCAAACATTATTGGTAGCGTCGTTCGAGCATAAGCGGGCAATTTTATGATTTTGCAGTCATTTTGTCAAAGAGAAAGCGGGCGGAAACAGTCTGATGATCCGGAAAATACTGGTTGCCAACCGGGGGGAAATCGCGGTGCGCATCATCCGCGCCTGTGCCGAACTCGGCATCGAGTCCGCCGCGATCTACACCGACGCCGATCGTCATGCCCTGCATGTCAAGAAAGCCGACGAGGCCTACCACATTGGCAAAGACCCGCTGGCGGGCTATCTCAATCCGCATCATCTGGTGAACCTCGCCGCCGCCTCGGGCTGCGACGCGCTGCACCCGGGTTATGGCCTGCTTTCCGAAAACCCGCTGCTCGCCGAAATTTGCGCCAAACGCGGCATCAAGTTCATCGGGCCCGATGCTGGCCTGATCCGCCAGATGGGCGACAAGATCCAGGCCCGTCAGGCCATGATCAAGGCGGGCATCCCGGTTGTGCCCGGTTCCGACCACAATCTGGAGAATCTTGAGGAAGCGCGAAAACTCGCGGAGGAAATCGGCTATCCGGTCATGCTCAAGGCCACCAACGGCGGCGGCGGGCGCGGCATCCGACGCTGCGACAGCGACGAGGAACTGGCCCGAAACTACGAACGGGTGGTTTCCGAAGCGACCAAGGCTTTCGGCAAGCCCGAAGTGTTTGTTGAAAAATGCGTGGTCCATCCCAAGCACATTGAAGTGCAGGTGCTGGCCGATTCCCAAGGCAACACTATCCACCTGTTCGAGCGCGACTGCTCCATCCAGCGGCGCAACCAGAAACTGATCGAAATCGCGCCGTCTCCCCAACTCACCGAATCGCAGCGCCAGTACATCGGCAAGCTTGCCGTGCAGGCCGCGCGGGCGGTCGGCTATGTCAATGCCGGCACGGTCGAATTTCTGCTCGATCGCGACAACCAGTTTTATTTCATGGAAATGAACACCCGGCTGCAGGTCGAGCACACCATCACCGAAAGCATCACGGGCGTGGACATTGTCCAGGAACAGATTCGCATCGCGGATGGCTTGCCGCTCCAGTACAAACAGCAAGACATCAGCCATCGTGGCTTTGCCATCGAATTTCGCATCAATGCCGAAGACCCCAGAAACGAGTTCTTGCCCAGCTTTGGACGCATTACCCGCTACTACTCACCCGGGGGCCCAGGCGTGCGGGTCGATGCTGCGATGTACACCGATTATGTGATTCCACCCTACTTCGATTCGCTTTGCGCCAAACTGACGGTATGGAATCTTTCCTGGCAGGGCGTCATCGAACGCGCCCGGCGCGCCTTGTCCGACATGGTGGTTTATGGCGTCAAGACAACGATTCCCTATTACCAGGAAATATTGAAACATCCGGATTTCCGCAGTGGCAGTTTCAATACCGGCTTTGTGGAAAACCACCCCGAATTGATTCATTATGAAGAACGCAAACCGCCTGAAGTGCTGGCGGCCGCAGTGGCAGCAGCAATTGCCGCATACCAGGGATTATAAAAAGGCTCTTTTGAATTTCGAGTGGGTTAAGCGGCATGGGGGTTGAAGTGCGAGAAGTCGAGCTTGCCGGCGATGAGGAAGATCACGGTGCGGATGGTGGAGAAACGTCCGTAGCCACGAG
>JACAED010000009.1 GCA_013389025.1 Hydrogenophilaceae bacterium
ATTGTCCATTTCCCTCTGAACTGGGGTCATCAAGATGCATACCGCGACCATTCTCCAATGCCTGAAAAAGCATGGGCAGCTGCTCGACTCTGAAATCTCTCAGGCAACCGGCATCTCGCTTGCAAACGTCAGGGAGTCCCTGACGGATCTGTCGGAAAGAGGAGAGATTTCCCGCTGCAGCATTACACGTTTCAACAAAGGCAAGCCCATCGAGGGTTATCTTTGCCGCATTGCGGGATATATTCCCCCGCCGACTCCCGGCAGGAAACCGGCTGTCAAGAACTAGGGCCTGTCCGACAGGCTCCTAGGCCACCGACCTGCCCAGAAACGCCAGCACAATGGTCAGCAATCCCAGGGTGAGGTTGATGCCGATCAGCTTGCGAATCAGTCCCAGCGCCGCGCCGCCGGTTTTCCAGTCCTGGCCGGCCACTGCTTGCTTGAGCTTCCTGTAGGGCGAGAAGAATACATGGCCAAAGATCAGCATCATCACGATGCCGATGGCGAACATCGCCAGCACATAAAGTGGCGCGCTCAGGCCGCCCAGGAAGTTCAGCATGTGTAGACCGGTCAGCAGGATGAGGATGACCGACGCCCACACCCAAGGAAAAAACCTGTCGAATACGCCGGACCATAGCGTCAGCCGCTGCGGAGGCTCCAGCACGCTGGCTGCGACCGGACGCAGCGCCATGTATGCGAAGAACATGCCGCCGACCCAGACGACGACACCCAGCACGTGCAAAAAGAGCGAGAGGGACATGAGGTGTTGGCTCCTGTATTCATCAAATGTTCGCCAATTATGGCTGACGGAAAACATTCCATCCAGACCGGCGCGAATGGATCACGCAAGGCGCGAGACCGCTTTCCGTCGTAGAATTGATCATCATTTATCCCAACCAGCCGCATGAAGGTGAAATCTCAGCGAGTCGTGGTCCTGGGCGCGAGCCACAAGCCGGAACGCTACTCCAACCAGGCGATACGCCTGTTGCGCGAATACCAGCATGAAGTCATACCGGTTCACCCCAGACTGGAAGAGGTGGAAGGCATCAAGGTTGCAAACAGTCTGGATGCCATCGAAGGCACCGTCGACACGCTGACCATGTATGTTGGCGCGGAGCGCTCCAGCGCGATCATTGGATCCATACTCAAGCTCGGGCCGCGCCGCGTGATCTTCAATCCCGGCAGTGAAAACCCGGATCTCGAATCCCGACTCGAAGCGGCAAACATTCCCTTCGAGCGAGCCTGTACACTGGTGCTGCTGCGTACCGGGCAGTTTTGACAGACTGTCGGGCTGCTTCTTGCGACGTTCCCGCAATCCCTGGTCATTCGATGGCCAGCAGTTCGACCTCGAAGATCAGCACGCTGTTGGGCGGGATGACGCCAGGAATGCCGCGCGCGCCATAAGCCGATTTTGACGGGCAGAACAGTTTGGCCTTGCCGCCCGGGCGCATTCTTCTCAGGCCCTGAGTCCAGCAGGAGATGACTTCGTTCAGGGCAAAGGAAACCGGGCTTCTTCCGTAGGAACTGTCGAATTCCTTGCCGTTGGTGAGCGTGCCGCGGTAATGAACCCTGACCGTGTCGCGGGAGCTGGGTGGCGGGCCGCTGCCTTCCCTGAGATGCGTGATGATCACGCCGGAAGGCAGGGTTTCTGCCGGAGGGGTTCCGGCAAGCGCGCCTGAACCGGCGAGGGAGAAGGCGAGGAACATTCCGCCCAGATGCAGGGCAGGGCGTTTCCCTTTTCGTGATCCGGAATCGAGCCCGGCTCCCTTGATTGTCATGCTGTTTCCTTGATCCGCTCATCAATGCGAGGCGCTACTTTAGCAAAGTTTACCCATCTTGATTATTGGTCCATAATTCAAATGATGGAAAAACTTCTCAAACTCTCCCATGGCGGCAGGCGCGCGGGCGCGGGACGCCCAAGGGCCGAAGCCACCCAGCGCATTCGCGTGCCAGAAAGCCTGATGTCTGTGGTGCAGACAATGATCGACGCCAGAAAGCACCGGACGGTGGCGCTGTTTCCCAGCCCCGCACCCTCGCCGCTCAAGCTTCCCCGCTTCGGTCATCGCGTGCGCGCGGGCTTTCCTTCGCCGGCAGACGACTATGTCGAGGCCTGGCTCGATTTGAATGATTACCTGATCGAGCACAAGGAAGCCACGTTCTTTGTGCAGGCCAGCGGTGACTCGATGACAGGCGCCGGCATCCAGGAAGGCAACCTGCTAGTGGTGGATCGGGCACTCGAACCGCGCCATGGCGACATCGTCATTGCCGTGGTCGATGGCGAACTCACGGTCAAACGTCTTGAGAAACGCCGGGGCAGGATTCGCCTCATTGCCGAGAATCCCGTTTATGCGCCCATCGAATTCAAGGATGGCCAGGAGCTGGTCATCTGGGGGGTCGTCACCAGCGTTATCCAGAAATTCAAGCGATAGGTGTTTTCGACGCCATGTCTTACGCGCTGATTGACGGCAACAACTTCTACGTCTCCTGTGAGCGGGTATTCAATCCACGGCTCGAAGGCCGGCCCGTGGTCGTGCTGTCCAACAATGACGGCTGTGTGGTCGCGCGCAGCAACGAGGTCAAGGCGCTGGGCGTCAAGATGGGCGAGCCGTGGTTCAAGCTCCGTGACCTGGCACGCAAACACAAGATCATCGCCCAATCCAGCAACTACACGCTGTATGCCGACATGAGCAACCGCATGATGGCCATCCTCGGCCGCTACTCGCCACATCAGGAAATCTACAGCATCGATGAATGCTTTCTCGGGCTCGGCGGCCTCACGCATCTTGATCTCATGGCCTGGGGTCAGCGCATGCGCCGCCAGGTCAGGCAGTGGGTGGGCATTCCCGTGTGCGTGGGTATCGGTTCCACCAAGACGCTGGCCAAGCTGGCCAACCATTGCGCCAAGAAAAATCTCGCCGGTCTCGACGGGGTGTGCAATCTCGACCTGCTCGACGAACAGGCACAGGATGAACTCTTCGCCCGCATTCCCGTTGGCGAGGTGTGGGGCGTGGGCCGCAAGCTCAGCGAAAAACTGGCGGCAAGAAACATTGCCACCGTGCGCGACCTGCGCGATGCCGATGCCCGCACCCTGCGCGAAACCTTCTCCGTCATGCTGGAGCGCACCGTCATGGAACTGCGCGGCATCTCCTGCATGGAACTGGAGGAAATGGCGCCTGCGAAAAAGCAGATCGTGTCCTCGCGCGCATTCGGCACTTACATCCACACTCTCAGGGAGCTGGAAGAAGCGGTCTCGCTCTACATGGCGCGTGCTGCCGAAAAACTCCGCGCCCAGCATTCCGTCGCCGGGGCGGTGCAGGTTTTCATCCGCACCAATCCCTTCAAGGACGGGCACCCGCAATACCAGGCCGGTATCACCGTGCCGTTGCCGTCGCCTACGGCCGACACGCGGCGCCTGACCCATGCCGCCCATATCGGGCTCAAACATCTGTTCAAACCGGGCTATGCTTACCAAAAGGCAGGGGTGATGCTGATGGAACTGCGCAAAGCCGGACACGAACAGGGCATGCTGTTTGACGAACCCACGCCAGACCGGCCCAAGCTCATGGATGTGATCGACCGCGCCAATGGCCGCTGGGGACGCGGCACGCTCAGGCTTGCATCCGAGGGTGTCGAAAAAACCTGGCACATGAAGCGCGGCAACCTTTCGCCCGCATGGACCACCGACTGGGCCCAACTGCCCAGAGTGAACTGACATGTGCGGACGCTTCGCCCTCAAGAACCCCGGGGCCATCAAGGCCGCATTCGATGTGGGCGAAATTCCGGCAGACTTGAAGCCGCGCTACAACATCGCACCCGGCCAGGACATCGCCATCATCCGCTTCTCGCCAGCGGGACGTGCACTGAGCATGGCGCACTGGGGACTGATCCCATCCTGGGCAAAAGAATCCGACAAACACTATTCCACCATTAACGCACGGGCCGAGACGGTCGATACCAGGCCCACGTTCCGTTATCCGTTCAAACATCACCGCTGCCTGATCCCGGCTGATGGCTTTTATGAATGGCACGAAGAAGGCGGCATCAAGCAGCCCCATCACATCAGCCGCAAGGATGGCGGACCCTTTGCCATGGCCGGCCTGTGGGACGTCTGGAAAGGCCCGCATGGCGACGTGCTGTCCTGCACTATCATCGTCACCGGTGCCAACCAGTTCATGAAGCCGTTGCACGAACGCATGCCCGTGATCCTCGATCCCAACGACTACGAACGCTGGCTCGACCCGGACAACCACGACATGGCGGGTTTGAAGAACCTGTTGGTGCCCGCGCCAGAGGGGCTGCTGACCGAATGGAAAGTCAGCCGGGAACTCAACAACCCGCGGCACGAAGGCGCGGGATGCGCGATGCCGGTGAAGGGTGTTTAGCAGAAAACGACAGAACTGGCCTAAGAAGTGGCTTGCAATGCCGCCCGCATGTCCGCCTCGGACACCGGATATTTCAGCACGGCATGGACGGGAAACAGCGCCAGCAGCTTGCCGATGTGGGGCGTCTCGCTCGGCTGCATGACCACGATTGTCCTCGATCCGGGTGCCCTGGACTGAAGGGTGCGCAGGGTGACGTCCAGATTTGAAATGGTGTTCCCTGCGTAGTCGTTGCCCCAGCCGTAGATGAACTCACCCAGGAAAAAATCCGGCGCCTGTTTTTGCAAGGCGCGGTGCAGGTTGCGCGCGGAGTCGAAGCGCTCCACCAGAATGCCCAGTTCCTGATAGAGATCTGGAAAATGCGGAGAGAAGGGGGATTCGACGAGGGCGAACAGGGTTTTCATGCAGGAGTTCCGGGGAATGCTCAGCCTCAATTGTGCAGGATGCGCGCAATGTCAGCCGACACCCCGCCCCCCCTGCAACGGTTGGCAGCATTGCGGCTATGGAAACAGTCCAGGCATCACGCCCGCGCCCGCACCGCGGGTGCAAGGCAGCGAAGCCCTCACCCGTCGACACACCCGTCCCCTAAGCAAGGCAAGCGGACCGGTTTCCTGTTAGCTCATGCGCGGCTGGGTGAAGTGGCAATGCGGCGCATCACCGAACATCTCCCGCAGATAGCGCGTTTCCAGATGGATCAGGCGCTCGTGATCGCCGGCTTCCAGGTAGATGTCCGGTTGCGACAGCAGATCGTCTTCCCAGAACATTTCCACGCCCCATGCATTGGGCAGGCCGGGAACCACCCCAGGCTCGCAGTCCCTGAACACCTCGCGTACCCGAGACTCGTCCGCCAGCCTGAACTCCGTTCCCTGCTCCCTGCCCAGTTTGCCGAGCTGGATTTCCTGGTCCGCGGGAATCATGGCCACTACCTCGCAGTCGGCTCCTTGCAGCAGGACACCCTTGGCCAGGCGCGGCAGGTCTATGCCGGCGGCGCGCGCGGTCTCCACGCTGGTATGCGTGTGGGGATGGGATACGATGTCGAAGGGAATCAGGCGGTCATCCAGATACCGTTCAATCCGGTGCAGTGCATTCATGATCATCTCCTTGTGCAGCAGGAATGATGCATACAATATAGCCCATTGTCGGACGATGAATCGGTCAAGGACCGCATGGAAAAACCTGTGGCCCTAATTTTCTTTCGGGTCCGTACCGGCCTCGCCGGCGTCTCGGCCGGCCTTGTGCTTTTCCTGGATCATTGCGGCCAGCCTGGCAAACTCGCCGGCCAGGTGGGGGTGCCTGTTCAGCAGGCTGACAGTCAGGTTCCAGATCTGGCTGGCTGTGTAGGCATTGGGTTGCCAAGCCTGGCCATTTCGAAGCGGTTCCGTGTATTCGG
Organism: Hydrogenophilaceae bacterium; assembly: GCA_013389025.1. Classification (GTDB taxonomy): domain Bacteria; phylum Pseudomonadota; class Gammaproteobacteria; order Burkholderiales; family Thiobacillaceae; genus UBA6918. Next base: position 5,767 of record JACAED010000009.1, read on the forward strand.
TGTATTCCGCATTGATGAGACCCGGATTGATGAAAATCCGGTAACCCCTCTTGCGCATGGCTGCGTGGAAGGCAACGTGTTCGCAGACCTGCGTGCCATTGCCGGCAAGACCTTCATAGAGACCCGAATCGAACAGCTCGCGCTTGTAGACTGCCAGGCCACCAAAGGCGGAATCGACCGCAATCCAGTCGCTCTCCGGCGGGATCACCATCATCTTCGAATAGATGCTGACGAATTTGGCGACCCTTGAATCTGCCACAAACTGGCGCATGAACCTGAACTGCGCCCAGCAGTCGTTCGCGCACCAGGTCGGGTGACGCAGCGCCCAGATATCATAGTAAGGCCCGCGCTGGTTGGCCGTGCAGGCATCCCAGTCATTGCGCTCGAAGCAGGTGGCGAAGGCCGCATCGGTAATGTGCGAATTCAAGCCGTCAAAGTCGGCGACCACAATGAAATCGAGGTCTTTGTATGCCGCGTGATTGCGAATCCGTTCCACATACGCATTGCGGCAATGGGCGATTCTCGCCGTCCGTTGCGACAGCCTGTTCCTCAGGTTGCCCAGGGAGACGTACCTGAAATCGGGCACGTCCCTCTTCAGGCCCTCCAGCACCGCCAGGGTTGAGTCGGTGCTGTCCGATTCGACCAACAGCCACTGCAGCTTTCCAAAACCGGACAAGGCCTGCCTGAGCCGCATCACGTCAGGGCTCAGGTACTGTTCGCCGTTGCGAACAACTCCCGCAACAAGAAAGGAAAAGTCCGATGTTTTTGCAACCGGAGATGTCGTGGGAATCGGGTCGCTCGTCATGTGATGTGCCTGTCATCCGGAAATATCATTCTACTGGCAGGGGGCCTGATCGTGTTGTCAGGCCCCAATTTCATTCATCCGTCTGGCGTAGCGCGTCATCCTTGTCAATGAAGAACCGGATGGCTGTGATGTTGAGGGATGGCGTACCTGTGCCATGCTGAAAACCGCTCGGTGCGGGCCAAGGCTCACATGTCGGCAAGGCATGAAAATAAAGCTTGCCATTCCGCCAGAAAGCGCGCACAGTGGGGTAACGATTTTCAAGTTATCCTGTTGTTGTCTGGTTCAGCCCCTGCTTCCAGCAGGGGACCTCTTCATCACCCTGCCGTCTTGACCGTCGTCCCAACCCGGGGGCTTTCCCCGCATTTATGTTCTTTCAGGATACTCAAGACATGGCATTAGGCACTGTGAAATGGTTCAACGACTCCAAGGGCTTCGGCTTCATCACCCCGGAAAGCGGCGGTGAAGACCTGTTTGCTCATTTCTCCGCTATCCAGAGTCAGGGATTCAAAACCCTGACGGAAGGTCAGCGTGTCAGCTTCGACGTCGCAAGCGGCCCCAGGGGCCAGCAAGCGGCGAACATCCAGACGGCCTGATCAACGGTCGTTTGATAAAGGCCTGGCGCAACCCGGCTTTTTCCATTCATGATTTTTTACGGAGCGTGGTCATGGCCAAAGAAGAACTGCTGGAAATGAATGGCGTTGTCGTCGAAGTGCTGCCCGATTCGCGCTACCGTGTCGCTCTCGAGAATGGCCACAACCTCGTGGCCTACAGTTCGGGAAGGATGCGCAAGCACCACATCCGCATCCTGGCGGGCGACAAGGTCTCGCTGGAAATCTCGCCCTACGACCTGAGCAAGGGGCGCATCACCTTCCGCCACATGGAAACCCGCCGTCCTCTCAGCCCCCCGCGCAGTCATTGAGGCGTAGTCCCGGAAATGGTTTGAACGCGACCGTCGACAAGGCATCCTCGGGCGGGAACCGGGCGCACCACGCCGTTCCATGCCTGGCGTGACTTGGTCGATCCGTATTCCAGTCCCAAGTAAGGCGTCGAGGTCGTTTCCGTGATTTCCGACCTCGTCATGGCGTAGCCGCGTACATGGTGATGGGAAAGCGTTTTCTGGTCGTCATGACATCCCTCACTGGGTTTGCTTGCCTTCGCACATGGCGTGCGCAAGAACAGGACACGGTGCATAGGGATGTGTGGTGCCAGGTCCCTGCCGTTCCACGTCAAGCGAGGAAAGCCATCCATCCAGATTGTCTTTACCTGGTGGTGGACACATCCGACTTGTTGGGACTGTTGCCAAGTTCGACCTTTCTGCACTTCAGTCCAATGCCGGTGAAATAGCCATCGCGATGGTGCACCCTCAGGCCGGAGGCAATGTAGCCCGTCGGGCAGTTAACCGGCTTGCGCCAGTATTTGTCATTACAGTTGGTGTGCTTATTCTGCACGTAATTGCTCATCCTGTTCAGCGTGCCGTCATCCTTCACCTCGGTCGGATAGATCCGGATGCCCTTCAGACGATTTTCGGTGCTGTCCTTCTTGTCAGTCGTGCAAACGCCAATGCCATGCACATAGTGTTTGCTGTTGCCGAACTCCACCACCTTGGTATTGCCCTTGCTGCCCTTGCAGATTTCGAAATGACCATCCTTGGCCATGACAGCCGTATTGGAATCACCCACCTGGCGGCCGCTGACCAGCTCCTTCGCATCGACCACGATATCGCAAGGCTTGTCCTTGTCCTCGCTCCAGGTAATGCCGCGAATGCCGGCATAGGTAGTCAGCGTGCGGCTACCGCTGCCGTGTGCCTGGGTGCCGGTTGAAACGGGTTCATAGTCAACCGAAAACTCGCCAACATTGATCAGATGCGGGGTGCCCAGAAAGCCGGAAATGCCGTCCGGTTCCGACGTGTCACCCAGCACCACATAATTGGCGGCATGGCCGGGTGCGCTCATCAACAGGCCGAGGCCAAGCGCAATGGAACAGGCAGTATGTTGGGTTGCAGGTTTCATGTTGTCTCCTTGTTGAATGTCATTGGGGCAAATGAAGCGTGATTATGGCGGATCGAGTGATCTGGAGGACAGGGAATCGTCGATGAAAAACGGGCAGCTCGCGGTGCCGTCCGGCTTGCGGATCAGCTCCTCGCTGAAATCCGCATAGGTGCGGGTCTGGTTCACAGCTGCAGTCAAATCGTCTTGCCACGTTGGCTCCCGGTCATTTTCCTGAAAAGGATGCCTTCAATTCGAGCAGGCTGTCCTGATCGATCGTGACCAAGCCACGGCGCGGCCGGTCCAGATCGATGATGATGAAAGTCAGGACCACTATCAGCAGCACCATGATGTAAACGACCAGGGGCGGGCGGTGACCGCTGAGGCCGGATGAATAGCCCACCACCCCACCGGTGACCACGAAAGTGAGGAACAGAAGCAGCAGAATTTCCTCGGGAATGTGGCGTCTGAGCTCGTCATCCCGCCGTCCGAAAGAATCGATGGCCTCATTCAGCGACTGGATGAAAAGCCCGGTCGTGACCACGCCGTTGTCGATCTCCGCAGCCTGCATGGCATGCTGCCAGAGCGTCTCCTGTAACCGCTTTGCGCGCAACAGCAGAATGCGGCGCTGTGCGTCGTCGGCGAGGGAAACCTGTCCTTCCTGCAAGCGAAGATCCAGGTAGTCCCGCAACAGTTTATGCACCCCGCTACGCACCGGGTCCGGAAGCAGTTGCGCACGCAGATAGGCAGTGCCGATGGCGTTGGCTTCGTCGGTCAACGCCTCGCTGCGGCTGTCGAATCTCTGCAGTGCCAAAGAGAAGGTAAAGCCCAGAACCAGCGCGAGGACGCCAAGCAGCGATGCCTGGACCGCATTGACCTGCGACTTGTAGGGCTCGCTCGCCGAGGGCCGGAAGATACGCCCGATCCGGTGACCCGCCTCGATGGCGACCAGCATGGAGAACAGGAGAATACCGGCGATCAGCAGGCTGTTCAGGCTGTAGAGCATTCCCATCGTACCTTTTATGTCAGCAACAGGGTGCGAAGGAGTCCCCGACCCGGCGGCCCGACGCTTCATTTAGGGAACCTCTGATCAATTACCAATTTCACGCGCATCCAGAGAACTGTTGATGCGCGCCGTACAAATTTGTTCTGCAGGGCGGCAAATGGTCATGCAATCTACCCC
>JACAED010000097.1 GCA_013389025.1 Hydrogenophilaceae bacterium
ACTTCCCAGGTGGCTTCCACCCACAGGTGGATCACCCACCACCACCAGTACTGGTCAACGGAAACATTGGGCGTGTAAAACATGCCGGCCAGATACAGGCCAAACAGCGCGATCAGGTCCAGCACCAGCACGCCGCCCACGCCGGTATAGCGGCCCCTGGCGAAGGTGGCGGCCACGTTGTAGAAGAAGCTCAGCACGCACACGACAATGCCGATGTCGGCCCAGCGCGGCGCCTCGATGTATTCGCGACCCTCGTTGATGAGCCAGATCGAGGATTCATTGCCGGGACCGACCTGGATCAGCAGATAGACCACGACGACGACGGCCACCGCCAGGGTGAATATCCAGAAAATAAGCTTGCCCAAACCCAGCCCCACCACGGGAATGCCGGCCTCGTCCTCCAGCATCCAGTACACCGAGCCGATGAAGCCGAACAGCAGCCACACCACCAGTGCATTGATGTGCACCATGCGATTGACGTTGAAATCCAGAATGCCGAACAGAAAATCAGGCTTCAGGTACTGAATGCCCGCCAGCAGTCCAAAGAAAATCTGCGCGCCGAACAGGACGACGGCCACGGTGAAATATTTCACGGCCAGTTTCTGGCCGCCATTGAGGTTTGCAGTGTCGAGTTTACCCAATGTGTTTAATCCCGGCGTGGCCATCTCAGTTCTCCTGCTTGATCGGTTTGAAGTTGTAGGGGAAACCGTTGGTGTCGATGGACGACATCCACTTCAGGAAAGCCACGGTGGCCCGCGCTTCCTCTTCGGTAATGCCCAGATTGGGCATCCTGCGGCCGGTGATGTTGTGCAGCTTGTCTTGAGGATTCATCAGGAATTCCACCATCAATTTTTCCCTGACCGACGGCGAGCCCCACATCGGGTCGAGCCAGGACTTGGTGAGATCGGGCGCGTAGTAGGCGCCGTTGCCAAGCAGGGTATGGCAGTTCATGCAGTTCTTGGCCTGAGTGGTCAGCTTGCCCTTGCTCACCAGCGCTTCGGCTTCGGCTTCGCTCAGTTTCTTGCCGAACATCGGCTCCTCGACACCGATGACCGGTACCTGGAAATTGCGCTGCTTGTCGAACACGTAATCGATACGATGATTAATCACCGAATAGGCCGGCACGCGCTTGGTGCCCGCGGTGATTTGCGACAGGGTGTCGAAAGTCAGAAATATGAGGACGACGAACGAACCCGCCGTGACCCAGATGGCGGTTTTTCGCCAAAAGGATTCGGATGACCACCAAGGCACTTGCGACATGCTCAGCTCTCCCTTTTATTGATGTCGTTGAAAAACCTATGCACCCTCATGTTCATGCGCATGCGTGCCCACGCACAGATGCCAGATGGCATGCGGCGCCAGCAGATAGCCGATGAGCATGAGCAGGACGATGAAACTCCAGAAGCCGCTGCTGAAGAGGTTGGCGGCAAACGCCAGCGCCACCACCGAAACGAACAGGCCAAGATAGGCCAGGTACGCCAGCGGCATCAGCCGGGGCCGGTGCTTGACGCGGGCGTAGGCAAACAGCAGCGCATACAGCGCGCCCGTCATGATCACCATGGCGGCGGAAAAAAAGGTGAGGAAGAAATCCTTCAATGCAACCGGTTCGATCATTTTTATGGTTTGTCCTGAATCCTCGGGTAATCCGGATCGTAGCGGGGGGGTTCTTCATGCGCCTTGATACAAATCAATATCATGCGTTCCCGGATGAAGAATCTTTTGCCTGAAGTTCCACGCCGGGCTGGCGTTTTGGAAGCGCATCCACCAGCAGCTCTCTGCGCGCGCGTTCAAGAGCGCTCACGCCGGCTTCGTTGAGAAAGGATTTCGATTCCGCAATCGCTGCCGACAGCAATTCGGAAGCCAGCAGCCCAGGCTCACGCCCGACGCACATGCCCAATGCCTTCAATTCGAGGAAGGCATCCTGGGAGATCTGTACTGGCAGAAATTGCGCGCCCGGAATCGCGGCTTCCTTGATGGGCGGCAAGCCCTCGACCTTCTCGGCCATTACCCTGTTCATGAGCTCGGCGAGCCGGGAAGCAGCCGAAGGCGGCTGGGGCGCCGGCCTGAGCTTGACGCGATTGATGAAGTGCTTTTCAAAATCGACCTTGGCCAGGTGCACCCAGCGGCCCTGGCGCATCCAGTTGATGTCACGCAAGGGCACCTGCGGCCCGCTGAGATAGGCCGCGCCGTTTTCGCCCATGTCGGACAGCCAGCGGGCGCGCTGGGGGATGTTGCTGACAAGGGTGTCGCCCATGATGCTGCCGACAATGTTGCAGACCGCCGTCTCTGCCTCCTTCTGGATGGAATACACCGAACCCGGCGCGCCGACCTCGACCGGGGTTCTGTCCACCAGGCCGTGAGCCATGCACAAGCCGGTGGCATAAACATTCCGGTATTTGCGATGACGCAAGTACTCGTCGACCTCAATCAGACCATGTCTGTTGACCAGTTCCGCCGCGCCGCGCACGCCCTTGACGCCGCGGAAAGCGGGCCAGTACACGGAATAGGCATAAGGCAGCTCATGCAGGGTTTTCTCGTTGCCCAGCTCGTCCACTTCGGCAACATGGATCACCTTCGGTTCGATACGCAAGGTACGCGCATTGCAGATGATCCTGATCTGGTTGTCGGCCAGTGCTGCCGTCACGGCTTCGGGGTCGGCACCGCCACTCGATCCAAGTCCCAGATGGCCCGGCCAGGGTTCGGGGGTCACGATCGTCATCGGCGCGCGGTCGCGCAGCTTGCGGCGCTTGAGATCGGCATCGACCAGAAAAGCATATTCATATACCGGCCCCAGAATGCTGGAACCCTGCATAGCGCCGACCACAATGGGGCCTGGATTCTTGATGAATTCGTTGTATGCGGCGTAAGCCTTTTCTGCCTGTTCGATATGCAAAACGGAATGGGTGTGTTCGGCCATGCCGGGCATCTCGTCGAAGGCGCCCTCTACGCCGGTGGCGATGAGCAGATAGTCATAGCTCAGCGAACCGCCGTTTTCCAGATCGATCCGGCTTTTGCCCGGCTGGATGGCCTTGACCCCATTGGCAATGAACTTGATGCCACGCTCTTTCAAATACGGTTCGACCGGAAAGGCGATATCTGTCCGGTCGCGCCAGCCCATGGCCATCCAGGGATTGGATGGCACAAAGTGAAAATATTCCTTGTCCGAAACCACGGTGACTTCGTCACGCGACAGCAGGCGGGTTCTCAGCGCATAGGCCGCCGGCACGCCGGCGATACCCGCTCCGAGCACAACAACATGAGCCATATCAGCCTCCTGTAAGGAAGATAATCACTGCTTGCCTGCTCAGCGGCAGGATACTGTCTGGGGGCTCATGGCCCCCAGTTCGCAATAAAAAGGCCCGCTTTCAAATGGGAGGGGGATTGCGGGCAAAAGGCGGGGAGGGAGCTCCCACCATGGAACCTTCAAACTATGTAATCAATGCTCTCCGCGCGTGCGCATCAAGCCTGCCACCCGGTTGCCCTGCTTCTGCGGGCCGCCATTGGGAAACAGGTCATGCAGGTAGCGATTGTTGCCGCGCGCCGGCCCCCAGACCTGCTGGAAATGCTTGATCATGGCGCGCACCTGGGCCTGCACCTGGTGCTCTTCGTAAAAGCTGCGGAGGTAGCGAATCACCTCCCAGTGCTCCTCCGTGAGCGTCAGCCCCTCGGTGGCCGCCTGGGCAACCGCGAAATGCTCATCCCAGTCATCCATGTTCTGGATGTAACCTTCCTGATCGGTCAGCACCACGCGATCGCCCACTTGCAGGCGGCGGATTTTTGTTGCGTAAGGGTTGGTCATCGCCATGGCTTCGACTCCGTACGGCATCTTTCAATCCTCCGGATTAGCTGCGGATCAAACCGCGCTTGGTACGCACGACCTGGTAGGCGCGAATCAAATAGGTAATGGGTGCGCTCCAGATGTGCACCAGACGGGTGAACGGGAAGAACAGGAACACCGACAAGCCCAAGAACAGGTGCACCTTGTAGACCGTATCCACGCCGCGCAGCAGATCGGGATCGGGGCGGAAATAGGCAATGCTCTGCACCCATTCGGCCAGCACGATCATGGTGCTTGCGTCTCCTGCATTCGCGTGATGGATGGAAAACGGGATGGTCGAAAGCCCAAGAAAGGCGGTGAGCGCGAGCCAGCCCAGGATATTGATGTCCATCCAGCGGCTGGCGGCGCGCACGCGCGGCGTGAACATGCGCCGCAGCCACAGCAGCACCGCGCCCAGCAGGCACATGCCGCCAAAGACAGTGCCTGCGCTGATGGCAACCCACTGGTGGGTCATGTCCGACACGCCGAGGGCAAGAAAGACCTTATGCGGGATGAGCAAACCCGCGAGGTGGCCGAAAAACAGGCCGATGATGCCGACATGAAACAGGTTGCTGGCCAGACGGAGGCCCTTTTTCGACAGCAATTGCGACGAGTCGCTTTTCCAGGTGTATTGCTCGTTATCAAATCGAATCCAGCTGCCTAGGAAGAACACCCCGAAGACGATGTATGGATAGACGCTAAAGATAAAGTTATGCAGGTCCATGAATTTCTCCTTCTTGATCAGCGGGCGGCATGCATAGTGATGGGTTGGATGGCAGGCTGCATGGGCGCGTCCCAGGTCACCGGCGATTCGCATTCGCTATCGTGGCAAATGGTTTCCGTCACCGGCTGAGGTTCCGGAACAAACGCGGTCGGCACCAGCCGCGCGCGCGCCTCGATGAGCCGAACCAGCGGCGCCCAGGGGCTTTCCGCCGCGCTCAAATTGGCGCCGAGCTGGGCGATGACCTTGGCGAAGGGATCGAGGAACACCCGCGCCTCGACCGGTTCCAGCATGGAAGCGAATTCCAGCACCAGCGGCAGATAATCGGGCAGTTCGTTGCCCTCGATTTCCATGCCATAACTCTTGTAATACTCGCCCAGGTCGATGAGCGCGGGGCCGCGGTTCTTGTCGTCTCCGAACAGATGGTGCGTGAGGTGCAGCGCGTGTTCCGGTGTCATGTCGAATGACTTGACGTAGCGCGCCTGGGCTTCAGTCAGATCACATTCGGCCAGCCAGTTCATGAACGCGGCAATCGCCTCGCGCTCGGCCGGTTCGATGTCCGGCTCCGCGTTGACGAGCGTCATCAGCTCGGGCAGGGCACGCACCATTTCCTCGTCCGGATACTCGAACAGGGCGGAGAGCAGTTTGAATAGTGTCATGTCGTTCTCCATCAGTAGTCGCGGCGGGAGGGGGCTTCTTCCTTGGGTTCCACCGTCTCCTTGCGCCGTTCGGGAAAGAGCGAATGGGCGGAAATACCGGCGGAGGAATCGTTGCCGAAGGTAAAGCCGTTCTGGCCCTGGAAGCCGTGGAAGTCCTCTAGGCGTACTTCCTCGTGCCCTGTCGGGATGACGAAGCGGTCTTCGTAGGCGGCGATGGCCATGAGCTGATACATGTCCTGCGCCTGCTGTTCGGTCAGGCCGACAGCATCGAGCGCGCTGATGTCGGCCTTGCCCTCGACATGCACCGAGCGCTGGTAGGAACGCATGGCCAGCATCTTGTTCAAGGCCTGGCGCACCGGCTCTTCCTTGCCGGCGGTGAGCAGGCTGGCCAGATACTTGAGCGGCATGCGCAGCACGTCGGATTTCGGGATCACACCGTCGGGGCTGGTGGGAAGCTGGCCCTGGTCGATGGCGGACTGCACCGGCGACAGCGGCGGCACGTACCACACCATGGGCAGGGTGCGGAATTCGGGATGCAGCGGGAAGGCGACCTTCCATTCCATGGCCATCTTCCAGATCGGCGAGCGGCGGCAGGCATCCAGCCAGTCCTCCGGGATGCCGTCTTTTCTCGCCTGCTCGATCACCTTGGGATCGTTGGGGTCGAGGAAGATGCGCGTGTGCGCTTCGTACAGGTCCTGCGGGTTGGCGGTGGAAGCCAGCTCCTCGATCTTGTCGGCGTCATACAGCATCATGCCGTTATAGCGGATGCGGCCGACGCAGGACTCGGAACACACCGTCGGCATGCCGGATTCCACGCGCGGGTAGCAGCCGATGCACTTCTCGGCCTTGCCCGATTCCCAGTTGTAGAACGTCTTCTTGTATGGGCAGGCGGACACGCACATGCGCCAGCCGCGGCACTTGTCCTGGTCGGCGAGCACGATGCCGTCTTCCTCGCGCTTGTACATGGCGCCGGACGGACACGCCGCCACGCAGGCCGGGTTGATGCAGTGGTTGCAGATGCGCGGCAGGTACATGTGGAAGGTGTTCTGGAACTGCGAGTAGATCTGCTTTTCCAGGCCCTTCATGTTCACGTCCTTGGCGCGCTTGTCGTATTCGCCCGCCAGGTCGTCTTCCCAGTTGGGACCCCACTGTATCTTGTCCATGCGTTCACCGGTGATCTGCGAGATCGGACGCGCGGTGGGTGCGGCCTCGGACAGCGGCGCATTCTGCAGGCGCGCCCAGTCGAAGGTGAAGGGCTCGTAGTAGTCGTCGATCTCCGGCATGTCCGGATTGGCGAAGATATTCAACAACCGGTCCAGCCTAGAGCCGGACTTGAGCTGTAGCTTGCCGTCCTTCAACTCCCAGCCGCCACGCCAGATCTGCTGGTTTTCCCATTGCTTGGGATAGCCGATGCCGGGCTTGGATTCGACGTTGTTCCACCAGGCGTATTCCACGCCCTTCCTGTTGGTCCACACGTTCTTGCAGGTCACCGAGCAGGTATGGCAGCCGATGCACTTGTCCAGGTTGAAGACGAAGGCGAATTGGGCTCTGACTTTCATTATGCTTTCTCCTGATGTGCCGTGCTCACTTGGTTCCGATTCCGGGCGGGTTGGGCGCCGCTTCGCGCTCGGGCGTGAGCGGGCGCTCCAGCCAGTCCACGTCGGCGTCGGCGACCTTGTGCAACAGCACGAATTCATCGCGGTTCGATCCCACCGTGCCGTAGTAATTGAAGCTGTAGGCCAACTGGGCATAGCCGCCGATCATGTGGGTGGGCTTCATCACCACGCGGGTGACCGAGTTGAGTATGCCGCCACGCTTGCCACTGGACGGTGCGCCCGGCACGTTCACGTTCTTCTCCTGGGCGTGGTACATCAACGCCATGCCGGACGGCACGCGCTGGCTGACTACCGCGCGCGCCATGGTCGCGCCGTTGGCATTCACCGCCTCGACCCAGTCGTTGTCCTTCAGGCCGATCTTCTGCGCATCGTCCTCGGCCACCCAGATGTAGGGGCCGCCGCGGAACAGCGTGAGCATGCGCAGGTTGTCCTGGTAGGTGGAGTGGATGCCCCACTTGGAGTGCGGCGTGATCCAGTTCAGCGTGAGGTGCGGCTTGCCCTTGAGTCCGGGCGGCACGACATGATGGCTACGCATGTCCACCGGCGGCTTGTAGTTGCAGAAGCCCTCGCCGAAGTCCAGCATCCATTCGTGGTCCTGATAGAACTGCGCGCGGCCCGTCAGCGTGCGGAACGGAATGTGCTCGTGGATATTGGTATAACCCGCGTTATACGACACATGTTCCGACTCGATTCCCGACCAGGTCGGCGCGGTGATGATCTTGCGTGGCTGGGCGACGATGTCACGGAACATGATGCGGTCTTCGTGGCGGCCGGCATACAGATGGTGATGGTCGATACCGGTCTTCTTCGACAGCGCGGTCCAGGACTTGTGCGCCACTTCGCCATTGGTCTCGGGCGCCATGCGCAGCACTGCTTCGCAGGCCTCGATGTCGCCGGCGATGGAGGGCATGCCCTTCGACACGCCCTCATCACGAATGATGCCATTGATGTTCTTGAGCTCATCGTATTCGCGCTCGGTGTTCCAGTCGATACCCTTGACGCCGTTGCCCACCTTCACCATCAGCGGGCCGATGGCGCGGAACTTGTTCCATGTCTGGGCGTAGTCGCGGGCAACCACCTTGAGCAGCGGCATGGTCTTGCCGGGCACCGGCTCGCATTCACCTTTCTTCCAGTCCTTCACGCCCAGCGGCTGCGCCAGTTCGAAGGGCGAATCGTGGTGCATGGGCAGCGCCACCACGTCCTTGCGCGTGCCGAGGTGCTTGGCCGCGAGCTCGGAGAAGCCCTTGGCGATTCTCTGGAAAATCTGCCAGTCGGACTTGGATTCCCACGCCGGACTCACTGCCTCGGACAGTGGATGGATGAAGGGGTGCATGTCGGTGGTGTTGAGGTCGTACTTCTCGTACCAGGTCGCGGTTGGCAGGACGATGTCGGAGTAGGCTCCGGTCGAATTGAGGCGGAAGTTGATGTCCACCATCAGATCGAGTTTGGCGGTGGGGCCGTTCTCGTGCCATTTCACTTCCTTCACGTCGCGGCCTTCGCCACCTTCCTGCATCACGCCGTTCTGCGCGCCGACCAGGTGCTTGAGGAAATATTCGTGGCCCTTGGCCGAGCAGCCCAGCAGATTGGCGCGCCAGACGAACAAGTTGCGCACATGGTTTTCGGGCGCGTCGATGTCGGCATAGGCAAAATCCAGCTTGCCTGATTTAAGCTGGTCGACGATGTGCTTTGCCACGCCGGCCTCGTCGGAGGCGCCGGCTTTCTCGGCATCCGCCACCACGTCCAGCGGGTTGCGGTTGAAGTGCGGGGCGGACGGCAGCCAGCCTAGGCGCTGGGCGACTACGTTGTAGTCGGCGAAGTTGTAGCCCTTGTACTTGCCCTTGGCGCTGGGCGCCATCAACGCATTGGTGCTGAGCGATTCGTAGCGCCACTGGTCGGTGTGGAAATAGAAGAAGCTTGTCGAATTCATGTGCCGCGGCGGACGGTACCAGTCGAGCGCGAACGCCACCGGCGCCCAGCCTGCCTGCGGACGCAGTTTTTCCTGACCCACGTAATGCGCCCAGCCGCCGCCGGACTGCCCCACGCACCCGCAGATGTGCAGCAGGTTCATGATGGCACGGTAGTTCATGTCGTTGTGATACCAGTGGTTGATCGCCGCGCCGAGGATGACCATGGACTTGCCCTTGGTCTTGCTGGCATTGTCGGCGAACTCGCGGCCGGTGCGGATGAGGTCGGCGCGCTTCACGCCGGTGATCTTCTCAGCCCAGGCCGGGGTGTTGGCCACGGACGCATCGTCATAGGTAGAAGCAACGTTGCCACCGCCCAGGCCACGGTCGATGCCATACTGCGCCACCTGCAAATCGAACACTGATGTGACAAAGGCATCGGAGCCGTCAGCCAGCTTCATCTTGCGGACCGGCACATTGCGCCAGACGAGTTGAGCCTCGCCGCTGGCATAGTCTGGAAAGCCGACGGAAACCACGTCGTCGCGATTGCCGATGCAGGACAACTCGGCGACGATGTCATCCTGGTTCGCGCTGTTCTTCGGCAGGATGTTCCATTTGCCTTCCTCGCCCCAGCGGAAGCCGATGGAGCCGTTTGGCACCACAAAGGCCAGGCTCTTCTCGTCGAACACCACGGTCTTCCATTCCGGGTTGTTGGCCTCGTTCAGGCCAACCAGGTCGGAAGCGCGCAGGAAACGGTCGGTGACAAAGCCGTTTTCATGCTTGCGCAGCATGACCTGCATCGGCAGATCGGTGTAGGTACGTGCATAGTCGGTGAAATACGGATCCTGCTTCTCCAGCAAAAATTCCTTCAGTGCCACATGGCCCATGGCGAGGAAGGCCGCCGCGTCGGTACCTTGCTTCACCGGCATCCACAGGTCGGCAAACTTCACGTATTCGGCGTAGTCGGGCGCCATGGACACGACCTTGGTGCCCTTGTAGCGTGTTTCAATCGCAAAGTGAGCATCAGGCGTGCGCGTCATCGGCAGGTTGGCGCCGCAGATAATGAGGTAGGTGGAGTTGTACCAGTCGGCCGCCTCCGGCACATCGGTCTGCTCGCCCCACACCTGGGGCGAGGCCGCCGGCAGGTCGCAGTACCAGTCGTAGAAGGAACCGCAGGCGCCGCCGATCAGCGACAGGTAGCGGCTGCCCGCCGCGTAGGACAGCATGGACATGGCGGGAATCGGCGAGAAACCGAAAATCCGGTCCGGTCCCCACTTCTTCACGGTGTACACGTTGGCGGCGGCAATGATTTCGGTGACCTCGTCCCAGGTCGAACGCACGAAACCACCCAGCCCGCGTACGGCCGTGTATTTCTTGCGCTTGGCGGGGTCGCTCTGGATCGCGGCCCAGGCCTCGACCGGGTCCTTGCCGGATTTCCGTTCGGCGCGATACAGATCGAGCAGGCGGCCGCGGATCAGCGGATACTTGATGCGGTGCGGGCTGTAGAGATACCAGGAAAACGAAGCCCCGCGCTGGCAGCCGCGCGGCTCGTGATCGGGCATGTCGTGCCGCGTGCGCGGATAGTCGGTCTGCTGCACCTCGAAGGCCACCAGGCCGTTCTTCACGAAAATCTTCCACGAGCAGCCGCCCGTGCAGTTCACGCCATGGGTGGAACGCACCACCTTGTCGTGCCGCCAGCGGTTACGGTATGCGTCCTCCCATTTGCGATCCTCGCAGGTGGTGATCCCATGTTCACCTGAAAACGATTCGCGCTTGCGGGCGAAGTAGGTCAGCCGGTCGATAAAATGACTCATTGTTAGCTCCTTGAAATTCTCAGGGCTGCCGCCCCGTCCGGTCTCGAAAACAAACGAGCCGGTCTGTCATCTGGACAACAGCGAATAGATGCCATAGCCCGCTATCAACAGTCCGGCCAGAAGATTCAAGGGCCGGGTTTTTTCCGTGTGTTCCTTGATGAACAGGGCATCGATACGCATCGACTCGGTCAATCTGCTGCGGACGAATGCAGCTGAAATCAGCAACACTCCGTAGAGGATGCCCAGCACATTGATGAATACATCGGGGTGGTTCATGACAATTCATACCTATCAATCCTGGATGGGGAAGGCCATTAAGCCCGGCCTTCCCCGATTAGTCCTTCATCACGCCTTGTGCAGGTCAACCTGACGCATGTGCTCCTTCTCGGCATCGGAGAGCTTGTCCCACCAGGTGCCACCAGTGTTGCCGTAGTCAAAGCGCTCGGCGCCCTTGCGTGTGTAGTACCAGTAGTTGACGAACCAGGAGTAGGCGTAGAACACCGCGACGCCAATGAAGAACATGTTGGCGTTGCCGGTCTTTTCGATGGACATGCCAACCAGCGAGGTCCAGACAAAGGGGCCAAAGGCCGCCCAGGCGCCGGTCCAGCCCAGCATCTGCGCGCCCTTGGCGGGGGAGTAGGCAAACACGATGGGATACTGGCGGAAGGTTGCCGCATTGTTGATGCCGGTCATCAGGAAGATCCACAACATGCCCCAGAGGAAGCCCTGGAACTGGCCGACGTCGGTCGGTGTGAGATAGCCACCGAACACCAGGAACAGGGCGCCGGCAATCTGGCCCAGCGTCGTCCAGGACATGCCCTTGCTGCCGCCTATCTTGTCAAAGACACCCCCGCTCAAAGCCCGCACCGCGCCGCCAATCAATGGGCCCAGGAAGGCATAGGACAGCGGGTCTGGCGCACCTTCGAAGCCGCCGTAGATGGTCTTAATCATCATCGGGAAGGCTGCCGCGAAGCCGGAGAATGAACCGAATGAGCAGATATAGGTAATGGTGCAGTTCCAGGTATGGGTGCGTGCCCGGTTGAGCTTGCTCAGAATCTCGAACTGGCCCTTGAAGCCGCGCGCCGGAACAGTGACGCTACGCAGGAAGAGCGCGCTGAGGATGAAGGCCACCACCAGAAACGGTACCCAGACGAAAGCGGCGTTCTGCAGCCACATCGCCTTCTTGGCCACGCTCATGTATGCGACGTCGGTGATCTCACCGGCGTCATTGCGCTTGACCTCGAGCTTCATGCCCTTGGTGGGGGTCACCGCGACGATGCGGCCCTGCGCATCCTTCGTGACTTCTTCCCTGATTTTCTTGACCGTGTCGATCTCGTGCAGGACGACATCCTTGAGCTTGCCGTTCTCGTCCTTCACCACCTCGATGACAGCGGCCAGCTCAGGCTTGTTCACCACCACGTCGGTGATGACACACACATCCTTTTTGGTGGCCGGATCCTTGGTGCACGTCCCTTTGGTGAGTGTGATGGCGCCCTTGACCGGCTCAGCCTTGGTGAACACTTGCGGGCCGCCGGCGATGGTACCGATTGCCGCAAAGCCGATGATCCAGGGAGCGACGAACTGGACGATGGAGACGCCGAAGTTGCCCAGCCCCGCCTGGATGCCCATGGCCAGGCCCTGCAGACGTTTCGGGAAAAAGATGCTGGTGGAAGGCATGAACGACGAGAAGTCTCCGCCGCCCAGGCCGCACAGGAAGCCGATGATCATGAACGTTTCCCACGATGTGTTCAGATCCTGGATGGCGAACCCCAGCCAGATCATGGGAGCAACCTTGATGATGGTCGCGATGCTGACCACCGGCCGGGTGCCGAGCACGGGGATGAAGTTCGAATGGATCAGCCGCAGGATGCCGGAGGCGAGGCCTGGGATGGCCGCGAGCCAGAACAGTTCCATGGTGCTGAACTTGAAGCCGATCGCCGGCATGCGCACGACCACCGCGCTCATGACGAACCACGTGGCGAACGAGAAGATCAGCGAAAAGGTCGTGATCCCGCAAGTGCGCCAGGCGATTGCCTTGCCGGTTTCCTCCCAGAACTGCGGATTCTCAGGTTCCCATCTGGGTAGCCTAGACATAGTTAATGCCTCCTTGGGTTAGGGTTAATCGTATGCATGCCTTACTCCATCACGTCGGGCGGGATCACGGGTTTCACGCCGCGCGCCTTGTCCATTGAGCGCACTTCGGTGAAGTACATCCACATCAGCGACACCCACACCACACCGAACATCAGCATGAAGGCGGAAGAACGGATCCCTGTCAGATCGACCAGCGCCCCGAACATGATCGGCATGAAGAAACCGCCCAGGCCGCCAGCCAGGCCGACCACGCCTGAAATCACCCCGATGTTGTGCGGGTAATCATCCGAGATGTACTTGAACACCGAGGCCTTGCCGATGGCGAACACCACGCCCAAGGTAAACAGCAGGATGGTGAACACCGTGGCATTGAGTCCGAAGTGGAAAGTCAGCGGGCCATTGACGGTCTGGATGGTGATATCGCTCTGCGGATAGGAGAGGAAGAACAGGCAGACCAGCGAAATCCACAGCACCCACCAGGTGATGGTGTGAGCGCCGAAGCGGTCGGAGAACCAGCCGCCGATGGCGCGAAGCACCCCGCCGGGAATGCTGAAGGCAGCCGCCAACAAGGCAGCGGCCTTGAGGTCGAAGCCGTATTCGCTGACGTAGTACTTGGTCATCCACAAGGCCAGCGCCACATAGCCGCCAAACACGATGGAGTAATATTGACTGTAGCGCCACACCTTGGGGTCCTTGAAGGCGGCCAGCTGCTCACGGATCGTGACATGCTTGCCGACCTTGTGAGCGGGATCACTGTAGGTGAAGAACCAGAATACGATGGCAGTGACCAGCATGAGCACCGCATACACTTTCGGCACCATGGTCCAGCCGTAGCCCACCACGATAATGGGCGCTACCAGCTTGGTCACTGCGGCGCCGGTATTGCCCGCGCCGAAGATGCCCATCGCCAGTCCCTGCCTTTCCTTGGGAAACCAGCGCGCGCAGTAGGCGATACCCACGGTGAACGACCCACCCGCCATGCCGACCGCCAAGCCAACCAGCAGGAAGTGCCAGAATTCTGTAGCGTAGGAGATCAGCCAGATCGGTATGACGATGGACAGCATCAGGATAAAAAACACGATCCGCCCGCCAAACTTGTCGGTCCACATGCCCAGCGGCACGCGGATCAGCGAACCGGTCAACACCGGGGTGGCCACCAGGATGCCGAACTCGGTCTCATTCAGGCCCAACTGGGTCTTGATGGGCACGCCGATGACGGCAAACATCATCCAGATCATGAAGCACACTGTGAACGCCAGTGTGCTCATGATGACGACCGACCAGGCCTTTGATTGCTGACTCATCATTTACCCTCTCCTTCATTCAGCGCGAGATGAAGATTGCAATGTCTTTTTACGCTCATGGAATGAGTCTTTCCAGAGATAAAAATCAGGCAAAACTCAGCCAACTACCACTTTGGTGGTAGGAAGGGTATTTGAGAAATTCCTTGATTTAATTGGAAAAAGTATTTTGTTGATGCATTGCTGGGGAGTCTGGTGGCAAAGAAGTGGTATACCCTTTTACTCGACGTGACGTTGAGAAGATGTATTACTCTTGAAATCAGCAGACAGGCCCTTGAACCTAGAAACCGCAGTTGACCGCTTAACGCATCCTGGAAAAGCTTATGCACATCGAGTTTTCCGCCTTTTCTGACGGTCACCCGTTGGGTTTGCGCGGCCAACTACGGTTTCTAGGTTGAATCAGGAAAACCAGTGAACTTGACAAGCCGCATTAGCATGAACATGTTTCAGAATTCGCTGCTGCTGCGGCTGGGCGGCATGTTCACGGCCATTACCCTGCTGGCGCTGGCCAGCATGTCTGCTTCCTGGATGGTGGCGGAAACCACCCAAGGCAGCGGTAAGGCCATCAATATCGCTGGAAGCCTGCGGATGCAAAGCTGGCGCATGGCGTCGATTTACCAGGGACTGTTACAGACTAAAAATCCGGCTTACCACATCTACATGCAACAAGCCATCAAGCGTTTTGAGGGAGACCTTAAAGATGCGTCCATCCTGGCCGTGCTGCCTGACGATGAAACCGCACCCATCAAGCAGACGTATCGTCAGATCCTGGCGCAATGGCGCGCGCAAATCCGTCCCGGACTGAACAGGCTGCCGCGTGCCGAGACAGACACCCCGGACACGCGCGTGCTGGACCATATTCCCGAGTTCGTCGACCGCATCAATCATCTGGTCAAGCAGATCGAGGAAGCGGCCGAGGCAAAAATCCTCGTGCTGCGCGTCATCCTGGGCGTGGCGATCATCACAACGCTTTTCGTGGTGATTCTGTCTCTGTATCTCATCAAGAATATCCTCGTCCAGCCCCTGCGTACCCTGCTTGGGCTGACCGACCAGATCGGCCAGGGCAATCTCTCGGTGCGCACCAGCCTTGCGGGCGAGGATGAAATAGGGCGGCTGGGGCAGGCTTTCAACCTGATGGCAGAAGACCTCTCCAAGCTTTACCAGAACCTGGAAGCGCGGGTTGAGGAAAAAACAGCCGAGCTCACTATCGCCAACCGTTCGCTGGAGCTGCTCTACCACTCCATCGCGCGCCTTTACGGCGGACCGGTGGCGCCCGACACCTACTCCATTCTGCTCAAGGATCTGGAAAACGTGCTGGGTCTGGGGCATGGCCTCGCCTGCCTGGTCGAAACGGACGAGACGCGCGGGCATGTCATCGCCAGTACGCTCGACCCCGCCTGCGGCGATCTCGATGTCTGCGGCCTGATGAGCTGCGCCGAATGCATGGCCAGCAGGGAATTGGCCGTCCACGATGTAAAGGGTGGTGGAAAGTTGCTGTCGCTACCACTCAAGGACGCCAGGCAAAGCTATGGCGTATTGCAACTGGAAATGCCGGACGGCAAAAAACTGGAGCCCTGGCAAACCCAGTTGTTGGAGGCGCTATCGCGCCATATCGGCATCGCCATCGGTACGGCACGGCGCATCGAGCAAAGCCGCCGCCTGTCTCTGCTGGAAGAGCGTGCGGCCATCGCCCGCGAACTACACGATTCGCTGGCACAATCCCTGTCCTACATGAAAATCCAGGTCAGCCGCCTTAAACCGCATATCGAGCATAACGGCCAGGAGGCCACGCAAATCCTGCATGAACTGCGCGAAGGGCTGAACAGCGCCTACCGGCAACTGCGTGAACTTTTGACCACATTCAGGCTGAGGGTTGAGGGTGAAGGGCTCGGTTCCGCCTTGCAAGCCACGGTAGCGGAGTTTTCCAGCCGGGGCGATATTCCGATTACACTTGACGTTCGACTGGCGGGCTGTTTCCTGACTGCCAACGAGGAGATCCATACCTTGCAAATCGTGCGCGAAGCCTTGTCGAATGTACTCAACCATTCCAGGGCCACCCAAGCCTGGATCAAGGTCGAACGAGGAAGCGACGGCGTGGTTTCAGCCATGATCGAAGACAACGGCATTGGCATCCGCAAAGTGGCGGACACCCATCATTACGGGATGACCATCATGGAAGAACGCGCGAAAAACCTGGGCGGCAGCCTGAATATCGAAACGTCGAAAACTTCCGGCACCCGTGTCACGCTGCGCTTTACACCATCGGGAAACAAGGAGCCGGTTGTCGCCATGCCACCCGCGCTTGCAAAATGACACTGGAAGAAATACAAACCATCCTCATCGTCGACGACCATCCGCTGTTCCGCAAGGGCGTGATCCAGCTGATTCAGGCCGCCCCCGAATTCAAGTTCGTGGGCGAAGCCGCCAACGGCCAGGACGGCATCCGTCTGGCGCACGAACTCAAGCCCGACATGATCCTGCTCGACCTCAACATGAAGGACATGAACGGCGTGGAGGTGTTGAAAGCAGTCAAGGATGCCGGACTGGATTCACGCATCATCATGCTCACTGTTTCCGACCAGGCTGAAGATCTTGTAGCCGCCTTGCAAGCGGGCGCGGATGGTTATCTGCTTAAAGACATGGAGCCCGAGGACCTGATGGCACATCTGTCCGAGGCCGCGCGCGGCCGCATCGCCATCACGCCGCGCCTGACGCAAATCCTCGCCGCATCATTCCGTGAAATGAACCGGCCCAAAAGCCCAGCCGAAGCAGGGCTGACCGAGCAGGAGTGCCGGATACTCGAACTTATCGCCGACGGCAAGAGCAACAAGCTCATAGCGAGGGAACTGAACATTGCCGAAGGCACGGTGAAAGTACATGTCAAGCATTTGCTGAAAAAACTGAACCTTCGCTCACGCGTGGAAGCCGCGGTATGGGTGGATCGCAGCAGACGTTGAAGGGTTTTAATCCACACAGGGCACGAAGGAGCGCGAAGAAAACCCGGATGGTTTGTGTTGTGGACCTGTACAAATCCATCTTCTCCGATGAATCAATGGCTTTCCATATCGCAACGTCCCGCTCCTCGCAATGATGGTTCTAAAGAAGTCTTTTTCTTCGTGTCCTTCGTGGTCAATCGGCTTTATGGGAGCAATATGCAACCTGTTCTTACCGTTAAAACGCTGCAAAAACTGCGTCCCTGGCTGGTTTCAAGCATTGCCACGCTCAGCGCCAGGGAAAAACTCCTGTCCTCCCTGGCGGCTTTTCTGGCGATCCTTGCGGTGGGCTGGCTGAGCAGCCGCTTCATCGAAGGCGCGGAGCTGGTCGTGCTGGTCGCTTCCATCGGCGCTTCGGCGGTATTGCTTTTCGCCGTCCCGCACAGCCCGCTGACCCAGCCCTGGCCGCTGGCGGGCGGCACGGTCATCTCGGCTTTCATCGGCGTCGCCTGCGCCAAATATGTGCCCAGCCCCTGGCTGGCTGGTGCCATGGCCGTATCGCTGTCCATCCTGGCCATGCACCTCACCCACAGCCTGCATCCCCCCGGCGGCGCGATCGCGCTTTTGGCCGTGCTGGGCGGAGAAAACATCCATGAGGCGGGATTTGGCTTCGTGCTGGCGCCGGTGGGACTGAATGTGCTGCTGGTTCTGGTGGCGGCCTTGCTCATCAATAATCTCCTGCCCGGTCACCGCTATCCTGCGCGTCCCGTTTCCAGGATCGACCGCAAGCACCGGCACAAGGACCTGACACCGCTGGGCCGCCTGGGATTGAACCGGGACGACCTGCGCGGCGCGCTGAGGGATTTCGACATCTATCTGGATGTCAGCGAGGACGATCTGGTTCAGGTTTACGACAAGGCCGGCACGCATGCCTTCCGCCGCAAGATGGGCAAGCTCACCTGCGCCGACATCATGTCGCGTGATCTGGCCACCGCGGAATTCGGCACGGATCTGGAGGAAGTGTGGGCACGGTTGCGCTATCACCGCGTCAAGGCCATGCCGGTGGTGGATCGCTTCCAGCACGTTATCGGCATTGTGACCCTGGTCGATTTTCTCAAGCGCGCCAACCTGAAAACCTATGAAACCTTCGAGGACAAGCTGATCAAGTTCATCCGCCGCACAACGGGCACGCACTCGGAAAAACCCGAGGTCGTGGGCCAGATCATGGCCGCGCCGGTCACAACTGTGCGCACCGACATGCATGTTTCCGAACTGGTGCCACTGCTGTCGGACAAGGGTTTTCACCATATCCCGGTGGTGGACGGGAGGGGCCGGCTGGCGGGCATGGTGACGCAGTCCGATTTGATCGCGGCCATGTACACCTGCTACGTCATGAAGGACGAGTCAAAAGAATCACATGGACAAAGCCCGCACGCCTGAATTACGATAAGCAGGTCTTGTTGTTTTTAAACATATCCCGCCGAATCCATGCATCTCTCCAGCCGCATCCATACCTTTGGCCAGGCCATGCTGAGCAAACATGGCCAGCGCGTGCACAAGATTGCGCTGGACGCCGGTTTCACCTGTCCCAATCGCGACGGCAGCAAGGGCATCGGCGGCTGCACGTTCTGCAACAACAAATCCTTCGCGCCGGGCTGCCGGGAACAGGCACCGCTCGAAGGGCAATTCGACCGGGCGCGCCGCCGCATTGCACAGGCAACCGGCGCACAGCGCTTCATCGCCTACTTCCAGGCCTACACCAACACCTACGCGCATGTGGACGAACTGCGCAGGCTATACGACTCGGCGCTGGCCGAGCCGGGCGTCATCGGGCTATCCATCGGCACACGGCCCGACTGCGTGCCGCCCGAAGTGCTGGATTTGCTGGTCGAATATCAGCAACGCGGCCATGAAGTCTGGCTGGAACTGGGCCTGCAATCGTCCTTCGATGAAACGCTGGCGCGCGTCAATCGCGGCCACGGTTTCGCCGAATACGAATCCGCCGCTTGCGCGGCACGAGCCCGCGGTCTTCCGGTATGTTGTCATCTCATCCTCGGCCTGCCTGGCGAAGAGGAATCCCATTACCACATCACGCTCGACCGTGTGCTCGAAACCGGCGTGGATGGCCTGAAGCTGCATCCGCTGCATGTGGTGAAACACACGAAACTGGCCATCGAATGGAAGCGCGGCGAATACACGCCCATGAGCGAAGCGGATTACCTTCGCATCGCCGCCGATCTGATCGAACGCACGCCCTGGGACATCGTGTTCCACCGCGTGACCGGCACCGCTGCGAAGGACATCCTGCTCGCGCCGGAGTGGTGCGCGAAGAAATGGGATGTTCTGAATGGCATCGCGCGTGAACTGGAAAAGCGTGGCACGCGGCAAGGCGCGCGTGCGGGACAGGCCTGGAACAAGGTGTGCCATGCCGCTTGAACTCGTCTGTCCTGCCGGAAACCTGATGTCGCTCAAGACCGCCATCGACAATGGTGCCGACGCCGTGTACATGGGCTTTCGCGACAACACCAATGCGCGCGCGTTTCCCGGCCTCAACTTCGACGAGGCGCAGGCCGCAGAGGGATTACGCTACGCCCATGACCGCGGCCGCAAGGTGCTGCTCGCGCTCAACACTTATCCGCAGACGGATACCTGGTCGCGCTGGACCGGCGCGGTGGACCGCGCGGCAAAGCTGGGCATGGATGCCGTGATCCTCGCCGATGCCGGATTGATGCGCTATGCGGTAAAAAACCATCCGCAGCTTCGGCTGCATCTCTCAGTGCAGGGCTCGGCCACCAGTTACGAAGCGGTGAATTTTTACCGCGAGCATTTCGGCATCCAGCGTGCCGTGCTGCCGCGCGTGCTGTCGCTGCCGCAGGTGGAGAACGTGGTGAAAAACACGCCGGTCGAGATCGAACTGTTCGGCTTCGGCGGCCTGTGCGTGATGGTGGAAGGGCGCTGCCTGCTGTCGTCCTACTGTACCGGCGAATCGCCCAACTCGGCGGGCGTGTGTTCACCGGCAAAAGCCGTGCAGTGGAAGGAAACCCCGGCCGGGCTGGAGTCGCGCCTCAACGGCGTGCTGCTCGACCGCTACGGCAAGGACGAAAAGGCCGGTTACCCCACGCTGTGCAAGGGCCGCTTTGAAGTGGGCGGCGAAACCTACTATGCCATCGAGGAACCCACCAGCCTCAACACCCTCGACCTGCTGCCGGAGATGCTGAAAATGGGCATCGCCGCCATCAAGATCGAAGGCCGCCAGCGCAGCCCGGCCTACGTGGCACAGGTGACCAAAGTCTGGCGCGCCGCCATCGATGCGGTGAAGAAAAATGCCGCCGGCTTTACACCGACACCTGCCTGGATGGCTGAACTCAACAAGCTCTCCGAAGGCCAGAGTCATACGCTTGGCGCCTATCACCGGCCATGGAAATGAACATGGAAGTTAGGCGTGAGGAGCATATGCAACAGACGTCCCCCCTTGATAAAGGGGGGCAGGGGGGATTTGCCTTGCGCCCCTTGCCGACCCAATCCCCCCAGCCCCCTTTGTCAAGGGGGAGCGTTCCTTGGGGCTTCACGCCTTACGCCTCACAATGAATTTAAGCCTCGGCCCCCTCCTTTACTACTGGTCGCGCGAAGACACGCTCGCCTTTTATGACGAAGCTGCAAGCTGGCCGCTGGCCAGGATTTATCTCGGCGAAACCGTGTGCTCGCGGCGGCATCTGCTGCGTTTGCCTGACTGGCTGGATCTGGCGGAGAAACTCCATGATGCGGGCAAGGAAGTGGTGCTATCGAGCCAGACGCTGATCGAATCGGAATCCGATCTCAAGGCGCTGCGGCGGATGGTGGCCGATGGGCGCTTTCTGGTCGAGGCCAACGAATGGGGCGCGGTGCGGCTGTTGTCCGAAGCAGGTGCAAAATTTGTCGCAGGCCACACGCTCAATGTCTACAACCCCGAGACGCTCGATGTGCTGGCCGGACTCGGCACAAAACGCTGGCTGCCGCCGGTGGAAATGTCGCGTGATTCACTCGCCGCGATACTGATGCAGGCACCGGCAGGCATGGAGACTGAAGTTTTTGCCTACGGCAAACTGCCGCTGGCCTATTCGGCGCGCTGCTTCACCGCGCGACATTACAACCTGCCCAAGGACGACTGCCAGTTCCGCTGCCTCGATCATGCGGATGGCCTCACGCTGTCTTCCCGCGAAGGCGAGACATTCCTCACCCTAAACGGCATCCAGACCCAGTCGGCGGGCGTGTACTGCCTGATTAGTGAATTGCCTTCACTGCGCGAGCTGGGCGTGAACAGCTTGCGCCTGTCGCCGCAATCGCGCCACATGGGCCGCGTGGTGGAAGCCTTTCATGCCGCGCTGGAAGGCGACGCCAGCCAGACCGCCGCGCTTGCGCGCTTCATGCCCGGCAAACCCGTTGACGGCTACTGGCACGGCAAGGCCGGGCTCGAATATGCTCATGGAGAAGAATCATGCTGAACCTGCCTGTCTTTCCGCCGCTGCTGGCCTCACTGGTTAACAAGCTTCCGGCCACCCCGCCCAGCCTGATGTTTTCCCTGGCAGCGAATCAACTGCTGTGGCCGGCGCTGAAAGCGCTCGACTGGCAGCCGCTGTCTGGCCGCCGTTATGCCATCCGCGTGAAGGACCTCGGGCTCAACCTGCGTTTCACCGTCACGCCGCGCGGATTTTCGCCGGATAGCGGCACGCCCGACCTCACCATCAGCGCCACCGCCCGCGATTTCCTGTTGCTGCTTTCCCGCAAGGAAGACCCTGACACGCTGTTCTTCAGCCGCCGCCTAGTCAGCGAAGGCGATACCGAACTGGGATTGACCGTCAAGAATCTGCTCGACGCGCTTGACCCGGAAGCCATGCTGCGCCGCTTGCCGCTACCGCTGGCATGGGTTGCCCAACGCCTCATGGCGGCTTAGAAACGCTGCTCACGCCTCGCGTAAGCCCTCGATGGATAGTTCCCGTCACGACATCCGCCCGCCATGTTTTAGATATAGCCGCAGCGCGGCGAACATATTGCTTAGCAGCAGCAGGGAAGACAGTGCCACTGCAATGCCGGCATGGATGTGCAAGACGTTCGGCCAGGCCACGGCCGCGACGAGCAGGAGCAGTGCGGCAAGATGAACGCGGAACTGCAGGCGCATTTTCCGTTCCGTGATCATCTGCTTCATATTGGGAATGGTGCCGGCCTTGGCTTGATGTTGCGCCTGCAGGTGAAACCACGCAAGGAAGGGCACGATCTTGTAGAGCATGCCGGTTACCACGCTGGCCGCAAATCCGTACAGGAACAGCACGCCCAGCAGCAGGGGCCGGGCATCGCTTTTTGCCCACGCTGGCCAGCATTGCGCAGGCAGCCAGACCGCCACGCAGGCAATCAGGCTGGTCATGCCCGTGCGCCAGTAATCCAGGGTGATATCGGGCAGCTTGCGGCGCCGTTGTGATTGCAGACGCAGGGTGACGAAGGCAAACATCAACATCCCGGCAGCGAGGCATGCATCGATCACGAACACGGCAGGCGCTGCATGCAACGGGACGAGGGCACGCAACAGCAGTAGCACGAACAACACACCGGTCAGCCAGCGTCTGAGCAGCAGCGGGTAGGGTGGGGTGATCTGGAACATGGGCACGACCTGGTAGGCGACGCCCGCCACCAGCAGCAGGATCCAGCCCAGCAAACCGAATCCGGCATGCGCCGTGCTGGCGCCTTCGATCATCGGCGGGTTTTCCCAGCCAGCGCGAATCAGCGCAAGCAGCCCCCCAAGCAAAACGGTCAAGGCGAGACTGGCGAGCGCATGGCGCATGCCACGAACGGTGTCGCTGCCTGCAACGCGCATCAGACTGATGGTGGCAGCGGCGATGAACACCATGAAGCCGGTCAGCAGCAGCACGATGCCGCTCCCCAATGCGACGGGGCTGGACCGCAGAAATCCGGTCATCAGGAAAGTCGTGCCCAGCGTGAGCGCGGCATGACTGACCATGGCCACCGTGCGCGAAGCGGGCAGGGTAGAGCCGGCCACTACCGGCAATATCTGCATCAGCGCGCCCAGCATCACCATGGCCAGAAAACCGAGGGTCAGGGCATGGGTCAGGGCGAGCGCCCCGGCCGACCAGCGCGAATTCAATCCGCCGGACTCCATGGCCAGCAACACGCCCGCCACCAGCAGAAACAGGGGCGCGGTCAGGAAGAAGCGCAGGGGTTGATGGAACGGTGGTGCCTGTTCGAAGGAAAGCCCGGGCTGGCTATTCATTCAGCCGAAACCCGGCGGATGAGGATGACATAGCTTCCATCCGGCTGTGGCATGGTTTCATGGGCGTAGCCTTTTTCCCGCAGGATCAGGTAGAGCGGAAAGGGCTCGCGGTGCAGCAGCAGCCGGATAGTCTGGCCGGAATGGAGCAGGGCCAGGGTGTGCAGGACCTTTTCCATCGGCTCGGGCGGCTCGAGCCAGCGGGCATCGATGAGGATTTCTTCGGGATGATTCGCCATGTGCGGGGAAAGCCGGCGCGGTCCTCAGGATGCCTTCATTTGTCGATGGTATCCATGTCACGGAGGAGGGTCTCGCGTTCCGTGGCCAGCGCACGGTCGGACATGGGGTAGAGCATGTTTTCTTCCTTGAGGTTGTGCTGCTGCATGAGCATATTGAGCGTTTCGGACATGCCGAGAAAGATTGAGCCGTCGTGCGATGAGACCGCCGATTCCATTTCCTGCATCAACAGGCGCATCTGCTCGTGCTCGGCGCGCATGATCCGCGTCGGCCCCAAGCTGTTGCCGGTCTTGGCTTCAAAGCTCGGGAACAGCACCTGTTCTTCCATGGCAAAGTGACGCTCCATGGCGTGATGGAACTGGCCAAATAGTTTGCTGGCGCCTTCCCAGTTCCGTTTCGACACTGCCTCCTCGCTAGCTGCGAACAAATTGTCGCAGACCCGGTGGTCCGAGCCCAGATAATCCAGAATCGTGCTCATGCTTATCCTCCGTATCCTATTGAATCATATTAACAAGACAAGAAAACCTCAAATTCAGCTTGACTCCAACACAACATGTTGTATGGTACGAAATTGCCGTACACAAAATATAGAGTACATCAGGAGACGAGCATGCATGCAGACATTTCAGACCTGCCACGCGAAGTCATCAAGCGCGGCGGGCAAAAAGCCCCATTTGACGCTTCAAAAATCCGCTTTGCCATCCTGCGGGCCGGGCAGGCCACGGCTGAATTCGGCGAAGCCGAAGCTGACCTGCTGACCGCACAGGTGGTCAAGGTGTTGCAACACAAGTTCCGCAATGCGCCGCCCGACATCGAGCGCATCCAGGACGTGGTCGAGCAGACCCTGATCGCGGCCAATCATTTCGATACCGCGCGTGCCTATATCGTTTACCGCGAAACCCACAAAAAGCTGCGTGAAGACCGCAAGACCGTGGTCGATGTGGAAGCCTCCATCAACGAGTATCTGTCGCGCCAGGACTGGCGGGTAAACGCCAACGCCAACCAGGGCTATTCGCTGGGCGGACTGATCCTCAACGTCTCCGGCAAGGTGGTGGCCAATTACTGGCTGAATCACGTTTACTCGCCCGAGTTTGGCGAGGCGCATCGCGACGGCTCGCTTCACATCCACGATCTCGACATGCTGGCGGGCTATTGCGCCGGCTGGTCGCTGCGCACGCTGCTGCACGAGGGCCTGAACGGCGTGCCGGGCAAGGTCGAAGCCGGGCCGCCCAAACACATGTCGAGCGCGGTGGGCCAGATCGTCAATTTTCTCGGTACGCTGCAAAACGAATGGGCCGGCGCACAGGCGTTTTCCTCCTTCGACACTTACATGGCGCCCTTCATCCGCAAGGACGGCATGAGCTACGAGCATGTGAAGCAATGCATCCAGGAGCTGATCTACAACCTGAATGTTCCCTCGCGCTGGGGCACGCAGACGCCGTTCACCAACCTGACCTTCGACTGGACCTGTCCCGAGG
>JACAED010000076.1 GCA_013389025.1 Hydrogenophilaceae bacterium
GCCATGCTCCTCCATCGCCGCAATCGCCGGATAGGCCTTGTGCATGTCCGTGACGCCGGAATCGGAATTCGTCGTTGCACCGGCCGGGTAATATTTGACTGCATGAACAAAGCCGCTTTCTTTGGCCAGCCTGATTTCATCGGGCCCTGTGTTATCGGTGAGATAAAGCGTCATCAGCGGCTCGAACGTCATGCCCCGTGGCAGCGCGGCAAGAATGCGCTGGCGATAGGCGCCGGCCGCCTCGACACCCGTCACTGGCGGTTTGAGATTGGGCATGACGATGGCGCGCATGAAGCGTTTTGCAGTATCGGGCAAGACGCTTTTCATGGCTCCGCCGTCGCGCAGGTGCAGGTGCCAGTCGTCGGGGCGGATGATCGTTATCGTGTCAGTCATGTTCATTCACCAGTAAAGCGTAGAGATCGGATTTTTTCCGGCCCGTGATTTTCGCGGCCAGCCTGGCCGCCTGGCTGGCCGGCAGTTCCCCGGCCAGCGTACGCAGGATTGTCTCCGCTTCCGCGAGGCCGCTGCGCTCCTCTGTCGCACCCTCGACGACCAGAACAAACTCGCCCTTTTCGCGGTAGGGATTGCCATTGAGCCAGGCTTCAGTTTCGGACAAACGCATCAAGGCAGCTTCCTCAAACTGTTTGGTGAGCTCACGGGCAATGAAGATGCGGCGTTCAGACCCAAGCATGCATTGCAAGTCAGCCAGGGTTTCTCGAATGCGATGCGGCGCTTCGTAAAACACCAGCGAGGCACCCAGATTTTTCAGTGAAGCGATCACTTCCCGCCTGGCTTTCTGTCTGGGCGGCAGGAAACCGGCGAAATACCACGCTCCCTGCGATAGACCCGACACGCTCAACGCTGCCGTAGCTGCGCTTGCGCCAGGAATGGAAACGACACCCAATCCCGCCATGCGCACGGCCTCCACTAGGCGGCTGCCAGGATCGGAAATCGCGGGGGTGCCGGCATCGCTCACATAGGCAACCGCTTCGCCGGAACGAATCCTTTCGATGATTTTATCTGCTCCCTTACGCTCGTTGTGTTCGCGTATGGACAGCATGGGCTTGCTGATGCCCAACCCGCTCAACATCCGGCCAGTAACGCGCGTATCTTCCGCAGCAACCCGATCAACCTGCCTCAGGACCTCCAGCGCGCGCAAGGTGATGTCACCCAGATTTCCGATGGGGGTGGCAACTACGTACAATCCACGAGTCATCCGATTCTCATTCATTCCCTTATTTTCGCAAATGCTGAAGAAACTTCTGGGAAAATTCGCTGAAAACCGTGCCGAGGACTTGCTGAAACAGGCGGGTCTTCGCATCGTGGACCGTAACTGGCACTGCCGGCAGGGAGAAATCGACCTGATTGCACAGGATGGTGATGTGCTCGTATTCGTGGAAGTGCGCAGCCGCTCACATGATGCCTACGGCAGTGCGGCTGACAGCATCACACCGGCCAAGCAGCGCCGCATCGTTCGGGCAGCCAGGCATTATCTGGCCAAACTGCCCGTCACGCCCGCATGCCGATTCGATGTGGTCACGCTTGATCAGGCAAAGGAACCCGTCTGGATCAGGTCAGCATTCGACGATATGGGATAATGCCGGATGACACGATTTGTAACGATCTCATGATTGACCGCATCATCGGACATTTCAACGAGTCCGCAAGACTGAAACTGGACATGGCTGACTTGCTCCCGCCCGCCATCGAACGTGCGGCAGAGCTGGTCTTGCAGTGCATTTTGCGGGACGGCAAGGTGATGGCGTGCGGCAATGGCGGGTCCGCTGCGGATGCGCAGCATTTCGCCTCGTTGATGGTGAATCGCTTCGAGCAGGAACGTCCCGCACTCGCTGCCATGGCGTTGAGCACGGACACATCGACCCTGACCTCCATCGCAAACGACAGCGCATTCGATCAGGTGTTTGCCCGTCAGGTTACCGCTCTTGGACACCCCGGCGATGTCCTGCTGGCCATTTCCACCAGCGGGCAGTCCCCAAACATCCTGGCTGCGGCAGACGCGGCCAGACGCCGGGACATGACCGTCATCGCCCTGACCGGGCGTGATGGCGGCGGGCTTGCGGAACAATTGAGCGATCATGATGTTCTCATCTGCGTGCCGGCGGATTCCACTGCCCGCATTCAGGAAATTCATTTATTGACCATACACTGTCTCTGCGATGCCGTGGACAGTGCCCTGTTAGGAGTTTGAAGCATGAAGAAATTTGTCTGGGCCGCGTTGCTGGCTGCCAGTTTGCCTGTCATTCATGGTTGCGCCGCGGTCATCGTGGGAGGGGCCGCCACCGGAGTCATGATCGCGGATGATCGCCGCAAAACCGGGGTTTATCTCAAGGATGAGGAAATCGAGCTACGCGCACTGGATCGCCTTCGTGGACAGTTTCCGGAAAAAACGGTCAGCGTTTCGGTCACCAGTTTCAACCAAAATGTCTTGCTGACTGGACAGGTACCCGATCAGGACACCAAGGCCAAGGTAGTGGAAGCCATTCGTGCCATTCCCAATGTTGTCAGGGTTTTCGACGAAACCACGGTTTCTGGCAGAACCTCGCTTACTTCGGAAACCAACGATGCAAGCATCACCACCTCGGTCAAGACAAGGTTGATAGGAAGCAACAAGGTTTCGTCCAATCATGTCAAGGTCGTAACAGAGGCCAGCGTCGTATATCTGATGGGCCTGGTTACCCGGGAAGAGGGAGACGAGGCTGCCCGGATAGCTGCTTCCACCAAGGGCGTCACGCGCGTGGTCAAGGTATTTGAATATCTGAACTGACCCTTAAGCATCCGCCATCACCAGCCACTGATGAAATACGGAGACCTGCGTGACTTCATCGCCCAGCTCGAGCAGATGGGCGAATTGAAGCGCATCGCCCTGGAAGTCGACCCCAGGCTGGAGATGACCGAGTTCTGCGACCGGGTGCTGAAAAGGAAAGGTCCGGCTATCCTGTTCGAAAAGCCCAAAGGCCATGCGATTCCGGTCTTGGCAAATTTATTCGGCACCGTCAGACGGGTGGCGCTGGGCATGGGCGAAGAAGACCCAGCCCGATTGAGAGAGATCGGCAAGCTGCTGGCCTATCTGAAAGAACCCGAGCCGCCGAAAGGTTTGCGCGATGCTTGGGAAAAATGGCCGATTCTGAAACAGGTACTGAACATGGCGCCGAAGGAAGTTGGCAGCGCGCCCTGTCAGGCCATCGTGTGGGAGGGCAAGGACGTCGATGTGTCGCGCCTGCCCATCCAGACCTGCTGGCCGGGTGACGCCGGACCGCTCATCACCTGGGGCTTGGTGGTCACCAAAGGCCCGCACAAGAAGCGGCAGAATCTTGGCATCTACCGCCAGCAGGTCATTGCGCCCAACAAAGTCATCATGCGCTGGCTGGCGCATCGCGGCGGCGCACTGGATTTTCGCGAATTCCAGCAAGCCCATCCTGGCCAGCCTTTTCCGGTTGCCGTCGCGCTGGGTGCGGACCCGGCAACGATTTTAGGCGCGGTGACACCCGTGCCGGATTCGCTTTCCGAATACCAGTTCGCTGGCTTGCTGCGCGGTTCGAAAACCGAACTCGTGACCTGTATCGGTTCGGATTTGCAGGTGCCCGCCAGCGCGGAAATCGTGCTCGAAGGCCACATCCACCCGGACGATATGGCCCCCGAAGGCCCGTTTGGCGATCACACCGGGTATTACAACGAAGTGGAAAAGTTTCCGGTCTTTACCATCGACCGCATCACGATGCGGCACGACCCCATCTACCACAGCACCTACACCGGCAAGCCGCCGGACGAGCCGGCAATCCTCGGCGTGGCTTTGAACGAAGTATTCGTGCCGCTATTGCAAAAACAGTTTCCGGAAATCACCGATTTCTATCTGCCGCCGGAGGGGTGCAGCTACCGCATGGCCGTGGTCAGCATGAAGAAAGCTTACCCCGGCCATGCCAAGCGCGTGATGTTCGGCGTGTGGAGTTTTTTGCGCCAGTTCATGTACACCAAGTTCATTCTCGTCACCGACGAAGACGTCAACGTGCGCGACTGGAAAGACGTTATCTGGGCGCTGACGACGCGCGTCGATCCCGCGCGCGATACGCTCATCGTGGAAAACACGCCGATCGACTACCTCGACTTCGCCAGCCCGGTTTCGGGGCTTGGCAGCAAGATGGGCATCGACGCCACCAACAAGTGGCCGGGCGAAACCAGCCGCGAATGGGGCACGCCGATTGCCATGGATGCGGACGTGAAAGCGCGGGTGGACGATCTGTTCAGGCAGCTGTCCCTTTAGGGGTTTGCCGGCGCTGTCTGGATGTTCTTCCTGACCTCGATTTCGGTGTGCGTCAGCGTCACCTCCACAGGCTTGAGGGGCAGGATGTGCAGCTCGTATTCGCCGGTTTCGGGTGACATCACCTTTAGCATGGTTTGCGTGACATAGGTCGCGCCCATCGGGGAATCAATCGTGCCGCTGTGGTTGATATTGAAAGAGCCGCTTGCCACCACTGAGCCATTTCTGCTCAGGCTGGCCCGGTAGCTGTTCCACTTGCCGATCTCTGCCGGATCGTCGCCGTGCTGCGCCTTGAAGTTGATCGCAACAGGGGACATGTCGGGCGAGAGCTTTATCAATACCGGCCCGAAACTGCCGTCCTCGCTGGCCGCCACGGGAATCTGGAAATCCCGCTCGCCCGTTGTCACGCCTTCGCAACCCGCCAAAACAAAGGCCGCAAGCACCGCTGACAGCACGCCTGCATTGAATATATTGTTCATGCATTCATCCTGAAAAGCAGCTAACCACAGAGACACAGAGGCACCGAATTGATGTTGTAGAGAAATTTCAATATCCATGCTCTACCTGGCAGGTGGAGAACGAGTATGTGCATCTCGCTTTAGTTTCTCTGTGCCTCTGTGCTGAATGAATTGCGCTGATCAACTTCATTCCCCTGGACAGCTTGTGCAAGTTTTTTTGAAAATCGAGTACCGTGTGATGAACAGGTAGATCAGCACCGGACAGATTGCCAGCAGCCCATATTCCCACTGCGCAAGTGTTTCGCCCTGCCACCAGCGCACCGCTACCACGAGTCCGTGAATCATCGCAAGGCCAAAGATGAGGAAATATGCCACGCCAGATGCGGCTTTCATTTTGGCATGCCCTGATATACCCACTCGATCAATGCGTCCTGCGCGGTGCCCCCAAGTTCCGCGTTGGCATGATTGATGAAGCTGACCACAATCCAGCGTCGCCCCTGGTTGTCGAGCACGTACCCGGCCAGGCTCTTGACGCCATTGAGTGTACCAGTCTTCAAATGGGCATTCCCCGCCACTCCATTGCCCTTCGCGCGTGTTTTCATGGTGCCATCTATCGCGACTATGGGAAGCGAAGACTCCAGCTTGGCAAACAGCGGCCCCCGATATGCCGCCTGCAGCAGGCGTGCCATGGACATCGGGCTGATGCGTTCAATACGTGACAGGCCGGCACCGTTGTCGATGACCAGCTCATGAAATTTCAACCCCTTCTTCAACAGCCACTCACGCAAGACGCGCTCACCCTTTTCCTGTGTTCCCGGCGCGCCAAGCTTCTCCGCGCCAAGCGTCAGCAGCAGCTGGCGGGTCATGACATTGTTGCTCCACTTGTTGATGTCGCGGACGATCGAGACCAGCGGTGGAGACTCCTTCCAGCCAAGCAACGTTGCGTTTGCGGGCAATACGCTCTGGGCGACCCCGCCTGCCACGCTACCGCCCGATTCTTTCCACAGGCCAAGGAACATGCCTGCAGCCGTTAGCGCGGGTTCACCCAGATTGATCACGTAGCGTTTTTCCGCGCAGGCTTGGGAAAAGTTTCCGGACACCACCAGATGCTGGAATCCATTTCCCGGCATCAGATCAAAATTCGGCCGCAGTTCTTCGTTGCAGTTTCCGCCTGTCAGCTTCATCAGGTTGACCAGGCTGTAACCCGCCGGGAGCGGATCGGCAGCAAGCTTCACCTGGGATGCATCAGCGCTGACATGCACAGTGGCGGCATTGAAATTTGCCATCAGCGCGGAAGGCGGCGTGTTGTAGGTCCGGCGCGGCTCCCCGTCAAAGCGTGCCGGATCGATGTCGGGAAGGCTGAACCAGCTTGCGTCCGCGACGATGTCGCCATCGATTGAGTTCACTCCGCGCTGGCGGACGTCACGCACCAGCAGCCAGACCCGTTCCAGTGTCAGGGCAGGATCGCCGTAACCCTTCAGGTACAGATTGCCTGCCAGCCGGCCCTTCTCTATCGGCCCATCAGTATAAATCTCCGTCTTCCAACTGTAGGCCGGCCCCAACAGCTCCAGCCCGGCATAGGTTGTCAGCAGTTTCATGACCGATGCCGGATTGAAGGCAGACTGCGCCTGATGCGCAAGAACGGGCTCCGCTGCGCCTGCTTCCCAGACCACCGCGCCAAAACGATTTTCAGGAATGCCGGCGGCCTTGAGGGATTGGATCACCTGCTGCGGCAGAGCCTGTGCAAGCGTCAGCGCAGGCAACAGCAGAATGATTGCGAGGGGTCGTCCGGTAGAAAAAAACGGAGCCTTCATCAGCCCCATTATGCGAGCAGTTGCAGGCTAGCTCAAATCATTGATGTACCACGCCATCGCCTCCCGCAAACCTTCCGCCATGCGATGCGTCGGCTCGTAACCCAACAGGCTTCGCGCCTTGCTCACGTCGGCCTGCGAATGCCGCACATCGCCCGCCCGGAAGTCGCGGTAGGTGGGCTTGAAATCCTGCAGGTGGGGAAAATTCGGCAACAGGTTGACTCGGATAGCCTCGAACAAATCGTTCAGCGTGGTGCGATCACCGACTGCCACGTTGTAAACCTGATTGGACGCTTCGGGATCATCCACAGTGGCCGAAAGGATGTTTGCCTGGATCACATTGTCGATGTAGCAAAAGTCACGGCTGGTTTCGCCATCGCCGTTCACATACACCGTTTCGTTGTGGATCATGCCGGCAATCCATTTTGGAATCACCGCAGCATAGGCGCCTTCCGGGTCCTGGCGGCGGCCGAAGATATTGAAATAACGCAGTCCGATCGATTGCATGCCATAGGTGCGGCCAAATACGTCGGCATACAGCTCGTTCACATACTTGGTCACCGCATAGGGTGACAACGGCTTGCCGATCACGCCCTCGACCTTGGGCAGGCCGGGATGATCGCCATAGGTGGAACTGGATGCGGCATAAACGAAACGCTTGACGCCTGCATCCCGGGATGCCACCAGCATGCTGATGAAGCCATCTATATTGGACGCATTGGTGGCCAGCGGATCTTCGATGGAACGGGGCACCGAACCCAGCGCAGCCTGATGCAGCACATAATCCACGCCAGACACGGCCTTGCGGCAGGTTTCCAGGTTGCAGATATCGCCGCGCAAGAAGGTAAAGCGCGACCATTTTTCCTCGCCCACGCAAGCAGCGATTTCATCCAGGTTTTTCTGATGGCCGGTAGCGAAATTGTCCAGCCCGATCACATGCTGATCGAGATTGAGCAAGGCTTCGACCAGATTGCAGCCGATAAAACCCGCAGCTCCCGTCACCAGCCAGGTTTTGGGCGCTGCCTTGAGCTGCGACTGCACTTCCTGAAAGCGCGGCATCAAAGCCTCCAGAGCTTGAAGCCAGCGCCAGTCACTGTTGCAGGTTCGTAAACCGATTTCACATCCGTGAACACACCGCCCTTTTTCAGTTTGGCTGACAACTCGCCAAATGGTTTATCCAGATACGCCTTGTGCGCCACCGCCGCAATCACCGCATCACACTCGGGCATGTCTTCCCATTTTGTCAGGCTGATGCCGTATTCATGCTCGGCTTCTTTCGGTTCGCCCAGCGGGTCGTGCACATGCACCACACATCCGAAGGATTGCAGTTCGCGGATGACATCGACGACCTTGGAATTGCGCAAATCCGGGCAGTTTTCCTTGAAGGTCAGGCCCAGCACGTTGACCTTGGCGCCTTTCACCTGCACGCCGTTGCCGATCATCTGCTTGACGGTTTCCTGCGCCACATAGGCGCCCATGCCGTCATTGATGCGGCGGCCGGCGAGAATGACCTGAGGATGGTATCCCAGCATGTCGGCCTTGTGCGTAAGGTAATACGGATCAACGCCGATGCAGTGGCCGCCAACGAGGCCAGGCCGGAAGGGCAGGAAATTCCACTTGGTGCCGGCGGCTTTCAGCACTTCCAGCGTATCGATGCCCAGGCGATGGAAAATCAGCGACAGCTCGTTCATTAGCGCGATGTTCAGGTCGCGCTGGGTGTTCTCAATGACCTTTGCCGCCTCACCGACCTTGATGGAACTGGCCTTGTGGATGCCGGCGGTAATCACGCTGCCATAAAGTTCAGCCACTTTCTCCAGCGTGGCGGCATCATCGCCTGACACCACTTTCACGATTTTGGTAATCGTCCGTTCCTTGTCGCCCGGATTCACCCGCTCGGGCGAATAGCCGACATGGAAATCCTGCATCCACTTCATGCCGGAGTTCTTTTCCAGAATGGGAATGCAGACTTCCTCGGTTGCGCCCGGATACACCGTGGACTCGTACACCACCGTGGCACCTTTTTTCATGTATTGACCCACTGTCGTGGAAGACCCGATGAGCGGCGAAAAATCCGGAATGTGGGCTTCATCCACGGGCGTGGGGACGGCTACGATAATGAAATCGGCCTGGGAAAGTTCGGACGGATCGGTTGTCACCTTCAGCCGCGTGGCCGCCTTGAGGTCTTCTGTTGAAACTTCGCCGGTAGGGTCGCAAAATCGACGGTAGCTTTCTATTTTTTCAGTCGACAGGTCATAACCGATGGTGTCATATTTCTTGCCGAACTCGACCGCGAGGGGCAGGCCGACATAGCCCAACCCGACCACTGCAACCACACTCATGAAAGCGCTCCTGATGAAGAAAGTTAAAAGCCTAGCCGGCCGATTTTACCCAAAGATGAAGGCTTTCCTGACCGGATTGATGGTTTGTTTCGGAATTTCAGGTAGCAATGCCTGTGCCGAGGTCGCTGACACCCTGGCCAACATCAAGCCGGCTGTTGTCGGCATTGGCACCTATCAGCCCTTGCGCAACCCGCGCGGCCAGTTGAAGGGAACCGGATTTGCCGTCGCTGACGGCCGTCATGTTGTCACCTGTCATCACATCGTCAAGTCCGTGCTCGACATCGAAAAGAATGAAACCTGGTCCGTATTCCTGGGTCAGGGCCGGAACATCCAGTACCGGCCTGCCCGCAAGGTGGTGATCGATGAAGACAATGACCTGGTTCTGCTGAAAATCGATGGCGAACCCTTGCCGGCACTCAAAATCGGCAAAGGGATTTCGGCGCGCGAAGGGGACCAGCTTTACTTCACCGGCTATCCAATTGGTTCCGTGCTGGGCCTGAATGCATCGACACATCGCGCCGGCCTGGCCGCCATTGTGCCCATCTTCACACCACTCGGCCAGGCAGGCAGGCTGAACGCCCGCACCATTAGACAGGCCGAAAACCCGTATCAAATTTTCCAGCTCGATGCCATCGCCTATCCTGGCAACAGCGGCAGCCCGCTTTGGAACCCGCAGACCGGCGAAATCATGGGTGTTGTCAATTCAGTGTTCGTCAAAGGCTCAAAGGAAACCGCGCTCTCCGATCCAAGCGGCATCAGCTATGCCATTCCCGCCAGCCATATAAGCGATCTGCTGAAACGGGCCGGCCTAAGCCAGTAAATACTTTTTGCCGGCCTCGGGTACCTGCGCTTCCCATTTCAAATCCAGGCGGATTTTGCCGGCAAAAAGTCGGGCGGTTTCCACCTCGCCATGCACCACAAAGGTTTGCCTGGGCGATGTTTTGAAATGGCCCAGCCAGTTCATCAGCGCTGCCTGATCGGCATGCGCGGACAGGCCGCCGATGGTATACCTGCGCGCCCGAACCGGAACCTCCTCGCCCAGGATGCGCACGCTTTGCGCACCGTCCACCAACCTGCGGCCCAGCGTGCCCTGGGCCTGAAAGCCGACGAAAATCACGCTGTTCTCGTCATGTGGAAGATTGTTTCGCAGATGGTGCTTGATGCGGCCCGCATCGCACATGCCGGATGCCGCGATGATGATGGCACCGCCACTGATCCGGTTGATGGATTTCGAGTCCTCGACAGTCTCGGTAAACGTAACCGGCAGGGGCATATGCCTGCCCGATTGCATGTGCTGCACGAAACTCCTCGCTTCCTCATCCAGAAGGCGATGGTGTTTCAGCGTGATTTCCGTTGCCGCTCGCGCCATGGGCGAATCGACGAAGATGCGCGGCTTGCCCGTGAGCCTTCCTTCCTGCGCCAGATCCGACAGCATAAACAGCAGATCCTGCGTGCGGCCCACAGCAAAGGCGGGAATCACGATATTGCCGCGCCGGCGTTGCAGCGTCTCGTTGACGGCTTCCACCAGTTCGTCTGTCGTTTCGTTTACAGGCTTGTGCAGACGGTTACCGTAGGTAGACTCCACGATCAGGTAATCCGCATGTTCGATGGCTGCGGGATCGTTGACCAGGGGGTGGCCCGGCTGGCCCAGATCGCCAGAAAACACGATCTTGCGCGTGACGCCCTCGGTCTCGATCCATACTTCAAGAATCGAAGAACCGAGGATGTGCCCGGCATCCCTGAACTTCGCTTTCACAGTGGCATGCGGATGGACATCCACGTCATAACCGATGCCATGCAACTGGCGCAAACAGGCGCGTGCCTGCGCAACGGTATAGATGGGATTGATGGCATCCGGGTTGCGCAGCGTTTCGCCTTTTCTCTGCCACTCGCGCGCGCGTTCCGCGTCCTTCTCCTGAATGTGAGCCGAGTCGAGCAGCATGACCTCCAGCAATTCACACGTCGCATGTGTGGCGTAAACCGGGCCATTGAAACCACGGGCGACCAGCAGAGGCAACAGGCCGGAGTGGTCGATATGCGCATGGGTCAGCAGCACAAAGTCCAGTTCCCCGGCATTGAAATGCAAGGCCTGGCGATTTTTCGTGGCCGCATCCAGGCCCTGAAACATGCCGCAATCGACCAAAAACCGCACCGATTCCGTTTCCACCAGAAAACAGGAGCCGGTCACTTCGCCGGCCGCGCCAAGGAAAGTGATATTCATTCGATTTCGTCCAGTATGGATAGCGCGGCGGCGGCCATTTGCATCATTTCTTCTTCGCCAATCACATACGGCGGCATGAAATACACCGTATTGCCAATCGGCCGCAGCAGCACACCGTTTTTCAGTGCGGCCTGATAGGCGCGAACGGAAAAACCCGGTTTGGCTTCTGCCACATCACAAGCCCAGATCATGCCCAGGTTGCGAAAATGCCGGACACGATGATGCCGTTTGACGGGTTCTAGCAAGGCAGAAAACCGTACAGCCCTGACCCGGTTGGCCTCGATCACCTTATCCTGCTCAAAAATATCCAGCACGGCCAGCGCTGCGCGGCAGGCCAGCGGGTTGCCGGTGTAGGAATGCGAGTGCAGGAAGCCCCTGGCGGTTTCATCGGCATAGAATGCCGCATAAATTTCATCTGTGGTTAGCACGCAGGAAAGCGGCAAATACCCGCCGGTGATGCCTTTGGAGAGGCACATGAAGTCGGGTTTCACGCCTGCCTGTTCACACGCAAACATCGTCCCCGTGCGGCCAAATCCGACTGCAATTTCATCCGCAATCAGGTGCACCTGATATTCCGTGCACAGCTCGCGTGCGCGCGCAAGATAAACCGGGTGATACATGGCCATGCCCGCCGCACCCTGCACCAGCGGTTCCAGAATAAACGCCGCAATCGTCTTCGAATGATGCTGCAAATAGCTTTCTAGCATTCTGGCGCAACGCAGGGCATGGTCTTCCTCGCTTTCGCCAGCTTCCGCCAGCCGGAAATCCGGCGATGGCATCTGTGTGGATTGCCGCAGCAGCGGCGCGTACTGATCCTTGAATAGCGCCACATCCGTTATCGACAGCGCACCCAGCGTTTCGCCGTGATAGCCGTTTTGCAGGCTGACAAATTGTGTCTTGCCGGTTTGCCCGGCGTTGCGCCAGTAATGGAAGC
The DNA here is from genome assembly GCA_013389025.1 of Hydrogenophilaceae bacterium. Classification (GTDB taxonomy): domain Bacteria; phylum Pseudomonadota; class Gammaproteobacteria; order Burkholderiales; family Thiobacillaceae; genus UBA6918. Next base: position 12,040 of record JACAED010000076.1, read on the forward strand.
TCATCTTCAGCGCGATTTCGGTTGCCGATGCGCCATCGGATCCATAAAAGGCATGGCCCAGGCCGGTGAGTTTCGACAAGCGCTCAGACAACGCCACCACCGGCTCGTGCGTGCAGCCGGCGAGTATCACGTGCTCGATTTTCGAGAGCTGATCGATGATGGCCGCATTGATGCGCGGATTGGCATGGCCAAACAGGTTCACCCACCAGCTTGAAATCGCATCGACATAACGATTGCCTGCTTCGTCGACCAGCCACGCCCGCTCGCCGCGCGCGATTGCCAGCGGCGGCACGACTGCCAGATTTTTCATCTGTGTGCAGGGGTGCCAAAGGAACTGGCGGGAACGGTCTTGTAGAGAAGTCATGCAATCTGTTTATCGAGCGTCGGAATACGTGCTGAAAAACGTCGCGCGAAGGGAGTCAGACAAGACAAAATCAGGCGAGCAAGCGGAGTGTATCTGGACATCCATGAGCATTGCGAGCCTTATTTTGGCGCCGCATCACGCCCTCGCAGCAGCTTGGCAGCTAGCCCGGATATTTCACCAGATCGCGGAGTTTTGGCGAGTTTTTGCGCGTGTGGATTGGCGCATCCCGCGACAAGCCAATATCAACGACTATTGGCGCGAAGCGGGGGCGCAAAGGCGCCGCGTAGAAACCGCCAAAAACCACGAAGGCCAGCGGTGCAAACGGGATTGTTGCTTGATTGAACGCAATGCCTTGATTCACGCGCATCTCCATGCCATTCAGGGCGGGTCTGGTGAAATATCCGGGCTAGTTGTATTCGCCGCTGGCGGGATTCAGCTCGATATAAAACGGCGACATGCTGGTATGTGTAACTTCTTCAGGTTCCTGCCGCCGGCTGCGCAAGGCCATTTCCACCTGCGCGGCCTTGAGTTGAGCCGCGTCCATCATCACCGGATAAAGGTGATGGTGCTTGACCATTTCCGAAGCCCGCATGCGTGCCTGCACCTCGAGCCTGGTGCGTGTTTCCGGTTGCAGCGAGTCCAGCAGCAACAGCCACGGCGCCTGCCAGCCCAGGTAATCGGCAATCAACTGGCCAAAGGGTTCAGCATGCATGTCCGACCTGAGAAACAGCTCGGGAAATTCATCCGCCCCCATGCTGCGGCCATCAGCGAGATTCAGTCCTCCACCATCCGGAAGGCGGGCAACCCATTCCACCCTCGAGCCCTGCGCGTTGATCCAGCCGTTCAGCATTTCGGCCGCATTGTTTTTGCCCGATGACGCGCTGCGAAAATGCTCCTCCGCGGCATAGCCCGCGCGCCACTGAACCCGAACCGTGTTTCCCATTTCGGCCCGTGCCTCTTCTTCGGTCAGCACGCTGTGCAGCAACGCCATGGGACGCATTTGCGCATCGAGCAGCCATTGCTCGAAAAAATCGGCAAAGACAAACGGCACATCCATGTGGTGGGAGAGCAGATACCGGTAAACGACATGTCCCTGCGCCTCCAGGCGCTTGAAATCGTCCGAGGGATAGATCGGGCCGCGCTTGAGTCCTTCCGCCTTGCACCAGCTCCCGTAGCGTATGTCGCTGATCTGGGCCCGGCCTTTCAGTCCTGCCTGCAGGCTGTCATTGGCAACGTAAATGTCCCAATGAACGCCGTCCATGGTGACCGCTTCGGCTGACTCGTACTTGATGACATTGACCACCCCGCGGAAGGGATTAAGCAACCGCTGCGCGTAGGTATGAATCTGGCCGGAGGTGGAACTCATCAAGTTGGTTGTGTTCCTGTCTTCTGTAAATGATAAGACGGATCCCCGCTCATGCAATAACGACCGTTCGTCGGTTCATCTTGACCGGGAATTGGCACATCTTTTATCTAAATTTCGACAATATCCCGACAGCCCTGTTGCACAGCCGACAAATTCCGGCATTGCCTACATGAAGCGGTAGTTTGCCATTCTTACCTGTTTTTCGTTACGCATTGAATGCAAAGCGTTTTTTTAACCAGGGGTCGAGCTTCTGATCATTGATCCACAACATCCGGCCGCAACGACATGGATACCAACGAAAGCCATACCCGCTTGATGGCAGGGCAACCGGTCTTTAACGGGTTTCAAGTCATGACGTCCTGCGCCGATAAGGCAGTAGGTAAATGGATCCCGGATCGAAGAACAACATGCAGCCCCAGGCCAAACAGATTCAGCACACTCCTTCGCACGGCACCCGCGTGCTGGCGCAGCAAAAAGCCTCAACGGTCACGCGTGGCATTCTGTCCGCCGAGCAGTTGCTGCAGTTGCAGGCCGAACTTGAGTGCCAGCGTGGGCGCCAATACGGCAAGCCTGGTCCAGTGGGGACGGCCACTCATTAGGGTCGGCGATCAAAGTCGAGATAACTCAGGACGACAGCTTCCGGGAGGATATCCTGTCCCAAGGCGCACAGATCACCGCGGTTTCTCTGTCTGTTGGCGCCGTGTGGTGGGCGCTCCGGGCCGGTGGGCTGTTTACCAGCCTGCTGACTTCATTGCCGGTCTGGCGCTCTTTTGATGTGCTGCCCGTATTAAGCCACGATGAAGATGACGTTCAAGCCTCCTGGGATTTTGGCGACGTACCAGAAGATGATCACAGCAATAATGACACGCGCATGCCGGAGCTGACCCCATGAAGCTGCGGCTGCCACGCTTCACCCCCGCTGCGCGCATTGCGCTTGGCCTGATATCGCTGATTGTCACGCTCCTGCTGCTCATCGATATTGCGCTCAATCTGGTGCCCGACCAGACTGACATGCAACGCAAAATTCGTGAAAGCACCAGCGAGCGGCTGGCCGTGCAGGTCACCAGCCTGATTCAGGCCCAGGAGTGGGATACGCTAAGGCTGACGATCAGCGAAGCGCTTTCGCGGGACAAGGAAATCCTGTCACTGGCGGTCCGTCAGACGGATGGCAGAATTGTCGTGAAAGCGGGCGATCACCACCGGCACTGGGTACCCCCAGCCGAAGACAAATCGACACTCACGCATGTGCGTGTGCCGATCTACGCCAAGCATGCACATTGGGGCGATGTGGAAATCAGCTACGTGCCTGTTACGCCACAAACCCTGAGGGAATGGTTGCAGACACCGCTGGTGGCGCTTGGACTGGTAATCGTGCCCGTGGGATTTCTGGCGTTTTACCTTTACATGCGCCGAACCCTGCAGTACCTGGACCCGACCGCTGCGATCCCAGATCGTGTACGGGTGGCTTTCGATACATTGACAGAAGGCGTGGCCGTGATCGACCGGTCGGGCCGAATCATGATGTACAACAAGGCATTCAGACAGCTTCATCCCTATGCCGCGGAAGACATGATGGGCAAGCAGCTGTCCCGCCTGCCGTGGCTGGTTGGCAGCGTTGAAGCAATCACCCTTCCGTGGGAGCTGGCCATGCAGAGTTTGTCCAATTCCAACGGCCATCTTTTTACCATCACCCAGCCGGATCAGGGCCAGGCAAGAATCATAGTCAATGCCGCACCCATCCTGGATGCTCGCGGAAAGTTGCGCGGCTGCATGGTGACGTTCTATGACGTCACACAGCTGCATCACGCCAATGAAAAGATGCGCTCAACGCTTGCCGAACTCGAGGCTTCGCGCGAGCAGGTGGAAAAGCAGAACGAGGAGCTGATGCGACTGGCCACGCGTGATTCGCTGACCGGATGCCTCAACCGGCGCGCCTTCTTCTCGGCTGCCGAGCCCTTGATGAACAAGCTGCGGCAGGAAGCCCGAAACCTGGTCTGCATCATGTGCGACATCGACCATTTCAAAAACGTCAACGACACACACGGTCACCAGATCGGAGACCAGGTGATTGTGTCCGTGGCACGGGCCCTCAACCTGCACATGCGTAACGGTGACCTACTTTGCCGTTATGGCGGAGAAGAGTTCTGCATCCTGTTGCCGGGCGTTCCCGAAGAATCCGCTCTCGAAATTGCCGAAAGACTACGCGCCGAAATCGAGTCGCGTGCGGGCAGCAGCGTCCGGTCTGTCGAGGGCATGCGGATCACCGCCAGCTTTGGCATTGCCAGCCTCAAATCCGGCGCAGAGGATTTGTCGGAACTGATAGAACTGGCAGACTTTGCGCTGTACACCTCCAAACGCAATGGACGTAACCGGGTCACGGTGTGGAGCGAAGACCTTGGCGCGGACAGCGAAGCCACGTCGCAGACCGGAACCGCAACCGGCAGCATCGCCTGAATAAGGCTACGGATTCGATCGAGTCGTCAATTCCGGCAATTCACCCCTTGAAATCCCACAAGCCCGGCCCTATTATTAGCAGCCTCTGACTGCGAGTGCTAATAGCCTTTCGGTTTTTATTTCCGGATCCGCATCTGCGGAGTATCTATAACTTGTTGATTTTCAATGGAGACAAAGCATGAAAATCCGTCCTTTGCATGACCGTGTGATCGTCAAGCGCATGGAAGAAGAACGCAAGACCGCTTCGGGCATCGTGATTCCCGATACCGCCACCGAAAAACCCGACCAGGGCGAAGTCATTGCCGTCGGCCCCGGTAAAAAGGATGACAGCGGCAAGATCATCGCCATGGATGTGAAAGTCGGCGACCGCGTGCTGTTCGGCAAATATGCCGGTCAGGGCGTCAAGGTCGAGGGCGAGGAAGTCCTCGTCATGCGCGAAGAAGACATCATGGGCGTGATCGAGAAGTAATCGTTCAAATCAAACCCATTCACCACAAAGGCACCGAGACACAGAGAAAGACATGAATATTTTCTGGCTTTTGCCGTGCAAAGACCGAATCGAAGTTCCCCGTGCCTCTGTGTCTCTGTGGTAATCGTTTTTAAAAGATATTGTAAGGAGCTAAGCAATGGCTGCAAAAATGGTGAAATTTGGCGACGACGCTCGCCACAAGATGGTTGCCGGGGTCAATATCCTGGCCAACGCGGTAAAAGCCACCCTCGGACCCAAGGGCCGCAATGTGGTGCTGGACCGCTCCTTTGGCGCCCCGACGGTCACCAAGGACGGCGTTTCCGTCGCCAAGGAGATCGAGCTCAAGGACAAGATCGAGAACATGGGCGCGCAGATGGTGAAGGAAGTCGCCTCCAAAACTTCTGACGTGGCCGGTGACGGCACCACCACCGCCACCGTGCTGGCGCAGTCGATCGTCAACGAAGGCATGAAGTACGTCGCCGCCGGCATGAACCCGATGGACCTCAAGCGCGGCATCGACAAGGCCGTGACCGCCATCGTTGAAGAACTGAAGAAAATCTCCAAACCCTGCTCGACCAGCAAGGAAATCGCCCAGGTGGGCTCCATCTCCGCCAACTCCGACGAGAGCATCGGCAAGATCATCGCCGACGCCATGGACAAGGTCGGCAAGGAAGGCGTGATTACCGTTGAAGACGGCTCCGGTCTGGAAAACGAGCTGGATGTGGTCGAAGGCATGCAGTTCGACCGTGGCTACTTGTCGCCCTACTTCATCAACAACGCCGACAAGCAGATCGCGCTGATGGAAGATCCTTTCATCCTGCTGCACGACAAGAAAATCTCCAACATCCGCGACCTGCTGCCCGTGCTGGAACAAGTGGCCAAGGCCGGCAAGCCGCTGCTCATCATCGCCGAAGACGTCGACGGCGAAGCGCTGGCCACCCTGGTGGTCAACAACATCCGCGGCATTCTCAAGACCGTGGCTGTCAAGGCGCCCGGCTTCGGCGACCGCCGCAAGGCCATGCTGGAAGACATCGCCATTCTCACCGGCGGTACCGTCATCGCCGAGGAAGTCGGCCTGTCGCTGGAAAAAGCCAGTCTGAATGACCTGGGCCGCGCCAAGCGCGTCGAAGTGGGCAAGGAAAACTCCACGATCATCGATGGCGCAGGTTCCGCCGACGCGATCAAGGCCCGCATCACCCAGATCAACAAGCAGATCGACGAAGTCACCTCCGACTACGACAAGGAAAAGCTGCAGGAGCGCAAGGCCAAGCTGGCCGGTGGGGTTGCGGTCATCAAGGTCGGTGCGGCGACCGAAGTAGAAATGAAAGAGAAGAAGGCGCGAGTGGAAGATGCGCTGCACGCCACCCGCGCGGCGGTGGAAGAGGGCATCGTGGCGGGCGGCGGGGTGGCCCTGTTGCGCGCCCGCGCAGCCATCGAAGGACTCAAGGGTGCCAACCACGACCAGGACGCAGGCATCAAGATCGTGATGCGCGCCGTGGAGCAGCCCCTGCGCGAAATCGTCAACAACTGCGGCGAGGAGGCCTCTGTCGTCGTCAACAAGGTCGTTGAAGGCAAGGGCAACTACGGCTACAACGCCGGAAACGGCACCTATGGCGACATGATGGAAATGGGCGTGCTGGACCCGACCAAGGTCACCCGCACCGCACTGCAAAATGCCGCATCCGTCGCCGGCCTCATGCTCACCACCGAAGCCATGGTGGCCGAGCTGCCGGAAGACAAGCCCGTGGCTCCGATGGGCGGCGGCGGCATGGGCGACATGGGCGGCATGGGTTTCTGAAGAAACGCCTTATTCGCAGAAGAAACGAACCCCGCGCAAGCGGGGTTTGTTTTTTCATGGGCCTCGCGTAAATTTGCATGCATGCACATAAGCTCAATTGCCCCTTCACTGCTCAATGCGACGGTGGATGATCTGCGCCGCCATGCACCATTCTCCGAAATGAAACCGGCGCATCTGTCTTGGATGGCTGAGCGGCTGAAACTGGCTTATTACCCGTCCGGCGCTGTGGTGCTGCAACCGGATGCTGGGATACCCGGCTGGTTTTATGTGGTGAAGCAGGGTTCGGTGGAGGCCGGCGGCGCGACCGAAGACAGTGTGATCAGGCTTCTGGCGGGCGAATGCTTCCCGCTGGGTGCGCTGCTTTCGGAACGTCCCGTGGCCAATCAGTTCAGAGCGGCCGAGGACAGTTTCTGCTACCAGCTGGCCAATCAGGATTTTCATGAATTGCTCGGACAAAGTGCCGTCTTCCGCGATTTCTGCACACGCCGGATTGCCAGCCTGCTGGAACAATCACAAAAAGCCGTGCAATCGGAGTATGCACTTCGGCAGGAAGAAGACACGCGGCTGGAGCGCAGCCTGTCCGAATTATGTCAACGAACGCCCGTTGCCGTCGTGCAAGGCACGTCATTGAAGCTCGCGCTGAATGCCATGAACGCAGCCCGGGTGGGGTCGGTTGCCGTGACCGACAGTGCACAATCGCCTGTCGGCATCCTCACGCTCAAGGATGTCTTGAGCCGGGTTACGCTGCCAGGACTTGATCTCGATACGGCCATCGAGAAGGTCATGACGCCGGACCCGGTCTGCCTCGCCATGCAGGGCACGGCGCGTGACGCACTGCTGGCGATGGCGCGCCACAACATCCATCACGTGTTGATCGTGAACGAAGGCAAACTCAAGTGCGTGCTGTCGGAAAAGGATTTGTTCGCGCTCAAACGCATGAGCGTTCAGGGGATTACCTCTTCCATTGCGCGCGCCACCGATGTGGAAACACTCCGTCAATCCGGCCGCGATATCGCCAGTCTCGCCCACGGTCTGCTGGCACAGGGCATTGAAGCCGAAACGCTGACCGAGTTGATCGCCACCCTGAATGACCATCTCACGCGCCGGCTGATCGAACTGGAAACGGACGAACTGAATTTTCCCGGTTTGAGGTGGTGCTGGATTGCGCTGGGATCGGAAGGACGCATGGAACAGACCCTGGCCACCGACCA
>JACAED010000084.1 GCA_013389025.1 Hydrogenophilaceae bacterium
AACTCGGCATCGCTGAAATGGGGGTAGGACTCTGGCAGATAAAGCCCGCCATCCGGCGCGAGACCGCCCAGGAGAATGTCGGTAAAACCGGCTTTGGGCGATTGGCCCCGGGTGCTGATGTATTTCATTTACCCAGCGTCTCCAAACGGATACGAGTCACCTTGCCCTGAACAGAGGCCAGCCCTTCGATATGCGCAATGGCCGTATTCATGTTTTTTTCGACTGTCTCGTGCGTCAGCAGGATCAGGTCGGTGCTGGCTTCGCCCTCTTCCGGTTCGCGCTGCATCAGTGCGTCGATGGAAATGCCGGTATCGGCAAGTATCCTCGTGATATCCGCCAGCACACCAGTTTCGTCCGCCACGCGCATACGCAAATAGTATGACGTCTCGACTTCTTCCATCGGCAGGATGGACAGATCAGCCAGCAAGGCATCGGGCTGGAAGGCAAGATGCGGCACGCGGTGGTGCGGATCGGCGGTGGCAAGCCGTGTCACATCAACCAGGTCTGCCACCACGGCGGAAGCTGTCGGCTCGGAACCGGCGCCCGCACCATAGTACAGGGTGGGCCCAACAGCATCACCCTTGACAAGCACGGCATTCATCGCACCATTCACATTGGCGATCAGCCGCTTTTCCGGAATCAGCGTGGGATGCACGCGCAGTTCGATGCCGTTTTCACGGCGCTTGGTAATGCCCAGCAGCTTGATGCGGTAGCCCAATTGTTCGGCGTATTTCACATCCTCACCGGTCAGTTTGGTGATTCCCTCTGTATAAGCCTTGTCGAACTGCATCGGAATACCAAAGGCAATCGCCGACAGGATGGTGAGCTTGTGCGCGGCATCGATGCCCTCCACGTCAAAAGTCGGATCGGCTTCCGCGAAACCCAACCGCTGCGCCTCGGCCAGGACGGTATCGAACCCGAGGCCCTTCTCGCGCATTTCCGACAGAATGAAATTGGTGGTGCCATTGATGATGCCGGCCACCCACTCGATACGGTTGGCGGTGAGCCCCTCGCGGATGGCCTTGATGATGGGGATGCCGCCTGCCACCGCGGCCTCGAATGCCACCATCACGCCCTTGGCCTGCGCAGCGGCAAAGATTTCGTTGCCATGCTTGGCAATGAGATGCTTGTTGGCAGTGACAACGTGCTTGCCCTTTTCGATCGCCAGCATGACCAGCTCTTTAGCCGGAGACAGCCCGCCGATCAATTCAACCACGATGTCGATGTCTGGATTGTCGACGACGTCAAATGGATTGGTGGTCAGCCTGAGGCCGTCACCGTTGTGCTTCTCGGCTTTTTTCAAATCGCGCACGGCTGCCATGACAACCTGGATTTCGCGACCTGCGCGGCGGGTGATTTCCTGCCGGTTACGGCGCAGCACGGTCAGTGTGCCACCGCCCACGGTACCCAGTCCAAGCAAACCTACTTTGATTGGTTTCATTTGTCTATCTCTATAAAAACAGTTATCCGCCAAGGACGCGAAGAATCACTAAGAAAAACTGTGAAGCAAACATCACTCTGGTTTAGCACTTCTTCTTACTACGCGTTTCTTTGCGCCCTTCGCGGATAAAAAAACAAAAATCAACGATGCCGCTTACGCTCCAAAAAACGGCCAACACGACCGATTGCCTCGCGCAAATCCTCTTCGTGCGGCAGGAACACCACCCGGATATGGTCCGGATGCGGCCAGTTGAAGCCGGTGCCTTGCACTACCAATACCCGTTCCTGCTCCAGCATCTCCAGAATGAACTGCTGGTCATTGCGGATGGGGTACAGTTTCGGATCCAGTTTCGGGAACAGATACATCGCCGCCTGGGGCTTGACGCATGACACACCGGGGATCTGCGTCAGCAGTTCCCAGGCCACATCGCGCTCCCGCGCCAACCGCCCACCTGGCGCCACCAGATCGTTGATGCTCTGATACCCCCCCAGCGCGGTCTGGATACCATACTGCCCCGGCACATTCGAACACAGCCGCATCGACGCCAGGATGTTCAGGCCTTCGATATAGTCACGGGCATGTTCCTTGTCGCCCGAAATCACCAGCCAGCCTGCCCTGTAGCCACAGGCGCGGTAATTCTTCGACAAGCCGTTGAAGGTAATGGTCAGCACATCTTCGGACAACGCGGCAATCGATGTATGCGTGGCGCCGTCGTACAAAACCTTGTCGTAAATCTCATCGGCGTAAATGATGAGCTGATGCTGGCGTGCGAGTTCGACGATGTCTTTCAACAGGGCGTCTGGATACAGCGCACCAGTCGGGTTGTTGGGATTGATGACCACGATCGCACGGGTGTTGGGCGTGATTTTGGCCTTGATGTCGGCAATATCCGGCAGCCAACCCGCGCCTTCGTCGCAGATATAGTGCCGTGGCGTTCCGCCGCCCAGGCTCACCGCGGCGGTCCATAGTGGGTAATCCGGCGCCGGCACCAGCACTTCATCGCCGTTGTTCAGCAGCGCCTGCATGGCCATCACGATCAGTTCCGACACGCCGTTGCCGATGATGATGTCGTCGACATCCACGCCCTTGATGCCCTTTTCCTGCGTGTAGTGCATGAT
>JACAED010000094.1 GCA_013389025.1 Hydrogenophilaceae bacterium
CTGGCAGGATACAAGAACGGCGATGGGCGTGTGCTGGTGGCCACAGACATCGCCGCGCGCGGCATCGATATCAACCAGTTGCCCCAGGTGGTGAATTTCGAACTACCCAATGTGCCGGAAGACTACGTCCACCGCATCGGCCGCACCGGCAGGGCGGGCAGCGCGGGCAAGGCACTCTCGCTGGTGGACAGCGAGGAAATGGGCTACCTGAAAGACATCGAAAAACTCATCTAGCGCAACATCGTACGCGTGGAAGTGGAGGGTTTCGTACCCACGCCGCGTGCCGAGTCCGCACCGGATATCCGGCCCCCACGCCAGCCGCAACGGCCGTCCGCCAATCAGGCCAACGCTGGCAGGCGGCAGGAACCAGGCAGGGCGCGGCAGCGCAACAAACCTGCTTCAAATAAAAGCGAAGCGCAGCGTGCTGACAAACCCGAAACCAGACGCGAAACCGCCCCACGCGGCCCGCAACCGGCCAGGCCCGCCCAGTCACGCAGGCCCAAGCCGCAGGTGGCGCTGTTCACGGTAAAGACTAGTTAGCGGGGGCATTAAGGGTTGTTGGAGTGAGTTAATACGCATGCACAGGCCCTTTACAATTGCCTCGATGGATACCTTGCGCACCTACGACGAACTGCCTTACGACCGCCTACCCTTGCCGGAAACCGAGCCGGATTTTCTGTCGGCCTTGGCGAAGTTGCACGGGTTTGAAGCGGCTGATGCGCATGCCGCGCGGGTGCTGGAGCTGGGCTGCGCGCAGGGCGGCAATCTGATTCCGATGGCGGCGCGGTATCCGGCCAGCGAATTCGTCGGTATTGATCTTTCCCGGGTACAGGTGGAGGAGGGTCAGATGTTCATCGAGCGCATCGGTCTAAGCAATATCCGGTTGCTGCATGGCGACATCGCAGCCTTGCCGGACAAACTGGGCGAGTTCGATTTCATCATCGCGCATGGCGTGTATTCCTGGGTGCCGGATTTTGTGCGTGAAGCCTTGCTGGCAGTCTGCCGCCGGTTGCTGAAACCACAGGGCATTGCCTATGCCAGTTTCAATGTCGAGGCCGGGTGGAAGCTGTATGGCCGGATACGCGAGGCGCTGTTGCGGCAGGACGATGCGAGTCTTTCGCCCATGCAGCGTGTGATGCGGGCGAGGGAAACACTGGCGGCCATGCAGGATGACGATGAACGACTGGCGAAGGAAATCGCCTACCTGAAAACCGCGTCGCCCTCCTATCTGTTTCACGAATACCTGTCGGAGATCAACCAGCCGTTTTCATTCGAGGCATTTGTCGAATCCGCATCCAGACATGGGCTTCGCTATCTGGGCGAAGCCGGGCCGAGGCGCGCGCGTGTCGTGCTGGAAAATGACTGGGGTCTCTCGGCGGAATCGCGGCACGCGCGCTGGCTGGAGGCCGAAGCCCGATTGGATGAAGCCTTGCAAACCCGTTTTCGCCGGGCGCTGCTGGTGCGCGATGATGTGCCTGTGCCGGCACCGCAGCAGCCGGAGAGGCTGGCCTCGTTGTCATTCAGCGCCGAGCTGGCCTCGGACGATGAACTGGATTTTTCCGAAGCCACCGAGCAACATTTCCAGACCCGCACCGGCGAACGCTATCCGGTATCGCATCCGTTGCTGAAGGCTTTTCTGTTGGCGCTGGCGGGCGCCTGGCCGGATGTGGTTGATTATCAAACCGTGCTGGATCATGCACTTTCGCTGGCAAAGGAGTATGGCTATACGGGTGAGGTGGATGATGCGTTCAGGGAGGCGTTGCTCGATTTTGTTCAGCTTCATGGCCTGCGCCTGCATACCCGGTCACGGATTTTGGCCCGATCTGAAACCGGATTGCCGCGCGCAAGCCTGTTGGCAGCCATACAGGCCGGAAGTGAGGCATGGCCTGTCACCAATCATTTCCATCAGGCGCTGGACCTCGACGAGTGGGGGCGCTGGCTGATTACTGTGATGGATGGTGAAACGCCCCTGGAGAGGCTGGCTCGACAACTGGCAGGAAAGCTGGAAGCTGCCGGTATAAAGTTTGCTCCCGAACAGGCATTGCAGGCTGTAGCGTCCTATTCCAAGCTGTTTGCCATGCAGGGCATTATAGTCTGGCATGCCTGAGCAGTGGCCATCCGCCCGGCCTGGTTCACCTTGTTGTGGGCATTGCTACGCCTGGTTTTTCATGTCCCGCGACTGTCGATGCAGATGTTCTTCAAGAGCTTGCGCGTAGCGCGTGACCGGGCGATCTTCTTCGTCGAACACCTGACCGACAAAATCACGGCCCATCCGTGTCGTCGGAAATGGACGGCGCTCGGACGCGGCGTCGAAAGGCAGGGCGGGTGAAATTTCGTCATGAACGAGCGTGGAGTGTCTGACAATGGGATGGATTATTTTGCCAAGAAAAACCTGGTCGACGCCCCAGTTGAACGTATCTGTGCTTTCCATGAACCGTGAGTGTAGAAGTTCGGGGATGTTCATCAGCACGCCGCCGCGAACGCCCCACATGCCGGCAAGGATGGGCCAGTGGCTGTGAAATGGATGGTCGCGCATGATGTGGAATTGATGGCCGCTGGCCAGCCAGTCTTCGACAGCCGCCCGCTCGCGTGCGCCCAACCTTGAATCCGTGTCACGCGAAATCATCACCTCCACGTCCGGTTCGGCGGCTGGAAGAAATCGCCATACCGAGCCACGCCACCCGCCCGGTTCGCCCCGCTTGACGACTTCGACATGGTTCATGCCGCGCAATCGCTGAACGATTTCGTCTGGCGTGTCGGCCGCCACATAGAAACGGCACACCCAGCCGGGATAAACGACGGGCGCGAGCTCGGCATTCTTCAAGGCGCCTATCGTATATTTTGGATTCTGTCCCCACAGTGAAAAGGCGATGATGCGTTTTCCGCTCATGCCATCATCACGAAGAAGAAGTGATCACACAGGGGTGGATCAGACACATATTCTGTCAGGTTGAATATTCCGCATTCATCGCCTGCCTTACCGCATCAGTGGCACATCGAAGGGTGCGGGAGGCTGACCATCCCGATGCCGCGACCACATGGTTTCGTATGCACGTTCCAGATGTCTCGTAAAACGCTCGACATTGAACAATGGCGTGGTGTCGCGATTGTCATGCAGCCTGTTGCGCAGGTCGGATCGGGCTGAAGGGTCGCTTCCAAGTTCAATGGCTCGCCGTTCGTATTCATCGAGATCAGCGCAAACCATGTCGCCCATGCCGATGGCATGCAGCATGGAGTTGGAAATGCGGTTACTGAACCGGTCACCCTGCATGGCCAGAAGGGGAAGTCCTGCCCAGAGGCTGTCGAGTGCCGTGCTCGATGCATTGAGCGTAAAGGTATCGAGCATCAGGTCGGCATGACGGATGCGCGCCAGGTGTATGGATTTGTCAGGTACGCGTTCGGAAAGAACCAGCCGCGCAGGATCCACGCCCTGTCTTTCGGCGTAGCGACGGAGGTTTGAGAGTAGGGTATTGCTGTTCTGCCGGAAGGGAGAGAACCAGAGCACGCTGTCTTCGACGCCCTTGAGGATCCGCATCCAGCAATCGAAAGCCTGGCGATCGATCTTGTCGGGGTTGTTGAATACGCAATAGACGGTTGCATCGTCGGGCAGCCCCCAGTGCGCGCGAGGTGGACAATCGCCGGCTATCGGCGGCCGGTCGGTACAGTGGTAGATATCAGGCAATCGTACGATGGCTTCACGATAGTGACGTTCTTCGCCGGGGGGCAGCACGATTGCATCCGCGATCAGATAGTCGACAAAAGGCAGTCCCAGACCACCACCATGGCCGAGCCAGAAGACCTGGATGGGCGCAGGCCGGAAAGCCAGGATCGGCGGGCTGGTGTTGTCCATGTATCCATCCAGGTCGATCAGGATGTCGATTCCCTGCGACCGGATGTAGGCGGCGGCATCCCTGGCATGCCGGTTGCCGATTTCGTGGAAGGTGTCAAACGCATCGCGATGCCTGATGGCAGCTTCGGATCCATCCGAGCCGCCGGGACGCGTGGAAAATGCATGTACCTCGAAACGACCCCGGTCATGCGCGGGAATCAGGGACAGTGTTACAAGACCGACAGGATGGCTGCCGAAATTGGGCGACAGATAGCCAATGCGCAGGCGGCGATTCGATGCTACTGCCGAAGGAACCTGTTCGGGCAATGATCCCTGGACACGAATTTCCTCATCAATCAGCTTCGAAATATGTCTTTGCAGGATATGGATGGCTGGCCAGGGAAGCGGGGCAAATAGGGACTCGTAGATCCAGTTGGCGGCCGTTTGCCAGATCAGGCTGCGATAGGCATCGCCTTCAAGCGCCTTCAGGGTGGCCGCATGGGAAATTTCCCGGGCATCGAAATCGCAGTAACGCTGTTCCAGGGACAAGGCCCCATAGAGTGCAGTCAGCGAGTCGGGTTCCAGGGCGACAGCCTTGCGGAAATACTCGAGTGCGGTTTCGGGGCTGTCGCGCCGATGCGTGATGCCAAGATTGATCAAGGCATTGACATGATTGGGATCAAGCTTGACCGCGCGGACATAGTGTGGATTGGCCGCTGCATCGCCACTGATCCTGCGGACCAGATTGCCAAGGTTGTAGTGCATTGGGGCAGAGTCAGGTTTGATCTCGAGTGCTTTCTGGTACACCTCCACAGCTTCACGGTATCGTCCGGACTGCGAAAGGATTCTGGCAAGGGTGATCACAAGGGATGTGTCCGCCGGGTCCAGTTCGAAGGCCTTTTCAGACAGGCGCACCGCCTCATCGAGATTGCCAAGACGTTTGTGCGCATTGGCGAGTTGCGTGAGCGCCTTGACATGGTGGGGATGGAGCGTCAGCGCGCGCTGAAAGGATTCGATCGCTTCACGGTCCCGTCCGAGCTGGACCAGTGCACGGCCCAGATTGAAATGCGCCTGGTAGAAATCCGGCCGGATTTCAGTGAAGCTTTTGAAGGCGGTCGCGGCACCCTCATGATCGCCCGCTGATGACTTCATTTGCCCAAGGTCAAAGAGCTGCTTGGCCCTTGGCGACAAAGCCGGCTGTTTGCGTCCATGGGTTCGTGCGCCCGCCGCTTTTGGAGGAATGCCCCTTCTCATGTGCCAGCTTCTGTTATGTTTATTCCGCGATCAAGGAATTTCCGGTGAATGGTTGCATGAATTATCGAGGCGCGGACCAGCAGCTGTTGTTGACCTGCCAGGACAGGCGAAGCTGATCCCCAAGGGTGGACTCGAGATATCTCACACCGATGAAATCCGTCCCCTTGCGCCAGAATATGGCCAGTTGGCTGATGGGACCGCTGGCAACTATTTTTGTGTAGGGCATGGTATACAGCGCATTGCCGTACTGGTTCGTGTAATTGCCGGCGATGGTAATGAAATATTGAAATGAAGGCTTGACCAGCTGCTCAAATCCGACGAGCTTGTCGTTGCAGAACTGGAATTCGTAGTTGCGTGCGCCGGGCTGGTCAATGGGATCCTGTGCAAGAATCATGTCCGAACCGAGCGGGGTGATCTTGCCGAATTTCCAACTCTTTAACGCCTCTTCGACATCGGGACGTGGCATGCCGTTGAAGAATTCACCCGCCTGCCAAGCGTGTGCAGACGGCAATGCAAGCGCAAGGAGGGTAAAAACCAGCGTAATCGGATTTTTCATGGCCGGAATGATACTTGAACATGTTCCGCAAAGTAGCAGATTCCGGACCAGTGGAAAGCTCTATTTTCCCATCACCGCGCCAAACACCTTCTTCAGCAGATCGCTGCCATATTGAATCGGGTTGGTGCGGATGGCGCGTTCCTGTTCGCCGATCACCTTGTACAGCCGGTCGAGCGACTGCTTGGTGACGTAGTTCTCGATGCTGGCCTGGTCTTCCTTCACCATCTTGAATTTCGAGGCCAGCCCGGCGTATTGGTTGTATGTCTGGGCCAGGCCGACCTGGCCGGTCGCGGTCTTGACCATGGGCAGGAATTTCTCGGTCAGCGCAGTTTCGGTTTTCTTGCGGAAGAAGTCGGTAGCGGCCTGGTCCCCACCGGTGAGGATGCCTTTGGCTTCTTCGACACTCATGTCTTTCACGGCGTTGACCAGCAGGGTTTTTGCCTCCGGCACGGCAGCCTCGGCGGCGCGGTTCATGGACAACACCAGTTCATCAGCCTGCTTGCCCATGCCAAAGGTACGCATGAGTTTGTCCACTTTTTTGAGATTGTCGGGCAGGGGAATGCGCAGCTTGGGGTCGCCAAAGAAACCGTCCTGCTTGCCCAGCTGCGCCACAGCGGCTTCGGCGCCGCGGGTCAGGGCTTCTTTCAGGCCGGCGTTCATTTCAGTGGGCGTCAGCGCGTCGATGGCGGATTGGGTGGCGCTGGTGCCGGGCTGCGTGCCGGATTTTTTCTCCATGGCCGCCTTGCCCGCGTTGAGCAGGTCGTTCAGGTCCAGAGCATATGCGCCGCCAGCCAGGGAAGCGGCGATAGCCAAGGCAAGTAGACGGGTTTTCATGTGCGTGCTCCTTTAAAGTATTTCTGCGGCGTGGTCGGCCAGTCGCGAGCGTTCGCCGCGTGCCAGTGTGACATGGCCGCTATGGGGCCAGCCCTTGAAATGATCGACGACATAGGTCAGTCCCGAGCTGCCTTCGGTCAGGTAAGGCGTGTCGATCTGCGAGATGTTGCCGAGACACACCACCTTGGTGCCCGGGCCGGCGCGCGTGATGAGGGTTTTCATCTGTTTGGGCGTGAGGTTCTGGGCTTCATCAATGATAAGAAACTTGTTGATGAAAGTGCGGCCGCGCATGAAATTTAACGATTTGATCTTGATGCGGCTGCGGATCAAATCCTGCGTGGCGGCGCGGCCCCAGTCGCCGGCTTCGTCATCGGCCTTGTTGAGCACGTCCAGATTGTCTTCCAGCGCGCCCATCCAGGGCGTCATTTTTTCCTCTTCGGTGCCGGGCAGAAAACCGATATCTTCACCCACGGGAACCGTCACCCGGGTCATGATGATTTCGGAATAGATTTTCTTTTCCAGTACCTGGGCAAGACCTGCTGCCAGCGTGAGCAAGGTTTTGCCGGTGCCGGCCTGGCCGAGCAGGGTGACAAAATCGATCTCGGGATCCATCAGCACGTTGAGCGCGAAATTCTGCTCACGGTTGCGCGAGGTAATGCCCCAGACATTATTCTTGTGGTGGCTGTAATCCTTGATGGTTTGCAGTTCGGCAGTCTTGCCTTGAACATTGAGCACCTTGGCATAGAACGGGGTGCTGCTTTCCTGGTAGATGAATTCGTTGACCAGGAAGTTGTTTACCAGCGGGCCTTTGATACGGTAGTAGGTATGGCCGTTTGCCTGCCACGATTCCATGCCCTTGCCATGCGTATCCCAGAAATCCGCAGGCAGTTCGGTTACGCCGGTGTAAAGCAGGTCGGTGTCTTCCAGCACCTTGTCGTTGAAGTAATCCTCGGCAGGCAGCCCCAGAGCACGCGCCTTGATGCGCATGTTGATGTCCTTCGACACCAGGATGACCTGGCGCTTGGGGTGGGTTCGACCCAGGTGCAGCACCACGCCCAGGATCTGGTTATCCACCTTGCTGGTGGCGAGTGAGGCGGGGAGTTCGCCATGAATGGCTTCGGTCTGCAAAAACAGGCGCCCGGTGGCGGCATCGTGGCTGTGCGGGCCGAGCGGAATCCCTTCGTCGATGTCTTCCCAACGGCTAACCAAATCGTCCAGGAAACGGCTGGCCTGGCGCGCGTTGCGCGAGACTTCGCTCATGCCTTTCTTGTGCTGGTCGAGCTCCTCCAGCGTGGCAATGGGAATGTAGATATCGTGTTCCTGGAAGCGGAACAGGCTGGTGGGATCGTGCATCAGCACGTTGGTATCAAGAACGAACAGCTTGGTGGCGGGACGGGTTTTCGGTGCTGCAGGTTTTCTGGGCATCAGGATGGGTTAGTTTAAGGATTGAACAAAAGCCAGAACTTCATCGGCGTGGCCGGGCGCCTTGACTGCCCGCCATTCCCTGACGAGCTTGCCGGTTTTGTCAAAGGCAAAGGTGCTGCGCTCGACGCCGCGTACCTGTTTGCCATACATGTTTTTCAGTTTCATGACGCCGAACATCTCGCACAGTTTTTCTTCGGGGTCGGAAATCAGTTCGAAGGGGAGTCCCAGCTTGGCCTTGAAGTACTCGTGCGATTTGAGACTGTCGCGCGAAACGCCAACAACGACCGCGCCGGCCTTGGCAAACTGCTTCGCCAGGTCGCGGAATTCCATACCCTCGGTGGTGCAGCCGGGTGTGTTGTCCTTTGGGTAGAAATAAATCACCACGGCCTTGCCCTTGTGGGCGGACAGCGTGAACGGACCGCCGGTGGAGTCGGCGGTGAAATCCTTGATAACCGGTAATGTCATGGATGGTGGACTCGTGTGGAGGACTTTAACAGGACTATGACCGCGCCGCTACCACCGTCCGCCGGTCGGGCCTGGCAGAAGGCCAGCACATCCTCGCGCTGCATCAGCCAATGTCGCAGCTTGTGTTTGAGCACGGGTTCGCGGTTTTTCGAGCGCAGTCCCTTGCCATGAATGATGCGCACGCAGCGAAGGTCGTTGTGGACACAATGCAACAGAAAACTGGCCAGCGTGATTCGCGCTTCGTCGGAACGCAGGCCATGCAGATCGAGCTCGGCGGCAATCACCCAGCCGCCGCGTTTGAGTTTGCGCAACACAG
This sequence comes from Hydrogenophilaceae bacterium, assembly GCA_013389025.1. Lineage (GTDB taxonomy): Bacteria > Pseudomonadota > Gammaproteobacteria > Burkholderiales > Thiobacillaceae > UBA6918. The sequence continues at coordinate 8,680 of JACAED010000094.1, forward strand.
CCGTGGTAACACCGGGACGGCAGAAGAACAATTCCTCGCCGGTTTCTCCCTGGTCGAGAATTTCCCAAGGGTCGGACAGCGAGTCACGCAAAACTTGCTTTTCATCCCTTAGCCTCTGCAATGGCAAGGGCTTGATGCGTGGCCGATAATGTTCCTTACGGTTGTGCGGTGGCAACGCCACGGCATCACTCACCTCTTGCCGAAAGAGATACAGGTCTTCTGGCCTGAAGGGGGGCTCGGGCATCAGGCGAGGCCAAGGCTGTCCAGATATTTTTCCGCATCCAGCGCAGCCATGCAGCCCGACGCGGCACTGGTCACCGCCTGCTTGTAGATGTGATCCTGGATGTCGCCTGCTGCGAATACACCAGGAATGCTGGTGGCGGTGGCGTTGCCGGCACGGCCGCCTCGGGTGACGATATAACCGTGTTCCAGTTCCAGTTGATCTTTGAACAGGTCGGAATTGGGCTTGTGGCCGATGGCGATGAAAATGCCGGTCAGGGCGATATCCTGGGTGGCGCCGGTCTCGACATGCTTGATGCGCATGCCGTTGACGCCGGACTCATTGCCCAGCACTTCATCCAGCACGTGGTTGAGCTGAAGGGTAATCTTGCCTTCCTTTACCTTTTCCATCAGGTGATCGACCATGATTTTCTCGGCCTTGAACTTGTCACGCCGGTGGACAAGGGTGACATGATTGCAGATGTTGGCCAGATACAGCGCTTCTTCGACAGCAGTGTTGCCCCCGCCGATGACCGCAACATTCTGACCCTTGTAAAAAAAGCCGTCGCAGGTGGCGCAGCCGGACACACCCTTGCCCATGAAAGCCTGCTCGGAAGGCAGGCCGAGGTACATGGCCGAGGCGCCGGTGGCGATGATCAGCGCGTCACACGTGTAGGTACCCGCATCGCCGATCAGGGTGATCGGCTTTTCAGTGAGCCTGGCCGTGTGGATGGTGTCGAAAATGATCTCGGTCTCGAAGCGGGTGGCATGGGCCTCGAAGCGCTGCATCAGCTCAGGGCCCTGCACGCCGTTGGCGTCGGCCGGCCAGTTGTCGACATCAGTGGTGGTCATGAGCTGGCCGCCTTGCTGCAGGCCAGTGATGAGAACGGGCTTGAGGTTGGCGCGGGCCGCATAGACGGCAGCGGTGTAGCCGGCCGGGCCGGATCCCAGGATGAGAAGTCGTGCATGTTTGGTTGTCATGAGATTTGGTTTCGGGTTATGTATAAAAGTTTGCTATGGATATGGCAGATTTTATCAAGTTGCCATTAAAAATATTCGGGCTAGCCCCAAGGATGCGCTGAATTCATTCCTCATTCCGGCACAAGCGGGAATCCAGTACCTTGATTTGACCGGGCTCCAGCCTGAGCGGGAGCGACGAAAGCGAATAAACCAGTGTTTCCCTAAATCATGGTGATACGTATCGATATAATGACAGATTCGGATTTTTAAATGCTTCATGCGCCAGGCTACCCGTCATTCCCGGATCAAGACTGTTGAACCGCTGCCTCCCAGACTACTGAGGCTGTTGCGCGAGGCGCGCGCCATCGCGGTCATTGCGGCGGCATTGTTCATTGCGGCCATGCTGTTCACGCACAATCTGGCAGATTCAGGTTTCTTTACTTCGGGCAGCGGTGACCCGCCCAGGAATATGGCCGGCAATTTGGGCGCCTGGGTGTCCGATCTGATGTTGGGCTTGTTTGGCTATTCATCTTGGTGGGTGGTGGTGCTGGCCATCGGTTATTCGGTGAGAGTGTTCCGCCATCTGGATGAAGTTCCACTCGCCAGCAACCGGCATGCCTGGATCGCGCTGGGCGGGTTTTTTGTGCTGCTGCTGTCCAGCAGCGCGATTGAAGCACTTCGCCTGTGGGACCTGAACGGCCTGCCGCACGGCGCGGGTGGCATCATCGGCCAGGAACTGGGAAACGGTTTTCAGAAACTGCTGGGCTTTACCGGCGGCACGCTGGCGTTGCTGATTGCGATGGGTATTGGCTTCAGCCTGTATACCGGCGTGTCCTGGGTGCGGATTGTGGAATGGGTGGGCGAAGCGCTGGAGCGTGTCACCTGGGGCGCCGTTGCCTACATTCAGCGCAAGCGCGACGAGAAGATCGGCCAGGTCGCACTGCAGCAGCGTGAGGAAATGGTGGCGGAGGAGAAGAAAAAGCTCGAAATCGCCAAGCCGATCAAGATCGAGCCGGTGGTCACAGAAGTGCCCAAATCGCCACGCATCGAGGCGGAGAAACAGGTTCCGCTGTTCAAGGAATTGCCGGATTCGCCGTTGCCTCCGCTGCATTTGCTGGACGAAGTGACCGAAGCCGCGGAGCCGGTGAGCAAGGAGGCGCTGGAATTTACCTCACTGATGATCGAGCGCAAGCTCAAGGAATTCGGTGTCGAAGTCAAGGTGGTGTCGGCTTCGCCCGGCCCGGTCATCACGCGGTATGAAATCGAGCCCTCGGTCGGGGTGAAGGGCAGCCAGATCGTCAACCTGGCCAAGGACCTGGCACGCACGCTGTCGGTTGTCAGCATCCGGGTGGTGGAGGCGATTCCCGGCAAGCACACCATGGGTCTGGAAATTCCCAATCCCACGCGGCAGACCGTCAGGCTTTCGGAAATTATCGGTTCCAAGGCCTATCATGACATGGCGAGCCCCCTGACCGTGGCGCTGGGTAAGGATATCGCCGGCAATCCGGTGGTGGCCGATCTGGGCAAAATGCCACATCTCTTGGTGGCGGGCACCACGGGCTCGGGCAAATCGGTGGGCATCAACGCCATGATTCTCTCGCTGGTTTACAAGGCCGGGCCGGATACGGTACGGCTGATCATGGTTGACCCGAAAATGCTGGAATTATCGGTATACGAAGGCATCCCGCATCTGCTCGCGCCGGTGGTCACCGACATGCGCCAGGCGGCGGCTGCGCTCAACTGGTGCGTGGCCGAGATGGACCGGCGCTATAAATTGATGTCTGCACTGGGCGTCCGCAACCTGGCCGGCTACAACCAGAAAATCCGCGATGCCAAAAAGTCCGGCCTCACACTCAATCATCCCTTCAGCCTGACTCCCGACAACCCCGAGCCGCTGGAGCCATTGCCCATGATCGTGGTGGTAATCGACGAACTGGCCGACCTGATGATGGTGGTAGGCAAGAAGGTCGAGGAGCTGATTGCCCGCCTGGCGCAGAAAGCCCGCGCGGCCGGGATACACCTGATTCTGGCCACCCAGCGCCCGTCAGTGGATGTCATCACCGGCCTGATCAAGGCCAACATTCCCACCCGCATTGCTTTCCAGGTCTCGTCCAAGGTTGATTCGCGCACCATTCTCGACCAGCAGGGAGCCGAGGCCTTGCTGGGCCAGGGCGATATGCTGTACCTGCCGCCTGGCACCGGCCTGCCCCATCGCGTGCATGGCGCCTTTGTTTCCGATGGCGAAGTGCATCGCGTGGTCGAATATCTCAAGGGACTGGGCCAGCCCGATTACATCGAAGGCATTCTCGAAAGCCCGGAAGAATCCATTGAAGGCGTAGGCGGCGAGGGCGGTGCCGATGCCGAGGCTGATCCGCTTTACGACGAAGCCGTCGCCATCGTGTTGAAAACCCGCCGCGCTTCCATTTCGGCCGTGCAGCGGCATTTGCGCATTGGCTACAACCGCGCGGCAAGGATGATCGAGGCCATGGAAAAGGCCGGTCTGGTGTCGGCCATGCAGCCAAACGGCAACCGCGAAGTCATCGCGCCCAAACAGGATGCCTGACCCACATTGAACCAAGATGGACTCTGGCAGACCAAGCGGTATTTCAACCACAAACAGCAAGCATGAAAATCAATATTCTTTTTTACCTTCTGTTTTTTGCATCCCAAGTCCATGCCGGCGGTGTGGAGGCGCTCAAGGCCTTCATCGGCGACACGCGCACGGCCAAATCCGCGTTCAGCCAGACAGTGACCGACCAAAACGGCAAGCTGCGGCAGAAGTCTGAAGGCACGCTGGCCTTTTCACGCCCCGGCAAGTTCCGCTGGGTATATCAAAAACCGTATGAACAGTTGATCGTGGGCGACGGCGCCAAATTGTGGATTTACGATGCCGACCTGGAACAGGTGACGGTAAAGAAACTGGGCGATGCGCTGGGTTCCAGTCCAGCAGCCCTGCTGGCGGGCAGCAACGAGATCGAGAAGTATTTCATGCTGAAGGATGCGGGCATGGAAGACGGCATGGAGTGGCTGGAAGCGAGGCCCAGGGACAAGGAAAGCACCTTTGAATTCGTGCGCATGGGCTTTGCTGGAGGAACCCTGAAAGCCATGCAATTGAAGGATAGTTTCGGCCAGACGACCGAATTGAAATTCTCAAAGCTGGAAAAGAATCCGCAATTGAACACCAGCGATTTCAAGTTTACCCCGCCCAAGGGGGTGGACATCATTTCCGAGTAATGAAGCCAGCCTCCGGCGATCTCTTCGGGCAGGCTGAGGGTGTTGTCCCGCTGGCGGAACGCCTGCGCCCGCAAACCCTCGACGAGGTGGCCGGGCAAACCCATCTGATCGGGCCGGGCAAGCCGCTACGCGTGGCGTATGAGTCCGGCAAGCTGCATTCCTTCATTCTGTGGGGGCCGCCTGGGGTGGGCAAGACCACCCTCGCGCGCCTGATGGCGGATGCGATGGCGGCGGAGTTCATTCCGCTCTCCGCCGTGCTGTCTGGCGTCAAGGATATCCGGGATGCCGTGGCGCGCGCCGAAAACAACCGGGCCATGGGCCGGCATACCATCTTGTTCGTCGATGAAATCCACCGCTTCAACAAGTCTCAGCAGGATGCGCTGCTGCCACATGTCGAATCGGGGCTGGTGACCTTCATCGGCGCCACCACCGAGAATCCATCGTTCGAAGTCGTCGGCGCCTTGCTCTCTCGCGCACAGGTTTATGTGCTGAAGTCGCTGACCCGTGAGGATCTGCTGTTTTTGTTCGAACGGGTCAAGCAAAGCATGAGCGATGTGCAATTTGCTCAGGATGCAATCGAAAAAGTGATCGAGTATGCCGATGGCGATGCGCGGCGTTTCCTCAACGATATCGAGCAACTGGCCGAGGCGGCGCGAGCGCAGAACATGCCCGTCACGCTGGAACTGGCGGGTAATGTCCTCGTGCGCGGGCCGAGGCGTTTCGACAAGGGGGGTGACGATTTTTACGACCAGATTTCGGCATTGCACAAATCCGTGCGCGGTTCCGACCCGGATGCTGCCCTGTACTGGATGGTGCGGATGCTCGATGGTGGCTGCGATCCCTTGTATGTCGCCCGGCGGGTGATCCGCATGGCCTCGGAGGACATCGGCCTGGCCGACCCGAGAGCCCTGAGGCTGGCGCTGGATGCGGCGGAAACCTACGAGCGCCTGGGCAGCCCCGAAGGCGAATTGGCGATTGCCGAGGCCGTCATTTACCTCGCCTGCGCGCCCAAGAGCAATGCGGCCTATGTGGCTTACAATAGCGCCCGCACGTTTGTGAGCGAAGATGGCTCGCGCGAGGTGCCCGTGCATCTGCGCAATGCGCCAACCCGCCTCATGAAAGAACTCGGCTATGGGCGCGAATACCGCTATGCCCACGACGAACCGGATGCCTACGCGGCAGGAGAGGCGTATTTTCCGGAAGGCATCCAGCCGAAGTTTTACGCGCCGACGCCAAGGGGGCTGGAAGGCAAGATCGCCGAGCGGCTGGCGTATTTGAAAAGTCTGGACAGGGCGGCCAGGAAGAAATAGTTTTTTTGACGCAAAGGCGCAAAGGCGCAGAGAAAAGCGAAGAAATAATAGTGATGTCATTGCGAGCCGTGTCACGGCGGAGCAACCTAGGGGTTTGAAGTCTCTAGCTGCTGGATCGCCACTGTGCTCCACGCCTCGCAATGACGTTACGGAGCACTCTCTTTTTTTATTGGTTTTCTCTGCGCATTTGCGTCTCTGCGTCAGGTTTTGATTACATAGGGACAAACCATGCTGGACATACAACTGCTGCGTAACGATCTGGAAGGCGTGGCATCGAGGCTCAAGGCCCGGGGATTCGACCTTGACACGGCCATGATTGCTGCGCTGGAGGCTGAACGCAAATCCCTGCAAACCCGCACGCAGGAGTTGCAGGCTAAGCGCAATTCACTTTCCAAGAGTATCGGCGTGGCCAAGGCCAAGGGCGAAGATGTCACGCCCATCATGGCAGAAGTGGCTGGCCTTGGCGATGAACTCAAAGCCAATGAAGATGCCCTCTCCCGATTGCAGGATAAATTCAATGCCTTATTGATGGGGATTCCCAATCTGCCACACGAAAGCGTGCCGGCCGGCAAGGACAGCGACGAGAATGTGGAGGTCTCGCGCTGGGGCGAGCCACGCAAATTCGATTTTCAAGTAAAGGATCATGTGGATATCGGCGCGGGACTGGGGCTGGATTTCGAGTCTGCCGCCAAGCTTTCCGGTTCGCGTTTTGCGGTATTGAAAGGGGGCATTGCACGCCTGCATCGTGCGCTGGCCCAATTCATGCTGGATGTGCACACCCGCGAGCATGGCTATATCGAAGTCTATGTGCCTTACCTGGTCAATGCCGATTCCATGCGCGGCACGGGGCAGTTGCCCAAGTTCGAGGAAGACCTGTTCGCCACCTTCAAGAACGCAGACGAAAAGCTCTATCTCATTCCCACCGCCGAAGTGCCTGTGACCAACCTGGTGCGGGACGAAATCGTGCCGGGCGAGAGCCTGCCTCTGAAGTTTGTCGCGCACACGCCGTGCTTCCGTTCCGAAGCGGGTTCGTATGGCCGCGACACGCGTGGCATGATCCGCCAGCATCAGTTCGACAAGGTGGAAATCGTGCAGATGGTGAAACCCGAAGATTCCTATCGGGTGCTGGAAGAACTGACCGGCCACGCCGAGGCCATCTTGCAGAAACTGGGCCTGCCTTATAGAAAAATGCTGCTGTGCACCGGCGACATGGGGTTTTCTTCGGCCAAGACCTACGACCTGGAAGTGTGGCTGCCGGCGCAGAATACTTACCGCGAGATTTCTTCCTGTTCCAACTTCGAGTCCTTCCAGGCGCGGCGAATGCAGGCGCGCTTTCGCAGCGACAAGAACAAGCCGGAGCTTTTGCACACCCTGAACGGCTCGGGACTGGCGGTGGGCCGCACGCTGGTGGCGATTCTCGAGAACTACCAGAATGCCGATGGCAGTGTGAGCATTCCCGAGGCCCTGCGCCCATGGATGGACGGGGTCGACAAACTTAGTTGACGAACAGGGCCAGCTTTTCCGGCAACTTGCCGCGGCCGAACAGCAAGGGGCTGTAATCGGGCTCCAGCCGGGCGAGGATATCGTAATAGTTGCGGATGCTTTCCACGAAGATGACCGCTTCGCCGCCACGGGCATAGCCGTATCGTGTTACGCCCATGTACCCCCCTCGCGACAGCAGCGGTAGGGTCTGTTTGACATCGGCCCAGCTATCCGGATTCATACCCTTTGCCCTGGCGATACGCCGGGCGTCTTCCAGATGGCCAAGCCCCTGATTGTAGGCAGCCAGCGCCAGCCAGGTTTTGTCCGGTTCAGAAATCCGCTCGGGTAAACTTTCCTTGAGCAGGATCAGGTATTTCGCGCCGGCAAGTATGCTCTGCCGCGGATCGAGACGATCCATTACACCCATACGGTCAGCGGTTTCATTGGTCAGCATCATCAGACCCCGCACCCCGGTGTATGAGGTTGCATACGGATTCCATTTCGATTCCTGGTAGCCAATTGCTGCCAGCAAACGCCAATCGATGGCAGTCAGGTTTTCGGCTTCCTGGAACAAATGACGATATTGCGGAAGCACCTTGACTCGTCTATCGAGTATGCCTTCAGCGTGTTCTGGTTCAAGCCTTTTAACATGCCCGAAATAGCGTTCGTATATCTGGTCTAGGGTCCCGTTTCGGCGTGATTCGAGGAAAAACTGGTTGAGCCTGATGGCGATTTTTTTGCTTGAACGATAGGGCAGGGCCCAGACAATGGGCTGCCGGTCGGCAAAACTGTAGGCAATTTTCAGTGAAGGATAATGATTTCGTGCCAGATCAAAATCCTGTTCATTCACCACCACTGCGTCAAATTCACCATCGGCCAGCCGGGACAGGAGCTCCTCGGGAAATACGTCCTGAAGCGTAGTCCAGGAAAGCTTGGGATATTTACGGCGCGCGGAAGCGAGCAGGGGCAGATGACCGCTGTCCGACATGGCGCCTAGCCGGACCCTACCCAGATCAGCCAGATTTCGAATGCTCGGCAAGGTATCTCGCGTGACAACGACAACGCGTGTTTCATACAGGGGTGGAGTGCGCAACAGGTGCTGCTCCTCAACTGCCGGGGCTATCAGGCTGGCTGCAAGCAAGTGAGTCCTGTTGTTACGAAGGGAGTCGAACAAATCGGCATAACTGTCACTCACCTGCCATTTGACTGTCCAACCGTTTTTCCTGGCAAAAGCCTCGATGACATCGAAGGTATAACCCGCACGATTGTTTTCCGCATCCAGAAAATAAGAAGCGGGCCCATAACGGGTGGTTACCACCAATTCCCTGGTGGTATCCGGATCGGGCACGGGTACTGAAACCGGGCTTTTGGTACATCCATGCAAAACGAATAGCGCCAGCCAGCCCAGGGTCAGGGCACGGATCATTTTTCAAGTCTATCCCATGGACGTATTTTTGGGTTGGGAAGGTGGCCGAGTCCATGTAAAATCCGCGCTTCCTTGAATTCAACTTGGCAGTCAGTAACCACGGAGAGGTGGCAGAGTGGTTGAATGCACCGGATTCGAAATCCGGCATACAGGTTCTCCTGTATCGGGGGTTCGAATCCCCCCCTCTCCGCCAGTTTGTTTAAGACCCGCGTGCGGGGCATAAGCAAACGGAGCGGGGGAGGATGAGAACCCCCAGGGTTCGCGGAGCAAGCACTGCTTGCGACGGACAGCCGAAGGCTGGTCCCGAGCGTAAGCGAGGGATGAGGTTTGCGGGAGGCAACCGCAAACCGAACAATCCCCCCCTCTCCGCCATAAACAAATGGCCTCTGAGGTCTGTTTGCTGGGAAGCATCAGGAATTCAAGCAATCACTCTGAATCAGGCCATCAAGGCCTGTATTTCAGAAAAAGCCTAGTCAAGGTCTTTTTTTCTTCAATTTTCATTGCCCTTCGAGGGTTGAAAATTCTTTTCAACTCATCAAATATAAGAACTGTTTATTGAGCTACATTTTGGGTAATGGGCGTTAAACGTGATTCAGGAGTATTGCTGGAGCCGGCCAAGGCTCGGGTCAAGCCGCCGCCGCTATTCAAGGTTATGCTGCTGAATGACGATTACACACCCATGGAGTTTGTGGTGATGGTGTTGCAGCGTTTTTTTGGCATGGACCGTGAACGCGCGACACAAGTCATGCTCAAAGTGCATACGGAGGGTGTCGGGATCTGCGGGGTTTATCCAAGGGACATCGCAGGAACCAAAGTGGAACAGGTCACCCGCTTTGCCCGGGATAACCAGCATCCGCTTCAATGTACGATGGAAGAAAGTTGAGGGATACATGATCGCCCAGGAACTCGAAGTCAGCCTGCACATGGCATTCATGGACGCGCGTCAGAAGCGTCACGAGTTCATTACGGTCGAGCATCTGCTGCTGGCCATGCTGGACAATCCCTCCGCCGCTGAGGTGTTGCGTGCCTGCGGAGTCAATCTGGACGAATTGCGCAAGAAACTCTCGGATTTCATCGAGGAGCACTCGCCCAAAGTCGAAGGCGAGGGCGAAGTCGATACCCAGCCCACATTGGGATTCCAGCGCGTGATCCAGCGCGCCATTTTGCATGTGCAATCCTCCGGCAAGAAGGAAGTCACCGGCGCCAACGTGCTGGTGGCGATTTTTGGTGAAAAGGATTCACACGCAGCCTATTTCCTCGACCAGCAGGGCATCACCCGGCTGGATGTGGTCAATTTTATTTCCCACGGCATCGCCAAGGTGCCACAGGCGGGGGCGCCCCGGCAGGAAGATTCGACCGAAACGGCGCAGGAGAACCAATCCGGTTCTCCTCTTGAATCCTACACCCTCAATTTGAATGGCCAGGCGCTGGCCGGCAAGATCGATCCGCTGATCGGTCGTGACTTGGAACTGGAACGGGTGATCCAGACCCTGTGCCGCCGGCGCAAGAACAATCCGCTTCTGGTGGGCGAGGCTGGGGTAGGCAAGACCGCCATTGCCGAGGGACTTGCACGCCGTATTGTCGAAGGCACGGTACCGGACATCCTCGCCGACAGCACGGTGTACGCGCTGGACATGGGCGCGCTGCTGGCGGGCACCAAATACCGGGGCGACTTCGAACAACGCCTCAAAGGCGTTCTCAAGCAATTGACCGATAACCCGAAGGCCATCCTGTTCATCGACGAGATTCATACCCTGATCGGCGCGGGCGCGGCTTCGGGGGGTACGCTGGACGCTTCCAATCTGCTGAAACCGGCCTTGAGCTCCGGCCAGCTTCGCTGCATCGGCGCGACGACTTATACCGAATTCCGCGGTATCTTCGAGAAAGACCATGCCCTGTCCCGCCGTTTCCAGAAAATCGACGTGCTGGAGCCCAGTGTGGACGACACCGTGGCCATCCTGCGCGGACTCAAGTCCCGTTTCGAGGATCATCACGGCATCAAGTACACCAGCTCCGCACTTACCACCGCGGCGCAGCTTTCTGCCCGCTACATCAGTGATCGGCATCTGCCGGACAAGGCCATCGACGTCATCGACGAGGCAGGGGCGGCGCAACGTATCCTGCCCAAGTCCAAACAGAAAAAGGTGATCACGCCAAAGGAAATCGAAGAAATCATCGCCAAAATCGCCCGCATTCCGGCCAAAACCGTTTCGCTGGATGACCGCGAGTCACTGAAACGTCTGGACCGTGACCTGAAAGCCGTGGTGTTTGGTCAGGACAAGGCCATCGAAGCGCTGGCGTCGGCAATCAAGATGTCGCGAAGCGGTCTGGGCAACCCGCAAAAGCCGATCGGCTCATTCCTGTTTTCCGGACCGACCGGGGTAGGCAAAACCGAGGTAGCCAGACAGCTTGCCTATACGCTGGGCATTGAGCTCATCCGCTTCGACATGTCCGAATACATGGAACGGCACGCGGTATCGCGCCTGATTGGTGCGCCTCCCGGCTATGTCGGATTTGATCAGGGTGGGCTCTTGACCGAGGCAGTCAATAAACACCCTCATGCCGTGCTGCTGCTGGATGAGATCGAAAAAGCCCATCCAGATATTTTCAACGTGCTGCTGCAGGTGATGGATCATGGCACACTGACCGACACTAACGGCCGCAAGGCGGATTTCCGTAATGTCATCATCATCATGACGACCAACGCGGGGGCCGATAACCTGAGCAGGACGGCCATTGGCTTTGCCCAGCCGAGCAAGGCAGGCGATGAGATGATCGATATCAAGCGCATGTTCACGCCCGAGTTCCGCAACCGGCTGGATGCCATCATTCCCTTCGCCGCGCTGGATCACGAAGTGGTGATGCGCGTGGTCGACAAGTTCCTGATGCAGCTCGAAGAGCAGTTGCACGAGAAAAAAGTTGAAATCAGCTTTTCCGAAGCCCTCCGGGAATATCTCGGCAAGGAAGGCTTCGATCCGCTCATGGGTGCCAGGCCCATGTCACGCCTGATCCAGGATACCATCCGCAAGGCACTGGCTGACGAACTGCTGTTTGGCAAGCTGGCCAACGGCGGGCGCGTGAGAGTCGACGTCAATGCCGAAGGAAAGGTTGCGCTGGAGTTTCCTGAACCCTTGCTGACTTCCTGAACAGCAGTAAAAACTAAAAGCGGCGCTTAACGAAGCGCCGCAAAAAGCCCGGAAATAGACCGGAGGAGAGCCGGGGGCATCCGAGCCCCCAAACCGGGCTAGAACTTGGAAGTTCTGAGAACTTTATCGGGTGTCCTTTCGAAAACTTTACCGGGCCTTTTCGGAAAGACTCTGTTTGATGCCATTTTTCGATTCGAAGAAAATCTTCTTCAAGTCCTTGTAGTCTTTGGGTGGCATCTTTTTTGTTTGGATTTCACAATCAGGGCAAAATAGTCGGGTTTGGCTAAATTTTTGTCGAAAAATCGTCGCTACTTTCGACAACATCAAATTCAACTCTGGAGAAAAACATGAAATATCCCATTCTCCTGGCTGTAATAATTGCAGCCGGTGTGATGGCGGCCTGCGAGTCACCCGACAAGTCAGACAGCTCCAGTGCAGCAGTCAAGGTTGGCCAGGACATGGTTACCGAAGCGGAAATCGAGCGTGCGCTTGCGGGACTCAATGCAGCGGGGGCTGATAAGGACAAGCTGAAGTCCACAGTGGTGGAAGCGTTGGTGACCCAGAAACTTCTGGTGCAGGAGGCAAAAAAAGCAGGTCTGGACAAGAAACCCGAAGTGGCCCTGGATGCCGCGGCGGCGCAAAGACAGGTGATTGCCAAGGCTTACGCGGAATCGCTTCCTGGCATGCAGGAACAGGCCTCGACCCAGAGCGTCGAGGATTATTACAGGCAGCATCCCAACCTTTTCACGAATCGACGAATCTACCGTTTGCAGGAAGTTCAGATTGAAGCGACGCAGGACAGGTTACCCGCAATCCAGGACCAGCTTGGCAAAAGCAGGACCTTGGGCGAATTTGTGGAATGGCTGAAATCACAGGGACTGAAGGGAAGCATTGCTGGCGGAGTGAAATCCTCCGAACAGGTGCCCGAACAGTTGCGCGACAGGCTGGCCGGCATGCAGCAAGGCGGCGTGGTTCTGGTCCCGTCCGACAATGGCATTTCTGTGATATCGATCGCTGAAGTGCAGACGATGCCCATGACGCTGGAGCAGGCAACCCCGGCGATCAAGAAAATCCTGCTCGAAAAGAAACAGAAGGAAGTGCTTGAAGCGGAAGTCAGGAAACTGAAGCAATCCGCAAAAATCGAATATGCGGACGGTTATGCACCGCCATCCAGTCAAACCAGATAAGGATAGAAAACAATGATTCTAGTCACGGGGGGAGCCGGTTTCATTGGCGCCAATTTCATCCTGGAGTGGCTGAGGCAGAATGATGAGCCGGCCGTCAACCTGGATAAGCTGACCTACGCCGGCAATCTGGCCAATCTGGATTCCGTCAGCCAGGATCCGCGCCACGTGTTCGTGCAGGGCGACATCGGTGATCGGCAGCTGGTTGATCGACTGCTGGCCCGGTACCAACCGCGCGCCGTGATCAACTTCGCCGCGGAAAGCCACGTGGATCGCTCCATCCATGGACCCGGCGAGTTCGTCCAGACCAATGTGGTGGGCACGTTCAACCTGCTCGAATCCGTGCGGGGATACTGGAACAAGCTTGAAGGCGATGAAAAGTCTTCTTTTCGATTCCTGCACGTTTCCACCGATGAAGTCTACGGGTCGCTGGGCAGGGACGATCCGGCCTTTACCGAAACAACACCGTATGCGCCCAACAGCCCTTACTGAGCTTCCAAGGCGGCCTCCGATCATCTGGTGCGGGCCTATCACCATACCTATGGCTTGCCCACACTGACCACCAATTGTTCCAACAACTACGGCCCTTACCAGTTTCCGGAAAAGCTCATTCCCCTGATCATCCACAACGCGCTATCGGGCAAACCGCTGCCGATATACGGCGATGGCAGCAACATTCGCGACTGGCTGTATGTGACGGATCATTGCCTGGGCATCATGACCGTGCTGGAAAAGGGAAGGATGGGCGAGACCTACAACATCGGCGGCAACAATGAAAAGACCAATCTGGAAGTGGTCAAAACAATTTGCCGGATTCTGGATGAACTGCACCCGGATTCGCCCGTCATGCCCCACGAGAAACTGATCACCTTCGTCAAGGACCGGCCCGGTCATGATGCGCGCTATGCCATCAACGCTCACAAGATTTCGCAGGAACTGAAATGGCATCCGCGCGAAAGCTTCGAAACCGGCATCCGCAAAACCGTGGCGTGGTATCTGAATAACCAGAGCTGGGTTGAACAGGTCATCTCCGGCGAGTACCGCAACTGGCTGCAAAAAAATTATGCGGTGAGATAAAAAATGAATCAGGGCAGATCACATGATTTCGCGTAAAGGCATCATCCTTGCCGGGGGCTCGGGCACCCGACTCTATCCCGTGACCCAGGCCGTATCCAAGCAACTGCTGCCGGTATACGACAAGCCCATGGTGTATTACCCACTGTCGACGCTGATGCTGGCGGGAATCCAGGACATCCTGCTGATTTCGACACCGCTCGATACGCCTCGCTTTGAACAGCTGCTGGGCGACGGCAGTCAGTGGGGTCTGAACATTCGTTACGCGGTGCAACCATCTCCGGATGGACTGGCACAGGCCTTTCTGATCGGCGAATCCTTCCTGAACGGCGCGCCCAGCGCACTGGTGCTGGGAGACAACATTTTCTATGGCCACGAACTGGCGGACGACCTCGAACTGGCCAGCACCCGGGATAGCGGCGCGACCGTGTTCGCCTACCCTGTCACCGATCCGGAACGTTACGGCGTCGTGGAATTCGATTCACAAGGGCGCGCAATCAGCCTCGAAGAAAAACCCCTGCAGCCAAAATCCCGTTATGCGGTCACGGGCCTTTACTTTTACGACAACCGGGTTGTCGAGGTGGCAAGAAACCTGAAGCCGTCTCCACGCGGCGAATTGGAAATCACCGATGTCAACCGCCAGTATCTCGACTGGGGCCAGCTTGATGTCCAGGTCATGGGGCGCGGCCAGGCCTGGCTGGATACGGGCACGCACGAATCATTGCTGGAAGCGGCGCTGTTCATCGAGACCATCGAAAAGCGCCAGGGCCTCAAAATCGCCTGCCCGGAGGAAATCGCCTATCGAAAGGGCTTCATCGATGCCGCCCAGGTCGAGAAACTGGCCGCCCCACTGGCCAAGAACGGATACGGTAAATATCTGCTCGCGCTGTTGAACGAGCGTATTTTCTGATGAAAGTGATCGAAACCAGCCTGCCAGGCGTCCTGCTGCTTGAGCCCAGGGTATTCGGCGATGCGCGCGGATTTTTCATGGAAAGCTACAACAAACGAACCATGGCCGAAGCCGGTATCACCGAAGACTTCGTACAGGACAATCATTCGCGTTCGTCGAAAGGCGTGCTGCGCGGACTGCATTATCAAATCCTGCAGCCTCAGGGAAAATTGGTGCGAGTCGTGGCGGGTGAAGTCTATGACGTGGCGGTGGACATGCGGCGCAGTTCGCCTCATTTCGGCCGCTGGACCGGGATGCGGCTCTCGGCCGAGAACAAGCTGATGGCCTGGATACCGCCCGGGTTCGCGCACGGCTTCTATGTCGTTTCGGAATATGCCGAATTCTTCTACAAAACCACCAATTATTTCGCCCCGGAGCACGATCGCTGCCTGCTGTGGAACGACCCGACCCTGGCCATTGACTGGCCGCTGGAAGGAGAACCCATCCTGTCGGAAAAGGACAGGAACGGCAAGCTGTTAGGAAAGGCGGAGACCTACGCATGAGGACCATCCTGCTGACCGGTGCCAGTGGGCAGGTCGGATGGGAACTGCAGCGCACGTTGTCCTCCCTGGGCAAAGTCATCGCGCCGGGTCGCGACGAACTGGATCTATCCAGGCCTGCTACGCTTGCCCAGACCGTGCGCCGGTTCAAGCCCGATCTCATCGTCAATCCCGCAGCCTACACCGCAGTGGACAAGGCCGAGACCGAGCAGGCACTGGCCCAAGCGGTCAATGCGGAATCTCCCTTGATGCTCGCTAGGGAAGCCCAACGTCTGGGCATTTCCCTCGTGCACTATTCGACAGACTATGTCTTCGATGGCCGAAAGGCGTCAGCCTATGTCGAGACCGACGAGACCGGCCCGCTGGGTGTTTACGGTGCAAGCAAGCTGGAAGGAGAAATGGCCGTGACGGGCAGCGGTGCCAGCCATCTGATTCTGCGTACCAGCTGGGTCTATGGTTTGCGCGGTCGCAATTTCCTGTTGACCATGCAGCGTCTGGCGCAAGAGCGCGAGGTGATCGGTGTGGTCAATGACCAGTTCGGCGCGCCCACCTGGAGCCGCAGCATTGCCGAAGCAAGCGCCCAGATCCTGGCCTTGTGGCTTTCGCCGGGCGCGACGGATGAGGACCGCCACAGGCTTTCTGGCATCTATCATCTGAGCTGTGCCGGCAGAACCAGCTGGCATGGATTCACTGAAGCGATCCTCTCCTATATGCGTTCACCAGACAGGCATCTGGCAACGCTCAGGCCCATCACCACGGCCGAGTTTCCGACCGCTGCCAGGCGCCCGGCCAATTCGGTCCTGGACAATCGCAAACTGCAACAGACGTTTGGTATTGTCATGCCGAATTGGGAAGACGCACTCAAACTGTGCCTGAACTGAACCCGGACGATTATTTGAATCGATTGCCATTCAAGACCATAAAAATGAATCAAGCACTATATCCCGTCATCCTCTCCGGAGGTTCCGGCACCCGGCTGTGGCCCTTGTCGCGGGCCGCCCTGCCAAAGCAGCTGCTCCCACTGGCTTCGGATCGAACGATGTTCCAGGAAACGTTGCTCAGAGTGAAGGGCCTGGACGGCCTTGCGAATCCGCTCGTGATCTGCAATGACGATCATCGCTTCATGATTGCCGAGCAGCTGCGCGAACTGGAGGTTTCTCCTTCAGCCATCATGTTGGAACCCGTTGGCCGCAATACGGCACCCGCCGTGGCGGTTGCCGCGCTTCGTCTCATGAAGGCTGATCCCGATGCCCTGATGCTGGTATTGCCTGCCGATCACCTGATTGGCGATGTGCGAGAATTCCATGCTGCCGTCACCAGGGCTGAAGCAGCCGCCAAGGCAGGGCATTTGACGACTTTCGGCATCGTTGCGCAATCGCCCGAAACCGGCTATGGCTACATCCGCAAGAGCGTGGAATTGCCCGGCATACAGGGTGTCAATGCCGTGGCGGCATTCGTGGAAAAGCCCGATCGCCATACTGCGCAGGCCTACCTCGACAGCGGAGACTACTTGTGGAACAGCGGCATGTTCCTGTTCAGGGCCAGCGTTTTCATTGATGAACTCAGGCAGTTTCGGCCGGATATTTTGTCCGCCTGCGAGGCTTCTCTGGAAAAGGCGGTCTCCGACCTCGATTTCATCCGTCTCGACAGGCATGCCTTTTCTGAATGCCCGGTGGAGTCCATCGATTACGCCGTCATGGAAAAAACCGGCAAGGCTGCGGTCGTGCCCGCCGATATCGGCTGGAACGACATCGGTGCATGGTCTGCCTTGTGGGAAGTCGGCGCCAAGGACCAGGACGGCAACGTGCTCCGCGGCGACATCTTGACCGAAGCCTCGAGCGGCAATTTCATCCGCGCGGAATCCCGTCTGGTGGCCGCGCTGGGCGTGGACAACCTCGTTATCGTCGAAACGCCCGATGCCGTCCTGGTCGCATCACGGGGTCGCGTGCAGGACGTCAAGAAACTGGTCGACAAACTGAAGGCCAACAAGCGGGACGAGCATGTATTTCATCGCCGGGTCTATCGTCCATGGGGCTGGTACGAAGGCATCGACGCCGGCGAGCGCTTCCAGGTCAAGCGCATCATGGTCAAGCCCGGCGAAAAGCTTTCCCTGCAGATGCATCATCACCGCGCGGAACACTGGATCATCGTCACCGGTACCGCGCGCATCACGCGCGACGATGAGACCTTCCTGCTCACCGAAAACCAGTCCACCTATATCCCGCTTGGCAGCAGACATCGTCTGGAAAATCCAGGCAAGTTTCCCCTGCACATGGTCGAAGTACAATCGGGCGGATATCTGGGCGAAGATGACATCGTTCGCTTCGAAGACGTATACAAGCGCACTTGACCGAGAGCTGCATACTGCTTAGAATCTCGCGCTTACCGATTCCCCGATAGCTCAGTCGGTAGAGCGACGGACTGTTAATCCGCAGGTCGCTGGTTCGAGCCCAGCTCGGGGAGCCAGAATTAAACAAAGCCCGCAGAAGTGCGGGTTTTTTCTTTCTTTGCTGCGAAAAATTCAACAACTGCATGTCCAATCAACAGCTAAAGTGAAGTGATGCCGGCAGGAGTTGTCATGAAAATTATTTTTGTGCTGTTCGGTGCGCTACTGCTTTGGAGTTGCGACACGACGCGAACTCATGGTCCGGAATTACCTTATTACAGCTTTGCATTGGGCAGCCGTCTTGTTCTCCATCAGGAACTGACAATTCCGGCCAACTGGGCTACTGTAAGGCTGCAAGCCGGCAAGGTCGCGGCCTTTGGCCATGTGCAGGAGCAGGAACCGCATTGCATTGTCGAAGCAGACACGGTGCTCGAGAAACCGCAGCGCATCCTGCCTGACACTTTCATGATCATCAGAGTGCAGCGCAGCATTGGCGAAATCGCCAATGCGCCGGGATTTTTCATCCGCGCTGGGTTTGCTGGTGACAACCGGCCCACGCAGATGTTTTTCAAGACAACTTTTACATTGAGGTCGGACAAGCAGCCGGGCGTGATGAGGATGGTCTGCCAGAGTGACCAGTACGCGGCCGGAAGCGGCATTCCACGTCATCTGTCTGTTTCTGAAATCCGCAAGACGCTGGGGAATATCCTTGCCCTGGAATTGCCCTGATTCAGCCATCGTTCGGGTTCGCAAAAAATCTTGACTTTCAAGGCCTTGGGCTTGGGCAGCAAACTGTTGCGCCAGGGATTGCTCCGGGTGATGAAACTTGTTTCGAATAGGGCCCTTTAACCTTTGCGTTGGACTTTCAACACACCTGCCGTAATCTCGCGCCACTTCCGGTGGAGAACTGGCTCAAAAACCGGGTAAAACTGTTCAATTTCTGAGAATCCGGTGTCGGAAAATTTGATTATCTTTCTGCATCCCGAAGTTTGGTGGATTAATCAGGGTGCGACCGGGCTAGCACAATAATTGCCTCTACCCAGTCAAGCCGCGGCCAAATCACGACAAGCATCATCGAACGGCACGCGGCTGGTTGGGGTCCCTCCGGATCCGCGTCGAGACTTGATGGTCGCGGTTTGAATGGCGGGGCTTTCCGGTAACCGGAATCTGTAAGCGGCCAGGAATCATGTATATCTCTACACAAAAAACCGCGGTTCGCTTGATCGGTCAAGCTGAAGGCGATGACAGAAGCATCCTCTTCCTGACTTCATCAAGCGGTTCATCGCAGCCGATCCAGCGCTTGCGTTCGGCGGGCTGGCATGTCATTTCCTGCAATCCGGGTCAGGAGAGCGTCGAGGGGATTGATCTCTGCCAGATTGGCATCGTGCATTTCCAGAAATTCAATGCCGAGTTCATCGCTTTCCTGGAGAACATGTTCGGCAGGTATCCGGATATCCGCTGGATTGCGCTGGTCGAGAAAAACCAGCTTGAGAATTCACGGATCAAGACCTTGATCAGCGAAAACTTCCATGACTTCCACACCATGCCGATCGATCTGGACCGGCTGAACGTGATCCTTGGTCACGCGTACGGATTCAACCGGCTGGTCCATGATGCGAAACGAAATGAGCATCTGAAGGTGATCGATGAATACGGCATCGTTGGCGTCAGCCAGCAGATAGCCCATTTGCGCAACCTGATCAGAAAGGCTGCCACCACCGATTCACCGGTCCTGATTCTGGGTGAAAGCGGCACCGGTAAGGAACTGGTCGCGTCTGCCATCCATGCCCAGTCTGCAAAGCGTGACGGCCCGTTCATTGCGGTCAACTGCGCATCCCTCCCTGCCACCCTCATTCAGTCGGAACTGTTCGGCTACGAAAAAGGTGCTTTCACCGGTGCGGAAAGCAGAAAGATTGGTCTGATCGAATCCGCGGCGGGCGGCACGCTGTTTCTGGACGAAATCGGCGACCTCAGCGCGAGCTTGCAGGTGAACCTGCTTCGCTTCCTGCAGGAAAAGAGGATCACCCGGGTGGGGGGGCACGAGGAAATTCCTGTCAATGCACGGGTGATTGCTGCGACCAATCTGGATCTCGAAAGCGAGATCGAATCCGAAGCCTTCAGGAAGGATCTCTACTATCGCCTGAACGTGATCCAGATCAAAACCGCGTCCTTGCGGGAACGCCGGGAAGACATCGAACACCTGGCAAGGCACTTCCTGGAGAAATTCAGAAGCGAGCGCAAAAGGGGAAAAATCGGTTTCAGTGCCGAAGCCATCATGGCCATGCACCAGTACGACTGGCCCGGAAACGTTCGCGAACTCAGCAACAAGATTCTGCGTGCACTGATCATTGCGGAAGGGAGAGCCATCACTGCCGCGGATCTCGAACTTGCCGGATCGCGTGCCAGCCAGATCATCACCAGTCTGGACGAAGTCAGGAGCGAGGCGGAAGCCAGGGCAATCGTGAAAATGATTATCTTCACCAAGAAGAACATGTCCGAAACGGCTCGCCTGCTGGGTGTCACAAGGGCAACCCTGTACCGGCTCATCGCCAAGCACAACCTCCTTGCATCCGCGCAAAGGGATGACAACGAAGCAAGCCTGACTGCCAGGGAAGGTTAGCGTCATGCGCAGCTGTCATCAGCCGGCTTCTTGCTTTGACACCCTGTATTGTCCAGCCGGACTGCACAACAAACGTGGTGCCTGCCAAATGAATCCCATCGACAAGCATCCAGAACTCAACAAGTAGGTGGGGGCATGGATGGCTGATTCACATCCCCGTTGGATTTTTCTGCAGGCAACGAGCTGGCACGATCCCGCTCGTTCGCTGCTTTTCCATTGCCTGATCAATCGATGGTGTCGCCGTCATGGCTGATTCAACCATCATTTTTTCTTCAAGCGACAATCTCTGGGCCGACGAACCCGGCACCAATACCCAGGCTTTTGCCCGTGAAGGCAACGACAGCTTGTATGGCCGCGACGGCAACGACGTGCTGAACGGCGAGGCGGGGAATGACTATCTCGTCGGCGATGCAGGCGATGACACCCTTTACGGTGATGGCGGATACGATGAGCTTACAGGAGGCGATGGTATCGATGTGCTGCATGGCGACGCCGACGATGACATGCTTTCCGGCAACCTTGGCCTGGACATTCTTTTTGGCGACGACGGCGACGACACCCTGAACGGTAACGATGACGACGACTCCCTGTACGGCGGGGCCGGCCTGGATATCCTGATTGGCGCGGCCGGTAGCGACTCCCTGTATGGCGGGCTGGACGACGATACGCTGTCAGGGGACATTGGTTTCGATGAGCTGTATGGCGACGAGGGCAATGACAGCCTGGACGGCGATGCAGGAAACGACAGCCTCTCGGGGGGCGCTGGCGCGGACTGGCTCAACGGCGGCCTGGGCAGGGATACGCTGTCTGGCGATGGTGGCAATGACACCTTGAATGGCGACGATGGAAACGACATCCTCCATGGTGGCGACGATGATGATGTCCTGGACGGCTATCTTGGCAACGACACCCTGTATGGCGATGCCGGCCACGACAGTCTGGAAGCCGGCGACGGCGACGACTCACTGATGGGCGATGACGGCGCGGACACACTTTCGGGCGGCGCCGGTAACGACTGGCTGGATGGTGGCAAAGGTGACGACCTGCTCGTTGACAATGGCGGCATGGATACCCTGTTTGGCGACTCCGGCAACGACAGTCTTTTTGGCGGTGACGAGAACGACTCGCTCGATGGCGGCGCCAACCACGATTATCTTGACGGCGAAAACGGCGACGATGTTCTGGAAGGCGGAACCGGAAACGACACCCTGACAGGCGGCGAGGGCAGCGACAGTTTGCGGGGCGGGGATGGACATGATTCGCTGTCTGGCGACAGCGGCTCGGATCTGCTCTATGGCGGAAATGAGGACGATACACTGTACGGCGGTGACAGTAACGACAGCCTGTATGGCGATGACGGAAGCGATAGCCTGTTCGGTGAGGGCGGCAACGACAAGCTGTGGGGCGGCGACGGCAACGATTTCATGAGCGGTGACATCGGGTCTGATTCCCTTTGGGGGGGCAATCAGGACGATACCCTGTACGGCGGAGACCAGGGAGACAGGCTTTACGGGCAGGCTGGAGAAGATTGCCTGTTTGGCGAGAACGGCAAGGATTCGCTGGAAGGCGGACTCGGCAACGACTGGATCGAAGGCGGCAACGACAACGATACGCTCATCGGCGGTGACCAGGATGACTCGCTGTGGGGCGGGCTGGGGGCGGACAGCTTTGTTTTCACTGTCAATGCCAGTAACGGCGAAAGCTGGGTCGACAGTGTCGATCTGATGAGTACTGATGTGATCCACGATGCGCAAGGCATGGATACCCTGGTACTCGACACAGGCGGCGCGGTTGCCTCAGTGGCCGGCCTGGAGGCCTATGTGCACGTGATCGACAACGGCAGCGATGTAAGCATCTGGTTCGACCGCAACGGCGACGGCCAGTGGGTAGGCGATTGCGAGGACAGCATCGTCCTCAAGGGCATGGGCATTGCGCCCAATACCGATGGCATCGATAGTTTGGCTGAATTGCAGAACGTCATCAATGTACTGGTTGTCTGATCAGGGTGTGCCAGGCTTTCAGTTGTACGCTGCCTGAATGGCGGCTTCGTCACGCTAGTTCAGATCCAGTGCGTATCCCTTCAGGTCGTCCAACGAAACGACTCTAGCCCGCATATTTCACCATTTTCTGGCAAAGCTGATTGAGCCCTTCTCTTGGGATGTGGACGAGGCGC
>JACAED010000085.1 GCA_013389025.1 Hydrogenophilaceae bacterium
CCGATGATCAGCAATGGTGGCCCTTGGCTCAAAATGGATTCTACCCATCTTGCCGTCAGGCCTTTGTCAGCAAGGGAATGGTTTGGTTTTCCGGGCGTCTTCATAAACATCACAGCGAGCGCACTGAGCTGGAAGGCGTTGGCAAAAACCGCCGGCGCCAATCCTCGATATACAACAAGGCACCGCGTATTCCGCACACCAAAACCAGTGAGAAGAACAGGCCGAACACGACATGCATGGCCTGCAGGATTCCATACACGGCCGCTACCGCCAGACCGAATACGATTTGTCCCTTTTGGTTGATTGGCGTCGTGGCGGGGTCCGGGATCATGTAAAGGGTGAAAATGATGAAGGCAGCGCTGGTCATGGGCAGAACCGGCACCAGAGGTGGAATGTCAAACAGCAACGCCCGAATCTGTCCCTGAAGCACAAAACCCACCATCCAGGCCGTCACCAGTATCAGGCGCCCCGTGAACAAAGCGTGCAAAATGACGCCGCTGACCAGCACAAAAATGGGCACACCCCAGTCCCACAGGCCACTGATGTTTTCGGTGAACTGGTAAGGCGGAGTGAGCCCGACGATATCCGAAAACACAACCAGGGTGACCACCACCGCTATGTTGGAGGGGTTGAACATATGCTGGCTAACCCCCGGGGCGACAGGTGCGCGGAATATCAGCTTGGAAGCTATGGCAAAGGCGGCTGCGAAAGCCAGGGGCAAAAGCGCTTCGCCCGGAAAGATCAGCATGGACAGGGCCATGCCCGGAATGATGGCTGGCGGCAGAAAGTTGAGAAAATTGGCCCAGCTCCCGGCAAAGCGCAGGGGCCTGTTCTTGGCGCGTGCATCCACCCATTCCAGCAGCATCTGCATGGCGATGGCAGTGCCGACCGCAATTGCGGGATGCGCCCACGATTGCTCGAAGCCCAGAACCATATGACCCAAACCCAGTATCCAGGCAAGCAGGAGACTGGTGAAATACCATAATGCGATCAGCCTGCGCTGCTGGTCGCCCTTGGGGTAGAACAGGAGGGAAGCGTTGCTGAACTGAGCCAAGACAAGAGCCGCCTGATCAGCCCAACACGATGGTATGC
Organism: Hydrogenophilaceae bacterium; assembly: GCA_013389025.1. Taxonomy (GTDB): domain Bacteria; phylum Pseudomonadota; class Gammaproteobacteria; order Burkholderiales; family Thiobacillaceae; genus UBA6918. The sequence goes on from JACAED010000085.1 coordinate 1,093, forward strand.
CAGCCCGGCTTCAGGCTCATGGCGCGCACCTGTGTCTGGCCGCGCGCATCGCGCCAGCGAATTTCCACCCGCAGGGCCTTGTCGCCGGAAATATCTCCCAGCCCGAAATGGAGTCTTGGAGCGCGCTTGCCGGACTGGCCGTTGCCGCCGTCCACCTGGGCGGTCAGTCGTCTTCCGTCCGGCAGGCTGACGCGTGCCTCTGCACCGATGGCCGGCCTTACCCCGCCCTTTTCCATCTTGGCGGCAGCAACGGGAAGAAGCAGGTTGAGTCCCAAGTAGGCATGTCCGCTTGCACCGTCATTGCGGTAGAAATAGGAGTCTTCCCACTGGTTGGCGAATACGAAATCCAGGTCACCGTCCCCCTCCACGTCGGCGATGGCAATGCCGCGAGTAACCATCGTTTCGCCGAGCCCGATCAGTCCGGCGATATCAAAATATTTGCCCGATGCAGTCCGTACGAAAAAGGCATTGGGATCGTGTCCGCTGATGTCGGTACCAGGCTGGAATTTTGGCCAGTTGCGCGGGTCGCGCAGCAGGGCATCATTGGCGGTACCCAGCGCCTGCAGTTCAGGCCAGCGGTTGACCTTACCCTTGACGAAGCCGGTGGCCTGGATCGCTTCAGGCACGCCATCGTTGTCGAAATCGTCCAGTTTGGAATCCCAGCCCCAGCCACTGCGGGACAAGCCCAGCTTTTCAGCCCCCTGCACATATGGGGCAAGTCCTTCATGCATGCGCCGGACCTCGCCCGTGCTCGTCCAGAGGAAATGACCTTCCTGCAAAGCCCAGGGCGATGAGATGTTGCTCACGTAGATGTCCAGCAAGCCATCACCATTGACGTCCACCATGTCAGCACCCATGCCCTTGCAGGAATCATGGCCGATCACGAAGGACTTCGGGGTGGCGAATCCGCTTTCGCCGTACAGGCGCTCGAAACGCAGCTTGCCCGGGGTTGAACGGTTATGCAACAGCCGGTCCGGACCAAAATCGTTGGCAAAATAGAGTTCAGGCAACAGGTCGCCATCGAGGTCGCCTGCCGCAAGCGCGAGTGTCCAGCCCCGGGCATCCTCCTCGCGCAACGCCCTGGACTCGTCTTGGTAATTGACGGAGGGCCGAGAACCGGACACGGCGCCCTTCCACAACAGCAAACGGTTCCAGCCACCGTTGGCGGAACGGGACGTGGATTCCGGCATCACCATGACCCCGCTGGCCGTGGCATCCAGCAATCTTGAACCATCAGGATATGTATTGCCGATGATCAGGTCGAGGTGTCCATCACCGTCGAGATCTGCAAGCGTGGCGGCATTGCTGTACCAGCGATCAAACTGCGGTACCACTTCCACCGCAAGGTACTGGTCGCGACCTGGGGGCTTGCCGGCATGGACGGCCTTGCGGAGCAAGGCAACGGGCGTGCGGCCCCAGTAGTAGATGAGAAAATCCGCCAATCCGTCTTCATTCAGATCAGCAATCAGGCAGCCCATGGGCGCCATGGCCTGGTCAAAGGGCAGCGGCTCGGCGGTGAGCAGAAACTGCGCAAAGCGGCTACCCGTGCCCGGCACCGGAAAAACACTCACCTGATCGGAACGCGGCTCGACATGACACAGGTCGTTGGGCAAACCGTCACCATCGACATCGCCCAGCGCAGCCGCGGCACCCATCGCCGACACCCACGCCGAAATCCGCTGCATCGAGGGGTGTACGGGTCTTGCCTCGCGCTCCTGATAGCCTGCCGGTTTTGGCAAGTCGAAGCGGGTGAACTGGAAGCGCCTAGCCATCGCTGCCTGCTCCTCGACAGAGGGCGTGCGTGGCAAAGCCATTCCGTAGAAGACCAGCACGGTTAGGGTTGCCGCAACAACTGTTGCATAGCGTGCGAACAAGTGACGACCAGTGAAATTCATTGAAGACACGCTGTAATCCGAAAACAACTTAATAGCCGGAACCAACCAGTAACTGGTACGCTTATTCTATCTTCCCTTGCAAGGGACGGATACAGCGAAATCCGATCACTCCATGACTCATATCCGGCTCTCATATCTGAGTATCGCAATGCCATGGCACAGCGCGGAAAAGGCCAGCAAGCCCAGCGCTTCGGGCATCACCTGGGTTACACCGCCGCCGCGAACAAAGACATCCTGAAAACCGTCCAGCCCCCATGACAGGGGCGAAAAGACCGCCAGATCCTGCATCAGCGGCGGCATGACCGTCTTGGGTACAAGAATGCCGCCCAGCGCGGCCATGATCATCACCACGGCGGAACTGAAGCTGGCCGCCTGCTCGGCCGTGCGGGCATACATGGCCACGGCAATGCCAAAGCCGATGGCGGCGATGCTGGCCGACGCGCCCATGACCAGAATCGCCGACGGGGAATGCCCCAGGTCGAGCCGGTCGCCGCCCAGCAGCGGCAGCACATGGACACTCACTGCCAGAATGGAAGCCATCTGGATCAGGTTGATGACAAAATAGGGCAGGGCCTTGCCGCCCAGCACCACCCATGCCGGCACGGTCATGGTTTGCAGGCGGAACAGGCTTCCCTGCTCCCGCTCCTTGATGAAGGAAACCGACAGCGGCACGGTCAAGAAAAACATGGCCAGCAGCGTCCAGGCCGGTGCGTTTTGCTGGACCGAGGTGGGGACAGGATCGCCACGCTCCCTGGTCACCACTTCGCTCTGCACAGGCGCGAACACCGGGGTTTGTTCCATGTCGGGCATCGGCACATGGCGTTCGCCCAGTGTGGTCTTCAGAATCTGATCCAGTTGCTCTCCGCCCAAGCGCATTTCCACACCCCGCAAGGCCAGGCTTAGCGCGCCTTCGAGCACTTTCCGGTAGTCACCTCGCAGCGCCGGATCGGCCAGCACACGCACCGCCACCGGCTTTTCCATCAACAGGTCTTTGGGAACCCGCGCGGCCATTTCGCCGATTCGCCGTTTGGCCTGTTCCATCGCGCCGGAAGGGATCAATACGGCAAACTTGTAGCGGCCCTCAATCAGCCATTGACGCACCTGCGCCTCAGACGCGTATTCGGACTCGGTCAATTGAAGATGCGAATTGGATCGAAATGCCTGAATCACACTGGAACTGATTTCGCCGCGGTCTCCTGCCACCACCAGCACGGGAAAGCTCGCGCCCGGACGTTCGCCAAAGGCGTCGCGCAATGCCAGGGAAAGGATCAGCACGAACACCACTGGCATGACAAAAAACAGGAACAAAGCCTGGCGGTCGCGGCCGATGATGCGCGCCTCTTTCAGGATGCTGGCTGCCAGCTTGAACAGGTTCTGCCTCATTTTTCCGCCCGGTTTTCAGTCAGCGAAAGGAAAACCTGCTCAAGGCTGGAAGCACCAAAGCCCATCGAATGCACGCCCAGCCCGTATTCATGCACGGTCTGCATCAATCGAACGGCGACCTCATCGGGCCGTTCTGCCGTCACCATCACGCAGCGCCCGCTGACAAACGCATTCTGCAATCCGGGAAGCTGTTGCAGTTTCCGGATCAGCGCCTCTGGCGGATCGTCCGTCAGCTGCATCTGTATGGTTTCATTGCGCTGCATGGCAAGCAGATCGCCCACCGTGCCCTGCACCAGGATGCGGCCGTGGTGCATGATGGCAATCTCCTGGCAAAGCTGCTCTGCCTCTTCCATGTAATGCGTCGAAATCAGAATGGAAATCCCGGCTGCATGCAGTTCACGCAGGCGCTGGTGTATCAGCGCGCGCGAATGCGGATCAATGGCCACGGTGGGCTCGTCCAGAATCAGGATCCTTGGCTCATGGATCAGGCCGATCACCAGATTCAACCGCCGCTTGAATCCTCCAGAAAAGTGTTCAACCCGCTGATCGGCATCGGCGGAAATTTCGGCAATCTCAAGACAGGCCTCGACACGGGACTGAAGGTGTTTGCCGGACAAACCCTGCATACGGCCGAAATACTCAAGGTTTTCGCGGGCAGTCAGCGTGGGGTAGATGGCAGGTTCCTGGGGCACCATGCCCAGTACACGCTTGATTGCGGCGCGATGCCGTTGAAGATCCTGCCCATTGATCCAGACCGAACCCGAACTGGGCTTGAGCAGGCCGCCCAGTACGGACATCAGGGTTGTCTTGCCTGCACCATTGGGACCCAGAATACCAAAAAAACCGCCCTCCCTGACAGTCAGGTCAATGCCGTTCAATGCCGGGGTGCGGGCGCCCTTGTAAACCTTGGACAACTGCCGCAGTTCGATCGCCGCCGCGCCATCTTTCTTGACGGCGTGACGCATGGAAAACGGGCAGGGGTTATTCATGGCGATGTGTTTCGGGAAATGAAACAGGCTGGATCTGAATACAAAGCTTGGCAACAGGCCGCCATTCTAGCAGTGAGCGCCCCTGCAACCGCGGGCCAACCGAACTCCATGCTTACAGGCTTTGATTCGCATGCGGTTGGAAGCCCTTGTGCCAAAAAGGGAATTTCCCCGTTGCCATTGCCCATCGCGCCTGCTTGGCGCTAGAATGTATGCCCTTTTTGCCCGTTTTCCAGGTGATTTGATTTTACGGGCAACTTTCTAACGCAGTTTTAACGTGAGCGCCATGAACAGACAAGATTGGCTCGAGGGCACGCTTTACTCCCCCGACTTTGAACAGGATTCCTGCGGCTTTGGGCTCATTGCCCAGATGGACGACCAGCCTTCACACACGCTGGTACAAACCGCCATCCATTCACTGGGCTGCATGACCCACCGCGGCGCGATTGCCGCCGACGGCCTGTCGGGCGATGGCTGCGGCCTGCTGTTCAAAAAACCGGACGCCTTCCTACGCGCCGTGGCCAGGGAAGCCGGTTTCGCATTGGCTGAGCGCTACGCCGCCGGTCTGGTGTTCCTGTCGCAGGATGAAGCCGCACGCAGAACCGCCAAAGACACCCTCGCCCGCGAGCTTCAAGCACAACATCTCATCGTTGCCGGTTTCAGAACCGTGCCAGTCAACACCTCGGTCTGCGGGCAATATGCGCTGGCCTCGCTGCCGGTGATCGAGCAGGTATTCGTCAACTGTCCGGACAAGCTCGACGAAGAGCATTTCGAACGCGCGTTGTATATCGCCCGCCGCCGCGCGGAAAAGGCATTGCATCAAGACAAGGTGTTCTATGTGCCCACCCTGTCTTCGCGTGTGGTGTCCTACAAAGGACTGGTGATGCCGGAAAACCTGCCGGTGTTCTACCCCGACCTGAACGACGCGCGTTTCGCCTCCTCACTCATCGTCTTCCATCAGCGCTTTTCGACCAACACCTGGCCGCAGTGGAAGCTGGCTCAGCCCTTCCGCTTCCTCGCGCACAACGGTGAAATCAACACCCTGCAGGGCAACCGCAACTGGAGCCGCGCGCGGGAGATGAAGTTCGAAAGCGATCTCATCCCCGACATGGGTGACGTGCGACCGATCGTGAACACAGACGGTTCCGACTCCAGCTCGCTCGACAACATGCTGGAAGGCCTGGTCATGGGCGGCACCAGCCTGTTCCGCGCCGTGCGCCTGCTGGTGCCGCCGGCCTGGCAGAACGTCGAGGACATGGATCCCGACATGCGCGCCTTCTACGAATACAACTCCATGCACATGGAAGCCTGGGACGGCCCCGCCGGCCTGGTGATGACCGACGGCCGTTACGGCGTCTGCGCGCTGGATCGCAATGGCCTGCGACCCGCTCGCTGGGTGCTGACCAAGGATCGCATCCTCACCATCGCCTCGGAAGTGGGTGTATGGAACTACGGGCCGGAAAACGTGGTGATGAAAGGCCGCGTGCGCCCCGGCCAGATGGTAGCCGCCGATCTGGCCACCGGCAAATTGCTGCTGCCGGAAGACATCGACAACGAACTCAAAAAACGCCACCCCTATCGCGAGTGGCTGAAGGAAGCCACCAAGCTCGAATTCGGCGCCTACCCGGATGGCGACATGCCGCTCATGGATGCAGCGTCCCTGCTCACGCATCAGAAGCTCTTCAACGTCAGCCTGGAAGAGCGCGACCAGATCCTGCGCGTACTGGCCGAAGACGGTCAGGAAGCCATCGGCTCCATGGGCGACGACACGCCCATGGCGGTGCTGTCGCAAAAAGTGCGCTCGCCCTACGACTACCTGCGCCAGCAGTTCGCGCAGGTGACCAACCCGCCGATCGATCCGATCCGTGAAGCCATTGTCATGTCGCTGGCCACCTGCTTCGGCCCGGAACGCAACCTGTTCAAGGAATCGAAACTGCACGCGCATCGGCTGGAAGTCAGTTCACCACTGCTGTCGGAAACCGCCTTCAAGGCCATTACCACGCAAACCGATCCGGCCTACAAAAGCCACCGCCTGTCGCTCAATTACGATTTTGGCAAGCAAACGCTCAAAGCCGCCATCGAACATCTGGCCGCCGAGGCCGTCGCCGCCATCAAAAACGGCGCCGTAATCCTGGTGCTATCCGACCGCGACATCGGCAAGGATACGCTGCCCATTCCCGCCCTGTTTGCGGTGGGCGCGGTGCACCACGCCCTGATTGACGCGGGTCTGCGCTGCAACGCCAACATCATTGCCGAAACCGGCACCGTGCGCGATCCGCATCATTACGCCTGCCTCATCGGTTACGGCGCCACCGCGGTCTATCCCTATCTTGCCTATCAGGTCATTGCTGACCAGGTACGCACCGGCGAGTGCAAGACCGAGCTTTCCAAGGCGCTGTCAAATTATCGCAAAGGCATGGACAAGGGCATCTACAAGGTGCTCTCGAAGATGGGCATTTCACTGGTTTCAAGCTATCGCGGCGCGCAACTGTTCGAGTCGGTGGGTTTGCATGAAGAGGTGATCGACCTGTGTCTGAAAGGCACGGTATCGCGCGTGTCCGGCGCTGACTTCGCCGACTTCGAGGCCGATCAAAAGAAGTTGCACAAAAATGCATACAACCCCCTGAAGCGCTTGCCCGCCGGCGGCCTGTTGAAGTTCATGTTCGGCGAGGAATTTCACGCCTACAACCCGGACGTGGTGCAGCAGTTGCAGAAAGCCGTGCAATCGGGCAGTTACGAGGCGTACAAAAAATATTCCGAGATCGTCAACACCCGACCGGTGGCCATGATGCGCGACCTGATGAAGGTGAAGTTCGGCGGCAACCCTATTTCCATCGACGAAGTCGAGCCGATCGAAAACATTCTCAAACGTTTCGATTCCGCCGGCATGAGCCTGGGCGCGCTCTCACCCGAAGCGCACGAGGCCTTGGCCGAAGGCATGAACCGCATCGGCGGCCGCTCCAACTCCGGCGAGGGTGGCGAAGATCCCAAGCGTTACGGCACCATCAAAACCTCCAAGATCAAGCAGGTGGCTTCCGGCCGCTTTGGCGTCACGCCTGCCTACCTGGTCAACGCCGAGGTGTTGCAGATCAAGATCGCGCAGGGCGCCAAGCCCGGTGAGGGCGGGCAGCTCCCTGGCGACAAGGTGTCGCCACTCATCGCCAGCCTGCGCCATTGCAAG
>JACAED010000087.1 GCA_013389025.1 Hydrogenophilaceae bacterium
CATCCAGGCGGAGAACGCGGCGGAGCTGGAGGGTCTGCGCTCGCAACTGGCGCAGGCGGACGTGGCGATCATGGACCAGAAGAACGCCACCTGCTGCTACGCGAAGAGCGACAAGCACTGGACCATCGACCCGCAGGGCATCGCCTGGGAGCACTTCCATACCATGGAGAACGCTGTCGAATTCGGCCATGACACCAGGACCCAGGCAGGCGCCTGCTGCATACCCCTGCGGGCGGACGCATAGGCCATGAGCGACAACGCGCATCCGCTCGCCCAGGCGCTGGCCGATTCGCGGCGCGCGCTGCTCGCCTTCCTGCGTCGGCAGGTGGGCGACGCTGCGCTCGCCGAAGACCTGCTGCACGAGGTGTTCGTCAAGGCGCTGACGGCGAAGCAGACGCCCGCCAATCCCCATGGCTGGCTACGCACCGTCACCCGCACCACGCTCGCTGATTACTACCGCGCGCGCCATCTCGCCGAGCCGCTCGACGACGAGGTACCTGCGCCATCCGAATCCGACACCCGCCTACACGAAGCGCTCGCCACCTGCTTGCGACCACTCGCCGAGGCGTTGCCGCCACTGTACCGCGACACCCTGCTCGCGACTGAATTCGAAGGCCGCCCGCTGCGCGAACTCGCCGCCGCCGAAGGGGTGTCGCTGTCCGCGATCAAAAGCCGCGCCAGCCGCGCGCGTGCCCTCTTGAAAGCGCAGGTGCTGGCGTGTTGTCAGGTCGAATTTGACGCCGGGCTGGTGGACGATTTCGCGCAGCGTCCCGGCGCCACCTGTCATCCGGCGGGCTATGCGCCCACATCGGAAAACCCGGAAGCGCCGGCGCGCACTGCTCAAGGAGAATGACATGCCGATCACGAATCATGCCTCCGGCACCTGCATCGACGAGGTTGCCGACCACCTTTACCGAATCAGCACGCCGGTGCGGCTGCCCGACGGCGGGTTTTCGTTCAACCAGTACTTGCTGGTCGACGACGAAGCGCTACTCTTCCACACCGGGCCGCGCAAGCTGTTTCCGCAGGTGCGCGAGGCCGTCGCCACGGTGCTTGCGCCCGAACGCCTGCGCCACATTGCCTTCTCGCACGTCGAGGCTGACGAATGCGGGGCGCTCAACGACTGGCTCGCTGTCGCGCCGCAATCCGCGCCGCTGTGCGGCATGGTGGCGGCCATGGTGTCGGTGAACGACCTAGCCGACCGCCCGGCTCGCGCGCTTGCCGACGGCGAGACGCTCGTGCTCGGCCGCCACACCCTGCGCTGGCTCGACGCGCCGCACCTCCCGCACGGCTGGGACTGCGGGTTTCTGTTCGACGAAACCGATGCCACGCTTTTTTGCGGCGATCTCTTCACCCAGCCGGGCGACACGCACCCGGCGCTGACCGAAGCCGACATCCTCGGCCCGAGCGAAGCATTCCGCCAGGCGATGGATTACTTCTCGCACACGAAACATGCTCGGGTACTACTGGAACGGCTGGCGGGCACGCGCCCGGCCACGCTCGCGTGCATGCACGGCAGCGCCTGGCGCGGCGACGGCGCAGTACTGCTGCGCGCGCTGGCGGATGAACTGGAGGATTGATCGGCCGCCTGCCCCTGCCCTTCAAGCCGTATCGGATTTTGGCGCGCCCGCAAGCCGTCGCGTCCCACCGCGTTCACGTTCATCGACAGCGTGTCTGCGAAATGTGACACGGGCGGGATTGTGCATGAGTGGCACGGGTCAGGTCCGGTATTCCGCGTTGATTTTCACGTAGTCGTAGGAAAAATCGCAGGTCCACACGGTGGCGTTCGCCCTTCCGCGATTGAGGGCCACGCGCACGGTAATTTCGGCTTCCTTCGTCACCGCCGCGCCCTTTGCCTCGGTGTAGCTCGCTGCCCGGCCGCCGTGTTCGGCCACCAGCACGTCGCCCAGCCAGACGCGGATGGCGTTGACGTCGAGGTCCGGCACGCCGGCGTAGCCGATGGCCGCGAGGATGCGGCCCAGATTGGGGTCACTGGCGAAGAACGCGGTTTTGACGAGCGGCGAGCGTGCGATGGCGTAGGCGATCTGCTTGCATTCGGCATGGTCGCGCCCGCCTTCCACGGTGATCGTCATGAACTTGGTCGCGCCCTCGCCGTCGCGCGCCATGGCTTGTGCGAGTTGGATCGATACTTCGCTCAGTGCGGCTTTCAGGGCGATGTAGTCGGCTGAAGCTGCGTCAACAAGTTCTGCATTACCTGCCTGTCCGGTGGCGATGAGGATGAAGCTGTCGTTGGTGGAGGTGTCACCGTCCACCGTCACACAGTTGAACGAGACATCGGCCACCTCTTTCACCAGTTGATTCAGCAGCGATTGCGAAACGGTCGCATCGGTGGCCACAAAGCCCAGCATGGTGGCCATGTTGGGATGGATCATGCCGGAACCCTTGGCGATGCCGGTGACGGTGACGGTCCTGCTGCCAAGCTGAATCTGCCGCGATGCGCCCTTGGCGACGATGTCGGTGGTCATGATCGCGTGCGCGGCTTCGCACCAGTGGCCGGGTGACAGATCTTCCTTGGCGGCAGGCAGCGCGGGCAGGATCTTGTCGACTGGCAGCGGCTCCAGAATGACGCCGGTTGAAAACGGCAGCACGTTTTCCGGCTTCAATCCCATCATGCTTGCCACCACCTCGCAGGTTTGCCGCGCGCGTGCCAGGCCCTCCTCGCCCGTGCCGGCGTTGGCGTTGCCGGTGTTGATGACGAGCGCGCGGATGTCGCTGCCTGCGGCCAGCCGTTCACGGCAAAGCGAAACCGGCGCGGCGCAAAAGCGGTTTTGCGTGAACACACCGGCCACGCGGCTGCCGGGTACCAGCTCGATCAGCGTGATGTCACGTCGGCCAGGTTTCTTGATGCCGGCGGAGGCAATGCCTAAACGGATACCAGGAACAGGGTGCAGGGATGCGGGATCTGGAACAGTGAGATTGACGGGCATGACGGCTTTCGATTGACGAAAGCCGTCATTTTACTGTCAGGCGCTTACTCCGCGCGCGGCAAAAAGCCCAGCTTGCCCATCACCCGGCGGAAACTGGGTTTCCAGGGCCACACCGGGTCAAATTCGATCGAGCGTGCGAGGGCAGCGATCGCAATTGTTCCGAATCCCAAGAACAACAGCTGGGAAACAACCTGGCGGAAGGTCAAGTGGGCCAAGGGTATGTCCAGAAAACCCGGCACGAAAAACAGGCTGGCAAATGCCGCAAATATGAATGCAGGTCCAAGGTACATGGCTTCTCTCCGGTCTATGTCTTTATGGTTTGACTGGAGACAAGCAATGGGTGTGCCATTTACCGGAACCCTTGAAATGACAAGGGCAAACAGGTGCTTGAAGCAAGTTTGACGAAAAGATTGTAAATTAATCCGACAAGCCATCGCCCTGTTCAGCATGGATTTGATGAGCGCTACTTGGCGTTGTTTCTCGAAAACTTGCGCATGAATTCGTGGCTGAGTGTGTAAAAGCGGGGCGTGGGGCCAAGATCCTCGTAGATGGGATCACCCTGATCGTCTTCCGCAATAATGCGACTGCCCGGCACATAGGGCATGGCCACTTCCAGTTCGTCCAGGGCGGCGCGCAGGAGATCGGAAACGATTTCCTCTTCCGAACAATCCGGATACATGACCTGCAAGGCTTCGATGCGGGCAGCGTCCCGCAGTGAAAGCTGGACATGATAGGGCTTGCCCGCAAGCGCGGCGTGGGTCTGACTCCCCCACCTGGGTATCAGGTCGGCTATTTTCATAATTGTTTTTATAGCCCACTGTGGCGCGGTGCCAAGCCCAAATTTATGCCGCGCTCATTCTTTCTGGCATGTAATCAGGCTGAATACCAGCAGGCGGTTGTTGGCCGGCATGGCGTGGTCTGCGCTCAAATCGAATCCGGCTAGGCGGGCACACTCGTTTACTGCCTCGAACTCCCGGATGGCGGATCGTGCATCGCGAGCTTTCAGCCATTCGTCAAAGCGGGCATTGCTTTCCGAAGTGTAGCTGCCGCCCTGGTTGAACGGGCCGTAAATGACAAGTTTACCGCCTGTCCCGAGCGCCCGCGCCGCACCGGCAATCAGCTTTTGCCCTGCTTCCCAGGACATGATATGCAGCGTGTTGGCGGTAAAGATGCCGTCAAATTCCATCTCGGGCCAGGCACCGGTGACGTCCAGGATGATGGGTGGCAGCACATTTGGAAGCCGGGCATCTTCCAGCCATTGGCAGATACCCTCATGGTTCTCGGGCAAGTCGCTGGTCTGCCAGTTCAGATGGGGCATTTCGGCGCCAAAATGCACCGCGTGCTGGCCGGTGCCCGAACCGATTTCGAGAACGGTCCCGGGTGAGTCAAACACTGTTCGCAAAATCGACAGTATCGGTATCTTGTTTCGTTCACAAGACTCCGAAAAAGGCCGATCGGTTTTCAGATGCTTTTACCCGTCGCTTTTTTGCATTCGCACTTGAAATCCAGTCCTTCGCGCGGGGCGGCCTTGCACGAAAAAGCCTGAACCCCCTCCGAACCGCAAATTTCGCGGCACTGGGCTTCCTTGTTTTCGCAAAACGACGCGTAATCCGGCGTGCCGGCATCGCTGGAATTGAAGGAGATGCAGCCCGCCAGCGGTACGACCAAAAACAGAGACAACAGGTATTTCATGAAAGCTCCACACGATCCAGTAAAAGCATACACGGCAGATTAGAGCAGAACCCCGGGGCATTAACCATGCATAAGAATTTTTTACAGCATGACCAGCCGCCCATCGCCAAGAATCAGCCCTCCCCGGACAGGCTTGCCGGGCCAGAGCACACGAACCGCACGGATATATTCGTCAAGCTGGGCGCGATGGCGGTCAGCCAGCCGATCATCATCGATCCGGGCATCGGCCTCGCCGGTCTTGTAATCCAGCACCCATATTTCCTCCTCGAATTCCACCAGCCTGTCGATTCTGATGACCTGGCCGCTGCTGTTGACAACGGACAGCTCATTGCGGGCACTCAGGAACTGGCCGGGTTCGAAAAAGCGCTTCAAGCCGGCATTCTGGCGGATGGTCTGCGCGATACGCCAGGCTGGATCGAATTTTTCAGGCGGCAACGCGCGGAGCATGGCCTCATCCGGTGGCGAGTCGGCGGCGAGCTTTTCCAGCAACTCGTGGACCAGAACGCCAAGGCGGATTTCCTCGCTATCTGCCTTGTCACGGCGCGTGCCGGCCGAAACGGGAGGCAGCGTGATGGCCGGGCCGGCCGCACGACGGTTTTCCTGCGGCGCGGCGGACTTTCCGTCTGTCGAGGTCAGGTCGTTGCCATGTGTGCGTGTACCGACCGGCGGCTGATACGCGCCAAATGCGGCGTTGACATGCGCATGCCAATCGCGCTCGCTGCACAGGCTGTCGGCGCGGCTTTCGTTGCCGCTGATGAACAGCGCCTGTCTGGCACGCGTCATGGCCACATACAGCAGGTTGAAGTTCTCGGTCTCCATCAACGCGGCATCCCTGGCCAATAAATCGCGCTGTGGAGCGCTGGACAGTTCTCTTTTGAAATACAGCGAAAAATGCCGTGGTGCCTTGCTTCCCGGTGGCCAGTCCGACAGGGCCCGGTAACTGTCTGTCGGAGTCTTGCCTGGACCGGCGTCCAGCAGCCAGACGATGGGCGCTTCCAGACCCTTGGCCCCGTGAACGGTCAGCAAGGTAACGGCATCCTGGCCATCGGCGGTGTCGGCTTCATCCGGCGCCTCTTCGGCGCGGGCATGGCGCAACTGTTTGAGTTCGAACACAAAGCGCGGCAGGCTGGGGTAACGTCCCCCAGAAAGACTCAATGCCAGTTCCATCAGGCTGTGCAGGTTGGCGGCGACGCCGGCGCGCATCGAAGATGGCACGGCATCGAGATAGCGGGGAAGCAAATCGCCTTCATGAAAAATGCGATCCAGCAGGTCATGTACCGGCAGGCGGCCGGCGAGGCCGCGCCAGCGCCCCAGCAATTCGGCTGCGCGGGCCAGACAAGGAAGATTCGAAGTTTTCAGGGCGGTCCACCAGCTTTTATTGCCGGCCAGGGTCAGCAGGTCGGCATCACTACAGGCGAACAGCGGTGAGCGAAGCGTGTGAGCCAGTTCGAGATTGGCGGAAGGTGTCACCAGAAATGTCAGCAGCGCCGTCAGGTCGCGCGCTTCCAGCGTGTCGAGCAGGCCGCCCTGGCGGCTGGAGATGGCAGGGATGCCTGCCGCCCTGAGCGCATGTTCGTAGGCGGCCAGATGTTTGCGCGTGCGTACTAGGATCAACACATCCGACCAGCGCACAGGGCGCACGACACCGTTGTCGCGTACCTGCCAGCTTGCCTGGATTTCCTTCAGCCTGCTGGCCATGTGTTGCGCTTCTTTCCTGCGCGTTGTCTTCGTCTCGTCGGTCAAGGGTGTCGTCAGCGGGTCGCGCAGCACGGTCGTCCCGGCGGGCTGTTCGGGCGGCGGGAACAGGGGAATCAGTTCCACATGTCCCGGCAGGTCTTTCTCGTGCGCCTCGTGCGCCTGGTAGCGGGGATAACGCTCGGCCAGCGCGGCAAATGTGCGGTTGACGATTTCCAGTACAGCCGGGGCAAGGCGGCGCGTGGTATTGTGCATGAACCTGATTGCGCCCTGATGTTCAAGAAATGCCGCGGCCTCGTCGAACAGGCGCGCGTCGGCGCCACGAAAGCGGTAGATCGACTGTTTGGGGTCGCCGACCACGAATACCGATGGTGCCCGTCCAGCTGCCTGCGAGGCGCCGAGCCATGCGCGCAGGATCTGCCATTGCAGCGGGCTGGTGTCTTGGAACTCATCGAGCAGAACATGACGGTAGCGCGCGTCCAGCTTGTATTGCAGGTATTCGGCCGTGTCCGAATCGGCCAGCAGCCGGGCGGTCAGCCACTCGATGTCGGCGAAGTCCAGCACCTGGCGCTGATCCTTGAGGGCTTGGTATTCATCGAGTAATGCCGTCCCGCAGATGAGACCCGCTTCATTCAATGCCAGCCAGCGCTGTGTGGCAAGCCGGTCCTTTGCGAGTATCAGCGCCTCGGAAAGTTGTTCGTGCAATGTGAAGAAGCGCGGCTCGTCGGCACCCAGGCGTCTTTGGCTCGTCTGTCCCCGCGTGTGTTTGCGGGCTTCGCTCTTTTTCGTGAGCAGTGCGGTGCAGGCACAATCGAATATGGTCTCCAACGAAGTCGATGAAAGGGCATCGAGCAGTGTTTGCGCATTGCGCGCATGGTCGGACGTTGTCCCGCTGTTATTGCGTGCCAGTAGCGCGGCATAGTCTTTCAGGTCCTGGATAAAGGCAGGCGTCAGGCATTCGCCCGGCACGTCAGTGTCTGGCGCGACGCCGACTTCCTCGCTCAGCCGCCGTTGCACTGCGGCCACGTCATCCACCTCGCCGGACGTGATTGCGAACCAGTCGGCGCGCTGTCGCAGGAAGCTGGCAAGCAGGTCGCGCGTGCTGGGCAGGCCGATCTCGCTCACCAGGGTATCAAACGCATTGGCCAGAGGCCCTTCTGAATTCCTGCGCAGGTGTTCCTTGAAATGCAGCCAGGCTTCCTTTTCCAGCATGCCAGCCTGCTCGGTCAGCTCGAACTGGGCGATACCGGCATCGAGCGGGGCGCGTTTCAGCACTTCAAGAAACCAGCCATGAAACGTGGTGAGCGTGATGCCCGGTCGAGCTGTCAAAACCATTTCGTGAAGGCTGCGCGCGCGGGGCAGCAACAGCAGTGCGTCGGCTTCGGCAATTCCGCGAAGGGTCAGTTCGCTTCTTGCGGTGGCGTCGTCCGCGGTGGCCAGCAACTCCAGCCATTCGTTCAGCCGCGCCTGCATTTCCAGGGCGGCTTTGCGGGTGAATGTGATGGCGAGGATCTCGGAGGGTTCCGCACCGGCCAGCAGCGCACGCAGGATGCGCGATACCAGCAGCCAGGTCTTGCCGCTGCCCGCGCAGGCCTCCACCACCACCGAGCGCGATGGGTCGAGCGCGAGACTGGAATCGAAGACCTGTTCAGTCATCGGCCCAGAAATCCTTGCGGCACAGCCCGCGCATGGCGCAAAACTCGCATGCTGACTCCGCACCCTGTGCTGGAAGTGGGGCGGCTTCGCGCAATCGGTTGAAAAGGCCAATCAGACGGTTGCCGGTGTCCTTGCAGAGCTCGGCAAGGTCCTGTGGCGGGGAAATGTCCCTGGTGATGGCTTCATCCAGGGCAACATAGGCGGCCTCGCTGACCGGCTGATCGAGCAGCAGGACGTAGGCTGGCAGCTGCACATCTTCGCCCGGCGCGGCGAGTTGCTTGCGCAGCTTTTGGGCTTCGCCGGTCTTGTAATCGAGCACGGCGATTTCATCTGCCTTGCGATCAATGCGGTCGAGCTTGCCGGTGAGCGTCAGGATGCTGCCGTCCGTCAGGGTAAAGCCACGGCTGTGTTTTTCCTCGCCGGACTGCCACTGCCAGCCTCGTCCCTCGCGCGCACGCTGCCAGGCCAGGTAGCCCGGCAGTTTTCCTTGCCAACGCCGCAGCCAGGCGAGGGCAAAATAGTCGCCGTTGCCGGACTTCTCGAATTCGGCCTCGGAAATGGCGTGCAATGCCTGGATCAGATTATCGTCAGGCATATCGCCCAGCACCGGATATTGGCTATGGAAGCGATGCAGGATGGCATGCACGGTCTCGCCGTAGTCGCGCTTGTCGAGTTCGGTTTCGATGTCTTCCAGTTCTTCGAGCCCCAGCACGCGCGCGGCAAAATACTGGTAGGGGCAGGCCACCAACTGGTTGTAGCCACTGGGGCTGATGCGCTGCGGAACCTGATGTGGCGCCAGTGTCGGACGCGGCTGCATGCCTGCCTGAGGCCGTTGCGTTTCGCTGGCGGCAAGCGCCGTTGGCGCAATTGCATCGCGCAGGCCGGTATCGACAAGGCTGCGGCCCCAGGCCAGTTTGCAGAAGGTTTCCAGCCGTGCAAACCAGGGGCTCGGCGGCACTTGCTCGCCATTCTGTTGTGCGCGCCAGGTAATCAGCGCATCGGGTCCCGATGCCAGCAGCTGAAGCAGATCGCGCTCGGCTTGCGCTTGCTGTTCGGCCATGTCCGGCAAGCCCAGAACGGCACGGACGCGCTGGTTGAAAAAGGGTGAGGCCGCAGGAGGCGAGGGCAGCCTGGCTGCATCCGCGCCGAGTATCAGCAAGGCATCGGCCGGCCTGCAACGCGTTGCGGCAAGATGGGTGAACACAACCGGGCTTTCGACGCCATGGTCGACAAAGTTTGTGTTTTCCCATTGCTGCGTGAGCCAGCGCCGCCATTCGCCGAAGTGATAAAGCGTGTCGTCCGCCTGCAGTTCATGGACGCGCTGGGCCAGCTCGTCCAGCAGTTGTCGCCCGGCTTCGTCCTGCCTGAGACTGTCATCCATGTCCAGCAGTTTCAGGCTTTCCCGCAGGCGCAGGCACCAGCCGGCAAGGGGCAGACGTATTGCGGATAAAGGCTGTGCGGCGCGTTGCAGGGTTGTGATCAGATTCTGCGCATGCATGCTGCCGCTTTGCCGGGCGCGCAAGCTCAATCCTGTCAGGCCTGGTGCGGGGCCATCCTTGCGCAATTGCATTTCCAGCTGCGCAGTGCCTTCGTGCAAATCCCCGTCAGGCCAGGTGTTCAGCGTGTAGGGGGATTTCAGCAGATCGAGCGTGCCTTCATGATTGAAGTCATTGGCGATGGCCTCGATCCAGCGCATGACGACGCTGGCTGCGGCGGTGGTGGAAAGTGGCCAGCCGGTTTCGTCTTCAACCAGCACGTCTGCCCGCTCCAGCAGGGCACGGGTGCGCCGTGCGGTCAGGCGGTCCTGGGCAACCACAATGATGCGGCGTTTGCCGGCTGCAAGCCATAAACGAACCTGAGCGCTGGCTGCCAGGGCTTCCTCTTCCAGTGAATTGGCAGGAAACAGGCGCAGCGCCAGCGCAGACGGTGAAGACGCTTGCAGGGCTTGCGCGCGTTCAAGCATCGGAGATGTTGTAGACCAGGCAGCTTGCAGCAGGCGGCCGGTTTCGGTGCTGCCGGCATCGGGCAGCATGCAGACCACCGGTTCGCGTGACGCGATGCGCTCAAGGCAGTCGCATTCCGCCGGCGAGAATTGCATCACACCCAGCACATACAGCGGACCCTGATGGTGTTCGGCCAGCCAGGCCAGCGCCTTCACGTGCCGTGTGGCGGCATCCACTGGCCCGCTACCGGTGCCTGTAAGCGCAAACCAGCTGTCATGCAGCAGGCGT
Source organism: Hydrogenophilaceae bacterium (assembly GCA_013389025.1). Taxonomy (GTDB): domain Bacteria; phylum Pseudomonadota; class Gammaproteobacteria; order Burkholderiales; family Thiobacillaceae; genus UBA6918. The sequence goes on from JACAED010000087.1 coordinate 10,223, forward strand.
GATTCGAAGTCCAGGGCGCGGGTGTTGCGGGAGGCGTATGCGTTTACAAGCTGCCGGGAGAAGTCTTCTGCCGTATCCGGCAGGGAAACACGGTGATGCGTCAGTTCATCGAACAGCGACAGCAATTCCGCGCACATCGGCCACAACAGGCGCTCCTCGAAGCGGCGCCAGTTTCTGAGCGACTGGTAGAGCAGGGCCATGCGCGGGCTTTCGGCCTGCGCGGGCGGTAGGGGAGCAGCGGCGGTCCAGGCGGGAATTGTAAGTGTGCGCGGCGGAATCAGCGCGGACAGTTTTGTCTCCGCGGCCAGGGCCCGGTAAAGTCCCTGTGCGGCATGCAGGTTGGGAACAAGCACGGTAGTGGCGGAAAAATCCGCCGCCCTGGCGCCGGAATGCCGCGACCGCAGGAGGCGGGCGGCCGCGCCAAACAGATCGTTTGCCGGGGCACCCTGGATTTCCAAGGCTTACTTTTCCAGGTACTGCAGCTTGTCCTTCACCTTGGCCCACTCATCCGCGTCCGGCAATGCATCCTTGCGTTCGATGATGGGTTTCCACTTCTTTGCCAGCTCGGCGTTGATTTCGAGGAAATGTCGCTGGTCAGCAGGACAGTCGTCCTCGGCAAAAATGGCCTCGACCGGGCATTCGGCCACGCACAGCGTGCAGTCGATGCACTCGTCCGGGTCGATGACGAGGAAGTTTTCTCCTTCACGGAAACAGTCAACTGGGCAGACATCGACACAATCCGTGTATTTGCACTTGATGCATGGTTCGGTAACGACGTATGTCATGGTGTTTGTCTTGGATGATATGTGAAATATTCCCGGGGATTACGGGTGCTTTCAATTTACGTAAATTTTCAGGTAGGATAGCGGCAACAACTTGGTTTTGCCAGCATTGATCCATAATTTCTCACTGTTGCCGGGCCATTCCGGTACCTCACCGTTTTTTGCAGGAGCTCTCCAAGCCATGAGTGAACACATTCATTACATATCCGATGCCTCGTTCGAGCAGGAGGTATTGCAATCGCCATTGCCCGTTCTCGTAGACTACTGGGCTGACTGGTGCGGCCCGTGCAAGATGATTTCGCCGGTACTGGATGAAGTAGCCAAGGAATACACCGGAAAGCTCAAGGTCTGCAAACTCAATATCGATGAAAACCAGGGTACGCCGCCGAAGTATGGCATTCGCGGCATTCCCACCCTGATGATTTTCAAAAACGGCAATGTCGAGGCGACCAAGGTTGGCGCGCTATCAAAGTCCCAGTTGACGGCTTTTGTTGACAGCAACATCTAAGCAATCTAAATTTAAGTCCAACACGCTTCAAGCCGTAATTAACAACAAACCTGCCGTCCGCGCCCGCGGGCGGCTTCTTCAAAACCTGTCCCCAACCATCTCCGGCCTCAGGCCGCCACACATCCATGCACCTTTCCGAACTCAAGCAGTATCACGTCACCCAACTGGTGGAAATGGCCACCGCCAACGGCATCGACAATGCCAACCGCATGCGACGCCAGGAATTGCTTTTTGCTATCCTGAAAAACCACGCCAAGAAAGGTGAAAGCATTTATGGCGGCGGCGTGCTGGAGGTGCTGCCGGACGGATTCGGTTTCCTGCGTTCGCCGGACACGTCATATCTGGCCAGTCCTGACGACATTTACGTCTCACCATCGCAGATACGCCGCTTTAACCTGCATACGGGCGACGCGATCGACGGCGAGATTCGCACCCCCAAGGACGGTGAGCGATATTTCGCCATCAGCAAACTGGATACAGTCAACAAGGAAAGCCCGGAAACAGCCAAGCACAAGATCCTGTTCGAAAACCTGACGCCACTGCATCCGGACAAGCCGCTCAAGCTGGAACGAGACATCCGTGCCGAGGAGAACATCACCAGCCGCGTGATCGATATCATTGCCCCCATCGGCAAGGGTCAGCGTGGTCTGCTTGTGGCCAGCCCCAAGTCGGGCAAGACGGTGATGCTGCAGCATATCGCCCACGCCATCACCTCAAACCATCCCGAAGTCGAGTTGATCGTGCTGCTGATCGACGAACGTCCCGAAGAGGTGACTGAAATGAGCCGCATGGTGCGCGGTGAGGTCGTCGCCTCCACCTTCGACGAACCCGCCAGTCGTCATGTGCAGGTCGCTGAAATGGTGATAGAAAAAGCCAAGCGCCTGGTCGAGCACAAGAAGGACGTCGTCATCCTGCTCGATTCCATCACCCGCCTTGCGCGCGCCTACAACACCGTACAGCCCGCCTCGGGCAAAGTGCTGACCGGCGGCGTGGATGCCAATGCGCTGCAGAAGCCCAAGCGCTTTTTCGGCGCCGCCCGCAACATCGAGGAAGGCGGCTCGCTGACCATCATTGCCACTGCCTTGATCGACACGGGTTCTCGAATGGACGACGTGATCTACGAAGAATTCAAGGGCACCGGCAACATGGAAATCCATCTCGACCGGCGCATGGCGGAAAAGCGGGTCTACCCCGCGATCAACGTCAACCGCTCGGGCACCCGCCGCGAGGAACTGCTGCTGCCACAGGATGTCCTGCAAAAAGTCTGGATACTGCGGAAACTGCTTTACAACATGGATGACCTCGAAGCCATGGAGTTTTTACTCGACAAAATGCGGGCCACCAAGAACAACGGCGAGTTCTTCGATTCAATGCGTTCCGGGAAATAAGAC
>JACAED010000088.1 GCA_013389025.1 Hydrogenophilaceae bacterium
CATCAGCATCACCGTAGCGCTGATTGCGCCGATCGCCATGGAAGAAGGCCTGCGCTTCGCCATCCGCGAAGGCGGCCGCACCGTCGGCGCCGGCGTCGTGGCCAAGGTTATTGAGTAAAACAGAGTTTAGTAAAACTGAGTTTAAGGATTAGGCCAGTAGCTCAATTGGCAGAGCGTCGGTCTCCAAAACCGAAGGTTGGGGGTTCGAGACCCTCCTGGCCTGCCAGCATGGAATGGGTCCAGATGATCAAAGCCGAGGCGCAGTGGAATGCTTGACAAATTAAAACTGCTGATCGCGGTTTTGCTGGTGGTGGCAGGTATCGCAGGCTACTACCTGTTGCCGGACATGCCCACGCTGGTCAGAGTATTGATGATACTGGCCGGTCTGGTGGCCGGTGGCGTGGTGACTTATTTCACCGTGCCGGGCAAGGCGTTCTTTGCGTTTGCCGGTGAGTCGCGCGAGGAAGCGCGCAAGGTGGTATGGCCGACACGCAAGGAGACCATGCAGACGACAGGTGTCGTGCTGGCCTTTGTGTTTGTGATGGCTTTGTTTTTATGGATTGTGGATTCAAGCCTGTTGTGGCTGGTCAGGCTTGCACTGGGTCAGGGTAACTGATGAGCATGCGTTGGTATGTGGTTCACGCCTACTCCGGATTTGAAAAGAGTGTGGCACGCGCGCTGGCGGAGCGGATCGAACGTGCCGGCATGAAGGATCAGTTTGGCCAGATTCTGGTGCCGGTGGAAGAAGTGGTCGAGATGAAGGGTGGCAAGAAGGCCACGTCCGAGCGCAAATTTTTTCCCGGCTATGTGCTGGTGCAGATGGACATGACCGATGACACCTGGCATCTGGTCAAGAGCACGCCCAAGGTGACAGGGTTCGTGGGCGGCACGGCGACCAAGCCTGCCCCCATCTCTGAAAAAGAGGTGGATGCCATCATGAACCAGATGAAAGAGGGCGTGGAAAAACCCAAGCCCAAGGTGCTGTTCGAGGTGGGTCAGTCGGTTCGCGTGATCGATGGCCCGTTCAACGACTTCAACGGCACGGTGGAAGAAGTGAATTACGACAAGAGCAAGTTGCGCGTATCGGTATTGATATTCGGCCGCGCGACGCCGGTCGAGCTTGAATTCGGTCAGGTCGAGAAGGCCTGACGGAACAATCTGCCGAAAGGCGGATTGTAGAGGAGCGCAAGTAGGCGAGAGAGAAGCTGGATCAGCCCAAAGCGCGTTATGACTCACTTTAAACAGGAAACATCATGGTAAAGAAAGTTGTCGGCTATATCAAGCTGCAAGTGCCGGCGGGCAAGGCGAACCCCTCGCCACCCATCGGCCCGGCCCTCGGTCAGAAGGGCCTGAACATCATGGAATTCTGCAAGGCGTTCAATGCCCAGACCCAGGGCATGGAACCTGGTCTGCCCATTCCTGTGGTGATCACTGCTTACGCAGACAAGAGCTTCACCTTCATCATGAAGACGCCGCCCGCGACGGTGTTGATCAAGAAGGCGATCAAGCTTGGCAAGGGTTCAGCAAGGCCTCATACCGACAAGGTTGGCAAGATTTCCCGCGCGCAGCTGGAAGAAATCGCCAAGCTGAAAATGCCCGATCTGACCGCTGCCGACATGGATGCGGCGGTTCGCACGATCGCCGGTACTGCCCGTTCCATGGGCGTGGATTCGGAGATATAAACATGGCCAAACTATCCAAGCGCCTTCAGGCCATCAAGCAGAAGATCGACCGCAGCAAGGTATATCCCGTCCAGGAAGCGCTGCAGCTGGTCAAGGAAACCGCTACCGCCAAGTTCGACGAGTCCGTCGATGTGGCCGTGAATCTAGGCATCGATGCCCGCAAATCCGACCAGATGGTGCGCGGTTCGGTTGTGCTGCCCAAGGGCACGGGCAAGACCGTGCGCGTGGCCGTATTCGCGCAGGGCGCCAACGCCGATGCCGCCAGGGCTGCAGGTGCCGATATCGTTGGTTTCGATGATCTTGCCGCGGACGTCAAGGCCGGCAAAATGGATTTCGACGTGGTGATCGCCACGCCGGATGCAATGCGCATTGTCGGCCAGTTGGGCCAGATTCTGGGTCCGCGCGGCTTGATGCCGAACCCCAAGGTGGGAACGGTCACGCCGAATGTGGCTGAAGCGGTGAAAAATGCCAAGGCAGGTCAGGTGCAATATCGCACCGACAAGGCTGGCATCGTGCATTGCACCATCGGCCGGGCGTCTTTCACGCCCGATGATTTGAAAGTGAACCTGCTGGCGCTGGTCGAGGCCTTGAACAAGGCCAAGCCGGCATCGGCAAAAGGCGTTTACATGAAGAAGCTGTCCATCTCCAGCACCATGGGTGCCGGCATACGGGTGGACCAGGCTTCGTTGAACGCTTAAGTGATTTTGGGCCTGCTCCACTGGCATTCATGCCGGCGGAGCAGGGTTGTCCAAGACCGGAGGGGTGACAGGTTTCAGGGATCAGAGGTCAGGCATCAGTAAAGACCGAAGAACCGGGCCATCACTTAATTGCAAGGGCTTGAGGAAATGGGAATAGGGTACGGGGATAAATCTGATCCCAGATGCCTGATTCCTGATCCCCGGACCCTGAACCCACCGCAGATGGCGGTCCCAAAGCAGGAATGTCTCCTGTCAAGGTCGCCAGCCGTGAGGCGGATTGTCTGCCTCGCTTTTTAAGGAGAAGACCTTGAGTCTGAATCTGGAAGAGAAAAAGGCCGTCGTTGCCGAAGTGTCCGCGCAAATTGCGGATGCCCAGGCGGTGGTGCTGGCCGAGTATCGCGGTACGGGTGTATCGGAAATCACCACGCTTCGGGCAAACGCCCGCAAGAGCGGCGTGTATTTCCGCGTCATCAAAAACACCCTGGCGCGCCGCGCCGTCCAGGGAACGCCGTTTGAGGGTTTGGCAAGCCAGATGGTTGGCCCGCTCGTCTATGGCATTTCCAAGGATCCGGTTGCTGCCGCCAAGGTCATGAACGATTTTGCCAAGGGCAAGGAATTGTTCGTGATCAAGGGTGGGGCCATGCCCAATTTCGTCATGTCGCCTGCCGACGTGGCGAATCTGGCCAACATGCCCAGCCGTGAAGAATTGCTCGCCAAGTTGCTTGGCACCATGCAGGCCCCGATCGCCCAGTTTGTCCGCACGCTCAACGAGGTACCTACCAAGTTCGTGCGTGGTCTGGCTGCTGTTCGCGATCAGAAGCAGGCAGCATAGCTGCCTGCGCTGGAACCTATCCAGGCTGCCTGAACGACATCATTCAACGATTCACATATTTGACAGGAGTTACAAATGGCTGCATCTAAAGCTGAAATCCTCGACGCAATCGCCGGCATGACCGTGCTGGAGCTGTCCGAGCTGATCAAGGAAATGGAAGAAAAATTCGGCGTTTCCGCTGCCGCAACGGCGGTTGCCGTGGCTGCCGCCCCCGCTGCTGGCGGTGGTGCTGCTGCCGCAGAAGAAAAGACCGAATTCACCGTCGTGCTGGCAGCCGCCGGCGAGAAGAAGGTGGAAGTGATCAAGGTGGTGCGTGCTGCTACCGGCCTGGGCCTGAAGGAAGCCAAGGACCTGGTCGATGGCGCGCCGAAGCCCGTGAAGGAAGGCATCAGCAAGGCAGACGCCGACGCGCTGAAAAAGCAGTTGGAAGAAGCCGGCGCTACCGTAGAGGTCAAGTAAGGCCTCGCGTCTCCGTGGGTCGCCGGCCCATGGAGACGGTACACGCAAACGGCAAGCCCGGGACCATGATGGCTGGTTACCGGGTTCATTGCTTTTTGCGTATACCGGAAAAGTACCTGACTTTTACAGGCCATAGTCATCTGGCGCAGTCAAGGTACTGCACCCGGAAATGCTCCGTCAACCTGTCCTATCCAAGGAGACTCCATGGGCTACACCTTCACCGAAAGGAAACGCATCCGCAAAGGTTTTGGCAAACGCAAGACCGTGCTGCCTATCCCCTTTCTGCTGTCCACCCAGCTTGAGTCCTATCGCAGTTTCTTGCAGGCAGAAGCATCCCAGGAAGATCGCAAAAATGAAGGTCTTCAGGCTGCCTTCACCTCGATCTTTCCAATTGTCAGCCACTCTGGAAATGCACGCCTGGAATACGTGAACTACATGCTGGGCGAACCCGCGTTTGATATCAAGGAATGCCAGCAGCGCGGCCTGACCTACTGCGCACCATTGCGTGCCAAGGTGCGTCTGGTGATCATGGACAAGGAAGCGTCCAAGCCGACCATCAAGGAAGTCAAGGAGCAGGAAGTTTACATGGGCGAGATTCCGCTCATGACGCCGACCGGCTCCTTCGTCATCAACGGCACTGAGCGCGTGATCGTTTCGCAGCTGCACCGTTCGCCCGGCGTGTTCTTCGAGCACGACCGCGGCAAGACGCACAGTTCCGGCAAGCTGCTGTTCTCGGCGCGAATCATTCCCTATCGGGGATCCTGGCTGGATTTCGAATTCGACCCCAAGGATTATCTGTACTTCCGTGTTGACCGCCGTCGCAAGATGCCGGTCACCATCCTGCTTAAGGCGCTGGGCTACAACCCGGAACAGATCCTGGATACTTTCTTTACCAAGGATACCTTCCATATCAACGCCCAGGGTGTGCAGTTCGAACTGGTGCCTGACCGTTTGCGTGGCGAAATTGCCCGTTTCGACATTTACGGCAAGGACGGCAAGGTTGTCGTCCCCAAAGACAAGCGCATCACCGCCAAGCACGTGCGCGAGCTGGAGGCGGCGGGTGTCAAGATGTGGGCGATTCCAAACGAATTTGTCACCGGCCGCATCCTGTCCCATGACGTGATCGACAAGGATTCGGGCGAGATCATTGCACGTGCCAATGACGAGATAACCGACACCTTGCTACAGCAGTTTACCCAGGCTGGCGTAGGCAGGTTCCAGACGATTTATGTCAACGATCTCGATCAGGGTGCGTTCATTTCCCAGACCCTGCGCATCGATGAAACACCCGACCAGTATGCCGCGCGTGTGGCCATTTACCGGATGATGCGTCCGGGGGAACCGCCGACCGAGGATGCGGTGAAAGCCCTGTTCGAGAACCTATTCTTCAGCGAGGAGCGGTACGATCTTTCCACGGTCGGCCGGATGAAATTCAATCGCAGGATCGGCCGTGACGAGTTGACTGGTGCGGGTACATTGAGCAATGACGACATCATTGCCGTCATTCGCATTCTGGTGGAACTCAGAAACGGCCGTGGCGAAATCGACGACATCGATCACCTCGGAAACCGCCGCGTGCGTTCAGTGGGCGAACTGGCCGAGAACCAGTTCCGCTCCGGGCTGGTGCGAGTCGAGCGCGCGGTCAAGGAGCGTCTGTCCCAGGCCGAATCGGATAATCTGATGCCGCATGACCTGATCAACGCCAAGCCTGTCAGTGCGGCAATCAAGGAATTCTTTGGTTCCAGCCAACTGTCCCAGTTCATGGACCAGACCAATCCGCTGTCGGAGATCACCCACAAGCGCAGGGTTTCCGCACTGGGTCCGGGCGGCCTGACGCGCGAGCGCGCTGGCTTCGAAGTGCGCGACGTGCATCCCACCCACTACGGCCGCGTATGTCCGATCGAGACGCCGGAAGGCCCGAACATCGGCCTGATCAACTCGCTGGCATTGTTTGCACGGGTGAACAACTACGGCTTTATCGAAACGCCTTATCGCAAGGTGGTGGATGGCAAGGTGACCGATGAGATCGAGTACCTGTCGGCCATCGAGGAAAGCAAGTACGTCATTGCACAGGCCAACGCAGAACTGGATGCCAGGAACAGATTCAAGGACGATCTGGTTTCCTCCCGGCACAAGAATGAATTTACCCTGTCCACGCCGGACCGTATCGAATACATGGACGTGGCCCCTGCACAGGTCGTGTCCGTGGCAGCATCGCTGATTCCTTTCCTGGAACATGACGATGCCAACCGTGCCTTGATGGGCTCCAACATGCAGCGCCAGGCTGTGCCCTGCCTGCGCCCGGAAAAGCCGCTGGTCGGTACTGGCATCGAGCGCACGGCTGCCATCGACTCAGGTACCGTTGTGACGGCGTATCGCGGTGGCGTGGTGGATTATGTCGATGCCGGTCGTATTGTCGTGCGCGTCAACGATGACGAAGCCAAGGCAGGCGAGGTAGGCGTGGATATTTACTCGCTCATCAAGTACACGCGTTCCAACCAGAATACCAATATTAACCAGCGTCCTTTGGTAAAAGTCGGTGACCAGATTGAGCGCGGTGACGTGATTGCGGATGGCGCTTCAACTGACATGGGCGAGCTGGCGCTAGGTCAGAACATGCTGGTGGCATTCATGCCTTGGAACGGCTACAACTTCGAAGACTCGATCCTGATCTCGGAAAAGGTGGTGGCAGAGGACCGCTATACCTCGATCCATATCGAGGAGCTCAATGTCGTTGCTCGCGATACCAAACTGGGCCCCGAGGAAATCACGCGCGACATTTCCAATCTTCCCGAGCGTCAGCTGGCGCGCCTGGACGAATCCGGCATCATCAGCATCGGCGCCGAAGTCGAGGCGGGCGATGTGCTGGTGGGCAAGGTCACGCCCAAGGGTGAAACCCAGCTGACACCGGAAGAAAAGCTGCTACGTGCCATCTTCGGCGAGAAGGCATCCGATGTGAAGGACACTTCACTGCGCGTGCCTTCCGGCATGAGCGGAACCGTGATCGATGTACAGGTTTTCACACGCGAAGGCATTGAACGTGACAAGCGCGCGCAGAGCATCATCAACAGCCAGCTGGATGAGTACAAGAAGGACATGGCTGACCGCATGCGTATCGTGGAAGCCGATGCCTATTCGCGTCTGGGTCGTTTGCTGCTGAACAAGACCGTCAATGGCGGCCCCAAAAAACTGGCCAAGGGCTCGAAGGTCACACGCGAGTATCTGGAATCCCTGCCGGGGCATGACTGGTTCGACATCCGCGTCGCCGACGAAGAAGTCAGCCGCCAGATGGAAGCCATCAAGGACAGCCTCGCGGCGAAGCGCGTCGAATTCGATGCCATGTTCGACGAGAAGAAGAAAAAGCTGACCGCCGGTGACGAATTGCCACCCGGCGTGCAGAAAATGGTCAAGGTATATCTGGCCGTCAAGCGCAGGCTGCAACCCGGAGACAAGATGGCCGGTCGCCACGGCAACAAGGGGGTGGTGTCCAAGATCGTTCCTGTCGAGGACATGCCCTACATGGAAAATGGTTCGCCGGTTGACATCGTCCTGAATCCGCTTGGTGTTCCGTCACGGATGAACGTGGGACAGATCCTCGAAACGCATCTGGGCTGGGCTGCAAAAGGATTGGGACAGAAAATCGATGCCATGTTGCAGGCTCAGACGAAAGCAAAGGACATGCGCGCCTTCCTGAAAGAGGTATACAACAGCCGCGGGGCCGAGGAGAAGCTGGAAGACCTGACTGACGAGCAGATACTCGAACTGGCCGACAATCTCAAGAAAGGCGTGCCGTTCGCGACACCGGTGTTCGATGGCGCTTCCGAGGAAGAGATATATCACATGCTCAAGCTGGCCGGCATGCCCGAGGGCGGGCAGGTCACCCTCTATGACGGCAGGACGGGAGAGGCCTTCGAGCGGCCCGTTACCGTCGGTATCATGCATGTGCTCAAGCTGCACCATCTGGTTGACGACAAGATGCACGCCCGTTCAACCGGCCCATACAGCCTGGTGACGCAACAACCTCTTGGAGGTAAGGCGCAATTTGGTGGTCAGCGTTTCGGTGAGATGGAAGTGTGGGCGCTGGAAGCGTATGGCGCTTCGTACGTGCTGCAGGAGATGCTTACCGTGAAATCGGATGACGTGACTGGACGCACCAAGGTGTATGAAAACATTGTCAAGGGCGATCACAAGATCGAAGCCGGCATGCCGGAATCCTTCAACGTGCTGGTGAAGGAAATACGTTCGCTGGGCATCGATATCGATCTGGAACGTTTCTAATTTAGGGCGAAGGACAAATCATGAAAGCATTGCTGGAGCTGTTCAAACAAGCCACCCAGGAAGAAGAGTTCGATGCCATCAAGATCGGCATCGCCTCGCCTGAGAAAATCCGCGCGTGGTCTTACGGCGAAGTCAAAAAGCCGGAGACCATCAATTACCGTACATTCAAGCCGGAACGTGAAGGGCTTTTCTGTGCTAAAATATTCGGGCCCACCAAAGATTATGAATGTAATTGCGGTAAATACAAACGCATGAAA
>JACAED010000099.1 GCA_013389025.1 Hydrogenophilaceae bacterium
CACCGCCTGGGGCTTCCTCGCCGTGCGCCTGCCCTTGTCCGACGACCCGCAATGGAAAGCAGACCAGATCACCATCCTGCAGGCCTTGGGTGTGCTCGACCTGAAAGGCAATCCCACCGGACGGCTGGATGTGGTCAAGGCCGCGGATGTCGCCCGGCTGGATGCCGCGTCGTTCAAGAAAGAGCGCGACAAGATGATCAAGACCTGCACCCAGTGCCATGCCGAAAGCTTCGCCAAAGGCGAGCTTGAAAAAGGCGATGAAGTGATCCGCCAGGCCGACCATCTGCTGGCCGAAGCCATCCGCGTCATTGCCGATCTCTACAAGGATGGCATCATCGACAAGCCAGCCAGCTATGCCCAGCCTTTCCCCGACCTGCTGACCTTCCACGACGCGCCCCTGCCCATTGAGCAGAAGCTGTTCGTCATGCATCTGGAACACCGCATGCGTACCTTCCAGGGCACCTTCCACGCCAACCCGGACTACGCGCTGTGGTACGGCTGGAGCGAAATGGTGCGCGACCTGTCAGAAATCAGGGAAATGGCTGCCGACCTGCGCGAAAAACATGCCGCAGCCAAACCGAAACGAACCTCGAAAAAATAATCCTCCTCCGCTTCCTCCGAATCCCGCCCGGCTGTGACTTTTTTGGGCGGGATTTTTTATGCGCCTTCGCAGAGCAGGCGAACGGCTATACTATCGGCCTGTCAGTTTCGCTGCCAAAGAAGAGGTACCCGTGAAATCTCCCTTGTTGCGCTACCTTGTCATGATTCTCGCCGTCCTCATCCTGCTCGCCGCGGACTGGGTGTGGTTGACCTTGAACTGGAACTACTCCGAAGGCGAACGCGCCGGCTATGTCCAAAAACTTTCCAAGAAAGGCTGGATCTGCAAAACCTGGGAAGGAGAACTCGCCCTGGTCACCATGCCGGGGGCGATCCCGGAAAAATTCCTCTTTACCGTTCCCGACGACGCTATTGCCAGCCAAATCAACGCCATGGCTGGCAAGCGCGTCGTTCTGAAATACGAGCAACACAAGTTCATTCCATCGAGCTGCTTAGGCGAAACCGAATATTTCGTGATCGGGGTGAGTGAAGTGGGCGAGCCCAACCCACCAACCGTTCCGTTACCTGCAAGCCCACAGCTTCCGCGCTGACGCCGCCACATTCAACCAGAACACTGGCTGACGACCCACAGCCATTGTTGCTGGTTTTCCCTGTAAATTTTCTCAAGCCGCGCGGCGGAAATTTTCAATTCTTCTGCTGACTGATTCAGTGCCGAAACCAGTGCCTGTTCGATTTCATCAGGCTTTACGCACACATTCAGCGATTTTCGCTCCCAGGTATTCCGATTGGCTGAGACTTTGTCCGGCCGATTGGTTTTCTGTGGAGGGATCAGGCTCACATGCGGCAAGCCATATGCTGCTGCAACGATGCCACCATGCAGGCTGCTGCCGCAATAAACCCGGCTTTTGGCAAGCAGCGCACAGATGTCCCACAGATTCAGCGAGTGGAAAATCCGCGTGCTTGCGGCTGGCATCCTGGCACTCAATCTTTCATAGGGTTCGATCTGGTCATGCCAGGGCGCGGCACCCGCGCGAAATAGCACCACCCCCAGGCCCGTCTCCGCGCATGTCTTGTTCAAGCCATTGGCCAGTTGGTCGAGCGTTGCATCATCGCCAAATTCGGCGGCAAACTGGCAGGCGAGGTAACCCTTTGGAAAGGTGCCAATGGTTTGCGCAACCTCGCCGCGCAAGCTGCGCTGCTGGATCAGCTCGTCAAAATACTCCTTCACCATGACCGCCGGATCGGGACACAACGAGCACGCGATTCCTGCGGCCTGCAGATGGCCCTGCGTGACATGATCGCGCACCCCGATCCAGTCTGCCTGCCTTAAGGTCTCGATAACCTCTTCCTGCTGGATGGGTTGAAGCAGCGGCCATTCCACGCCTCCGACTGCATTGAAAATCAGTCTCCCCCGATCCGCCCGGACGACATAGGGAATGCGGCGAGAGGTAAGCAATGCCTCTGCGGCCCAGCGTTCCGCATCCAATGGATCGGCATCATGGCAGGTGATGGCCTGTCTGGCCTGCTCGGGCGTTTGCAGCATGACGGCCGCCTCATATGCCGTGCAGGTCAACAGCTCGCCGCCGCAATGAATGAGAGTGGCGTTCTCATCGAGAGGGATCGACACCAGCGACTTGACCGGATGCCCACCCCATGGCCGCATGTCACGATCGACCAGACCGGCAAATTCTATGGCTTGATTCGGCAGGCTTTTGCTGACGATGTGCGGAAAAAGAAGGTCACCGAAATTGTGCCGGTCGAAGGCGCCAAAGAGCACAATCCTCGATGGCATCGGATGACAACTTATCGCCAGACGCCATCCGGCGGGCTGAAACTGTCCAGCACACGGATGTAGCTTTCACGCGCGAATACGGATGGATCCTTCTGGTGCTGCTGGCTGAGCGAGCCTTTCATCTGAGTCACCGACTCGTATTCATTGGTCTCCATCCATACCCGGATTCCGTCCAGCACTTCGGCAAGCCGGCTGGGCCCATGCTGCAGCAGCGCGCTGGCCATGTGCACGACATCGGCGCCGGCCAGCAGCATCTTCAGCGCATCGTCCGCCGTGTGCACGCCACCCGTGGCTGCGAGCGAAAGCCTCGTGCGTCCGTACAGGATGGCAATCCAGCGCATGGCCAGCAGGCTGTCCTCGGATGAGGAAAGCCTGAGTTGATCGACGATGGACAGGTCTTCGAGGTAGATGTCGGGTTGAAAGAAGCGGTTGAACAGGGACACACCCTGCGCGCCGGCTTTTTCCACTTGGCGCACGAAATGGGGGAGTGATGAAAAATATGGCGCCAGCTTCATGACAATTGGAATATCGACACGAGCTCGCAGCGCTCTGAGCAAATCCAGATAGCGCTGTTCGACGTCATGGCCAGTCTGTTCGATATTGCCAGCCACGTAATAAACATTCAGCTCCAGCGCGTGCGCGCCCGCCTGTTGCAGTTCCGCGCCAAGCTCGATCCAGCCGGAAGGCGACACGCCATTGAGCGATGCAATGACTGGGATTTCAAGCGATGACTTGAGCGCGTGAATCTGCTCCAGATAATGATCAAGGCTGCTGCGGTAGGCATGGGGTGCCGGCATGAAGCCGGATGCTTCGGCATGGCCGATGGTCTGATCAAGCAAAAAGCGGTCGAGCATGGCTTCTTCCGATCGTAGCGCCTCCTCGAACAGCGAATACATCACCAGCGCGGCGGCTCCCGCATCCTCCAGCTTGCGCGCCTCGTCCAGACTCCTCGACAGCGGCGATGCGGAAGGCACCAGCGGATTCTTCAGCTTCAGTCCAAGATAATCGGTACTGAGATCAACCATGGTCTGTCTCCGTTTTATTGGCGCTCGGCAGGGGCATCTCGGACAATTCCTTGTACTCCGCATAACGCAGCCTTGCCGCCGCTTCCGCCGCTTGGATGAAAGCCGCTGCTTCTTCGGGATGGCTGCGCGCCAGCATGGTGAAGCGGGTTTCGGTCGAGGCGAATTCCTTGAAAGGAATCGACGTCTCGGGCGAGTCGAGCCGCAAGGGGTTTTTGCCTGCTTCGCGCTCGCGCGGGTCGTAGCGGAACAACGGCCAGTGGCCGGACTTGACCGCAAGATCCTGCTGGCGCAGGTTGTTGGACAAGTCCACCCCATGGGCGATGCAGGGGCTGTAGGCAATGATGAGCGAGGGGCCGGGATAGGATTCCGCCTCGTGGAACACGCGCAGGGTATGCACGTCCTTGGCGCCGAAGGCCACCTGCGCGACATAGACGTGTTCGTAATCCATGGCGATCCTGGCCAGATCCTTCTTCCGCGCAGGCTTGCCGCCAGCCGAGAACTTGGCCACTGCACCGAGCGGCGTGGCCTTGGACGTCTGGCCGCCGGTGTTGGAATAAACCTCGGTATCGAGCACCAGAAAATTCACGTCATACGGTTGCGCCAGCACGTGATCCAGCCCGCCATAACCGATGTCATAGGCCCAGCCGTCACCGCCGATGATCCACACCGAACGGCGGATGAGGTATTCCGCCACGGCTTCGAGACTGCGCGCTTCGGGCTTCTGGATTGACTTGAGTTTATCCAGCAATGCCGCCACGCGACTTTGCTGCGCGCGAATTTCCGCTTCTTCCCGCTGCTGCGCGTTGAGTATCTGCTCCGAAAGTTCACCGCCTATCTCGTTGGCCAGCGTTTTGACCAGATCCCGCGCGTAACGCATCAGCTGGTCGGCAGCCAGTCGCAGCCCCAGGCCGAATTCGGCATTGTCCTCGAACAGCGAATTGTTCCACGCCGGGCCGCGCCCTTCGCTGTTGGTGGTGTAGGGGGTGGTTGGCAGATTGCCGCCGTAGATCGATGAACAACCCGTTGCGTTGGCGATCAGCATGCGGTCGCCGAACAGTTGGGTGGCAAGACGGATATAGGGCGTTTCTCCGCAGCCCGAGCAGGCGCCGGAAAACTCAAACAGCGGATCGAGCAGCATCGCGCCGGGAATGGTGGTGTGCTTGACCTTCTCGCGATCATATTCAGGCAGACCGAGGAAGAAGGCGAAGTTGTCGCGCTCCGCATCGCGCAAGGGGGGCTGCGGCGCCATGTTCAGCGCCTTGCGCGACACATTGCTCTTGTCGTGGATCGGGCAGGCCTCCACGCAAATGCCGCAGCCGGTGCAGTCTTCCGGCGCCACCTGATAGCTGATGCGTGCGCCGGCAAATTCCTTGCTGCGGGCTGCAACATGCTTGAAGGTGGCAGGTGTATTGGCCGCCGCGTCAGCAGTAAAAAGGCGCGAGCGGATGGCACTGTGCGGACAGACAAACACGCACTTGCCGCACTGGGTGCAAAGGTCGGCCTCCCACACCGGGATTTCCAGCGCCAGATTGCGCTTCTCCCACGCGGCCGTGCCCAGCGGGAAGGTGCCGTCCGCAGGCATCAGCGAAACCGGCACGGCATCGCCGCGGCCCGCAATCAGGCCGGCGGTAAAGCGTCGCACGAATTCCGGCGCGCCTTCCCTCACGGCTGGCGGCTTCTCCCTCGTGCTGGTTAGCGAAGCAGGAACCTGTACCTGGTTCAGGTTGTCCAGCGTGGCATCGATGGCCTTGAAGTTGAGTTCAACCAGACGGCGGCCCTTGCGGCCATAGGTTTTTTCCACTGCCTGCTTGATGGCGGCAATCGCCTGCTCGCGCGGCAGGATGCCGGAAATGGCAAAGAAACAGGTCTGCATCACCGTGTTGATGCGCCGCCCCATGCCCGCCTGCTCGGCCACCTTGTAGGCATCGATCACGTAGAATGACAGCTTCTTGTCGATGATCTGCTGCTGCATGCGGCGCGGAAGCGTTTCCCAGGCTTTCTCGGGCGGCGATTGCGTATTGAGCAGAAACACGCCGCCCTCGGCCGCATGATCGAGCATGTCGTATCGTTCGAGAAACACCTGCTGGTGGCAGGCAACGAACGCGGCTTCATCATTGCCAACTAGATAGGCCGAGCGGATGGCATCGGGACCAAAGCGCAGGTGCGAAACGGTCACCGCGCCTGCTTTTTTGGAGTCATAAACGAAGTAGCCCTGTGCATATAAATCCGTGGACTCGCCGATGATCTTGATCGAATTCTTGTTGGCCGATACCGTGCCATCCGAGCCCAGGCCATAGAAAACGGCCGCAGTGTTTTTGCGATTGGCATCGGTACGAAAGCCCGCATCCCAGGGCAAGGAAAGATGGGTAAGGTCGTCAGTAATGCCCAGCGTGAACTGCTGCTCGAGTGTTTCCGCCTTCATGGCATCGAACACCGCCTTGACCATGCCCGGCGTGAATTCCTTGGAGGCCAGGCCGTAGCGGCCGCCCATGACTTTGGGCAGAGTAGTGAGCTTGCCTGCGTTGTAGGCCTGCGCCAGCGCGGTCACCACGTCCTTGTATAGCGGTTCCCCCTCTGCGCCGGGTTCCTTGCAGCGGTCAAGCACGGCGATGGACTTCACGCTCTTTGGCAACGATACCAGCAACGCCTGTGCATCCAGCGGACGGAACAGGCGTACCTTGATGACGCCCGCTTTCTCGCCGTGCGCGTTGAGATGCGCCACCGTTTCCTCAACCGTGTCGCCGCCCGAACCCATGATCACGATGACCCGGTCGGCATCCACCGCACCGGCATATTCAAACAGCCTGTATTGCCTTGCAGTCAGTTTGGCGAAACGGTCCATCTCTGCCTGCACGATATCCGCGAATGCACTGTAAAAAGGATTGATGCGCTCGCGCGACTGGAAGAACACATCCGGATTCTGCGAGCTGCCGCGAAGCACCGGATGCTCCGGCGACATAGAACGGGTGCGGTGTTCCGCAATCAGCGCATCGTCCAGCATGGCACGCACGGCTTCCCTGTCCAGCGCGGCGATCTTGGATACTTCGTGGCTGGTGCGGAAGCCGTCAAAGAAATGCAGCACCGGAATGCGGCCGCGCAGGGTCGCAGCCTGGGCAATCAGGGCCATATCCTGCGTTTCCTGCGGGTTGTTGGACGCCAGCATGGCAAAGCCGGTACTGCGCGTGGCCATCACATCGCTGTGGTCGCCGAAGATGGACAAGGCATGCGTGGCGATGGCGCGCGCGGCGATATGGAAGACGGTCGGCGTCAGTTCACCGGCAATCTTGTACATATTGGGAATCATCAACAGCAGGCCTTGCGAGGCCGTAAAGGTGGTGGACAAGGCTCCACCCTGCAGGGCGCCATGCACCGTGCCAGCCGCGCCCGCTTCGCTCTGCATTTCGATGACTGTCGGCACCGCACCCCAAAGATTCGGTTTGCCGCCCGCCGCCCACTCATCCGCCAGCTCGCCCATGGAAGACGCGGGCGTGATCGGATAGATGGCAATCACCTCATTGCACAGATAGACAACGGAAGCCGCTGCTTCATTGCCATCCACCGTGATCATGTCTGGTTTGTTCATGTCAGCACGAAATAAGGATATCTTTATCTATATTAAACCCGGGAAACCCATAACAACAGACCACAAGATCATTGCATTCGTATGGCTGGGATAAAATTTGACCGGGATCACATACAGAGAAAGCCATGAAGGAACAACTTGCAGTCATCGAACAGGCGCAAAGCAAGCTCATCGACCTGGGCATCGAGTTCGGCCCCAGGCTGCTGGTTGCGGCACTGATACTCGTCGCCGGATTTTATGTCGGCCGCTGGGTGGGCCGCATGCTGGACAGCATGCTGACGCGGCTTGATCTCGACATCACCGCACGGCACCTGATCGTGCGCATGGTGCATGTGCTGGTGATCGGGTTGTTTCTCATCATGGCATTGCAGAATCTTGGTGTCGACCTGCTGCCGCTGATTGCCGGTCTGGGCGTGGCGGGCGCGGGCATTGCGCTGGCCATGCAGGGCGTGTTGTCCAACCTGGCAGCAGGCCTCACCATCATCTTCACACGCCCGTTCCTGGTCGGTCATTACATCTCCATTGCTGGCGAGGAAGGCCGTGTCGAGGAAATCACCCTGTTCAATACCACGCTCAGCCATCCTGATTTGTCGAAGGTGGTGATCCCGAACCGGAAAATCGCCGGCGAGATCCTGCACAACTACGGTGACATCCGTCAGCTGGATCTGACTGTGGGCGTGGCCTACGACACCGACCTTGATATAGCGCTCTCCGTCGTGGATGAAATGCTTCAGAACAATCCGCAGGTGCTGCGCGAACCCGCGCCCAAGGTACAGGTTTCGGCCCTGGCCGATTCCTCGGTCAATATCAGCATCAAGCCCTGGGTCAGTGTAACGGACTATATCCCCAGCATCGGAGAACTCAACAAGGCCCTGCTGGAAACCTTACGCGCCAAGGGCATCCGCATACCCTTTCCGCAGCGCGAGGTGCGTCTGCTGGAAAACGACTGACGCATCCCGATGCGTCTATACTGGTTTGACTGGTAAAACAACAGGAGGCCACCATGAAACAGTCGATTTTCATTACCCTGCTCATTACCCTGCTTGCAGCACCCCTATCCGCACTGGCGATCGATCCTGCCACAGTGCCTGAAATCAAGAAAACCACGCTTGGCCTGTATATCGAAGCCAGGGACGTGCCGGAATTCCTGAAAAAGAATCCCAAGACCCTGTTCCTCGATCTGCGCACGCCCGAAGAATTGCTGTTCGTCGGCATGCCGATCGGAATTGACGGCAATGCGCCGTTCGGCATCATGAATTACAAAAAATGGGACGACAAGAAAAGGGCGTTCGTGCGTTTTCCCAATCCGGATTTCTGGTCCAATTTCGAATACTGGGCGCTGGACAAGGGCACCGGGAAAAGCGACCCCATTCTGCTGATCTGCCGTTCCGGCGATCGCAGCGCGCTGGGTGCCAACTTCCTGGCCAAGCAGGGTTACACCAATGTCTGGTCCGTGCTGGATGGTTTTGAAGGCGACCTGGCCAAGGACGGCCCCAACAAGGGCAAGCGCGTGGTCAATGGCTGGAAGAATGTCGGCCTGCCCTGGACCTACGAGCTCGACAAAACGAAATTACTCTTGAACGAATGAGTGAAGCTGCCTGCCTGCTGCCCAGCGCACCGGATTATTCCGGCGTGACAATCATCGACTTGCAGCCCGATCCGCCGCTCGCGGATTACCTGCAAGCCATGCAGCTGGCGCGCAATGAATCCGAAGCCCGGCTGGAAATGCCGATGCTGCTTTCCTGGTACGACCGCGACAGGGATTTCGAAGCCCCCCAGCATGTCAGCGAATGCCATCAGGATTCGGCCACGCCGGGCTATGTGGATTATGGGCTGAACCATGGCGCCAGTTTGAAGATCGATATCGAAAACGGCCGCTTTGTTTTTTTCTACCGCGACGCGGCGATTTGAACCCGATCAGCAATGACACGCCATGGATAACGCCATTCTGCTCTGGATACTCTCCATCGCATTGATACTGATTGGCTTTGCCGGCCTGGTGTTGCCCGCGCTTCCCGGCATCCCGCTGATTTATGCTGGCCTGTTCGTGGCGGCCTGGGCGGAGGACTTTGCCTATGTCGGTTGGATCACGCTCTTGATTCTCGGTCTTCTGGCCGCAATCAGCTACTTTGTCGATCTGGCCGCCACCGCCCTGGGCGCGAAAAAATCCGGCGCCTCGCCGCGCGCCGTCTGGGGTGCGGCAGCCGGCACGCTGATTGGCCTTTTCTTCGGACTGCCGGGCATCGTCATCGGCCCCTTTGCCGGCGCACTCGTCGCCGAACTCACCCACAAGAACGACGTGCAGGCCGCCACCCGGGCCGGCGTGGGCGCCACCCTCGGCCTGCTTTTTGGTGCGCTCCTCAAGATCGCCCTTGCTTTTACCATGATCGGCGTGTTTGTCGTGGCAAGGCTGATCCAGTCCTAGGCTTTACCCATAATTATCAACAAGTTATCGATTGCTGACGGTCATATTGACGGCGGATTCCCTCATTGCGTGTACCCTGACCGGGCAGGCCCCAAACAAAGCAAATGCAATTCCAACATTAAGTCTTAAAAAAAATATCCGCTTAGTGGTCACGAAACCAGAATCGATTCGACCGCCAATAACAACTACACAAGGCAGGCTCAAATCAGGTTGATCTCTATAAAAGGAGAAAAGCGTTGGATGGAGTAATCATGTTCAGAAAAGGGCTCATGTTTACAGCAGCGTGGATGCTGCTGTCTTCAAGTCCCCCAGCCGTCGCCTCAGATGGCAAGGGTATCAACGAAGAAGAAATCAAGGCCGCTGCGGAACGCATCAAGAAAAGTACTGATGAGTGGCAGGAAGAACGCAAGCGCATGCGCGAGGAGCGTCAGCGCCAGCTGGAAAAACAGGCCGCGGAGCGCAAAAGGGCTGAAGAGGAAAAAAGGCAGATGGCCGCCAGACAGGCAGCCGAGCTCACTGCAGCCTTGAAGGAGAGAGAGCGCAAGGCGCAGGAAGCAGCGCAGGAGCAGGCTCGCAAGGAAGCGGCAGCACGTGCGGAACAGGCAGAAAAAGAACGCCAGGCGGCACTGGCCAAACTGCGCGAAACCGAAGAGCAACTGGCACGTGAAAAAGCCGCGCGAGCGAAACCGGCAAAAGAGACCCTGCCAGCCGTCAAGCCCAAAAAATCGAATGAAGTTCAGTTCGGCGTAGACCTTTAAGAGCGGAGAGACACGTCATTCCGGCTCCACTGAAGTTGTTTATCAACCAATTCAAATCAAGGAGACAGCACGATGACAAAACCAGCACATATCTTCAAACATTTGCTGGGAGCCCTGATTGGGTCCGCGATGCTTCTTTGCGTGACTGCGCCCCAGGCGCAGGAAATCTCACGCGGGGCCATCATTGCGACAACCTGCTACACCTGCCATGGCACCTATGGCATCAGCCCGGGCACCATCCCCAGCATCAATGACCTTTCCGTGGACCGCATGACCAACATGCTGAAAGAATTTCGGTCTGGCCAGCGCGTCTCCACCGTCATGGGGCGCCACGCCAGTGGCTACACCGACGCCGAAATCGCCGATGTGGCGATGTACTTCAGCAAACTGCCCAAAGGGGGGAAATGAACATGGCCGGAATATCACGCAGAAACTTTGTCAAGCTGCTCGGCACAGGCGGAGCGATGTCGGCCCTTGGACTTGCCGGCTGTGAAACTGTCCCCAAGTCCAAGGTGTCCCCTAAAGTTGTAGTCCTGGGTGGCGGCTTTGGTGGAGCAACATGTGCCAAATTCCTGCGCATCTACGACCCGTCGATCAACGTGACCCTGATCGAGCAGAATTCCAGCTTTGTCACCTGCCCGGGCAGCAACTGGGTGCTGGGCGGTCTGCGCAAGATGGAAGACCTGAATCAGAACTACAACACGCTCAGGACAAAACATGGCATCAACATCGTGCATGAGCGTGTCACCTCGATTGACCCGGTCAAACGAAACGTCACGACCAGCAGCGGCAAGACCATCGAGTATGACAAGCTGGTCATGTCGCCCGGTATCGGGTTCCGCTGGAATGCGATCGAAGGTTACGACGAGGCGGCCACCGAGATCATTCCTCATGCCTGGAAAGCCGGCGCGCAAACCATCCTGCTGCAGAAACAGCTCAAGGCCATGCCGGATGGCGGAACCGTCATTATCTGCCCACCCGGCATGCCGTTCCGCTGCCCGCCAGGACCGCCCGAACGCGTCAGCATGATTGCTCACTATCTCAAGCAGGAGAAACCGCGCTCCAAGATCCTGATCCTGGATGCAAAAGAGGGATTCTCAAAGCAGGACCTGTTCATGGATGCCTGGAATGAACTCTATCCAGGCATGATCGAGTGGGTGCCCGGGTCAAAGGGAGGATTGGTCAAGCGTGTAGATCCGAAGACCCGAACCGTATACACGGATGAAGGACAAACCGCTCACAAGGGCGATGTGATCAACATCATTCCACCCCAACGCGCAGGAGATATTGCCATCACCAGTGGACTTGTCGACAAGAGCGGCTGGTGCCCGGTCAGCCAGCATACCTTCGAATCGACCATCGCACCCAACGTCTATGTGATCGGCGACTCCTCAGCCGCCGGAGCATTGCCCAAGTCCGGCCATATCGCCAACAACATTGCCAAGATGACTGCCGCCAGCATCGCTTCGCACTACCGTGGCATCCAGCTGCCCTTGCCCTCCATCGTAAACACCTGCTACAGTCTGGTGGGGCCCGAATACGGCATCAGTATCGCCGCTGTTTACCGGCTGGACGAAAAGGGGGAACTGGTTGGCATCAAGGGCGCAGGCGGACTCAGCCCGCGTTCGGCTCCAAGCCTGCAGCGCATGCAGGAAGCCCGTTATGCGGGGGGCTGGTATACCGCCATCACGGCAGACAGCTTCGGCTGATTCCCCTAACAGGCTGTTGAAATTTGCCCCGATATCCTGGTTGGCTGCATTTCCTGGAGCGTAACAGGCGCTGATTTCACACTGCCGCTCCAGTTCTTTACCCCTGCGCCAGCACTCAGGCGCATCGG
>JACAED010000089.1 GCA_013389025.1 Hydrogenophilaceae bacterium
GGACACAATGAACATCGCACACAGCGCAAGACAAAGCAGAGCGGACGCTCCCGTCCTTGCCGTCATCGGCGCGACGAAGCGCTTCGGTTCGATCCTGGCTCTCGACGATGTGGGTCTCGACGTGCGCCGGGGCGAAATCCTGGCTTTGCTGGGGGACAATGGCGCGGGCAAATCCACGCTGATCAAAACCCTCGTCGGCGAGCTGCCGCCATTGAGTGGCGAAGTGCTCCATGGCAAGGGGCTGTCCATCGGCTATTTTGCCCAGCATCAACTGGAAATGCTGCGGCACGACCAGTCGCCGCTGTGGCATCTGAACAAACTGGCGTCAATGGAAAGGGAACAGGAACTGCGCAATTTCCTCGGCAGCTTTAATTTTGCCGGCGACATGGCGACCGCATCCATCGCGCCGTTTTCCGGTGGCGAGAAAGCGCGGCTGGCCCTGGCACTGATCGTCTGGCAGAAGCCCAATCTGCTGCTGCTGGACGAACCCACCAACCATCTCGACCTTGAAACGCGCGAGGCGCTGACCGTGGCCCTGGCCCAGTTCGAAGGCACGCTGGTGCTGGTGTCCCACGACCGGCATCTGCTGCGTGCCACCACTGACGAGTTCATGATCGTTGCCGATGGCGGCCTCAAATCCTTCGATGGCGATCTGGATGACTACCGTGACTGGCTGTTCAAGACCCGGCTTGCAAAGCCTGAAGAAAAATCGACAGAGCCGGGCTCGCGCATTGATCGAAAATCTGAACGTCGGGCAGAGGCAGAATTACGTCAAAGATTGTCATCCACCCGCAAGCCGATCGAACAGCGCATCGCACAGCTTGAGAATCAGCTCGAAAGCCTGAATGGCCGCAAGTCGGCTGTGGATACGCGGCTGGCGGATGCGGATATTTATGCCGATGCCAATAAGGATGAACTGAAACGCCTGCTTATGGAGCAGGCTGAGTTGGTGGCAGCGCTTGATAGGGTCGAGAGTGAGTGGCTGGCGCAGCAGGAAGCGCTGGAGAGCCTTTAACCCTGATATTTCATGAAGGCGCCCCCAGATTCCACCGAACATTGCTTTGGCAGAGGCTTTATGGTCATTCGAGCAATAATCCATTCTGTACTACTGGGCTACGCGGGCGCTGGCGGCCGATTTGCGGCATCTTTCCGCCCCCGCTTCGCGCCAATAAGCGCGGCTATTGGCTTGGCGCGGGTACGAAAATCTGCTGGCAAATCGCCTCGCCATCATCCCGCGTCCTTCATGGAATATCCGGGTTAAACCGGGTTTAAAACGTCAGTGCTCTGATTATTGAACGACACTGACTTTTTTCATGATGACCGGCTCCAGCGGCACATCCTGATGCATGCCCCGATCACCGCGCGGCACGGCAACGATCGCATCGACGACTTCCATGCCTGACAGCACCTGGCCAAAGACGGCATAGCCCCATCCCTCGAAACTTTCGCCGCGATGGTTGAGAAAATAATTGTCCGCCACGTTGATGAAGAACTGGGAAGTGGCCGAATGCGGTTCGCCGGTACGCGCCATCGCCAGCGTCCCGCGCAGGTTCTTGAGACCATTGCTGGCCTCGTTCTGAATCGGCGTGCCGCGAGGCTTTTCGGTCATGTCGGGCAGCATGCCGCCGCCCTGGATCATGAAGCCGGGAATCACGCGGTGATAGACGGTACCGTCATAAAAACCTGATTTCACATTGGCAAGGAAATTCGCCACCGATTTGGGCGCATTGCCGGGAAACAGTTCCACGGTGATGTTGCCCTTGCTGGTTTCGATCAGTACCCTGGGGTTGGCCGGCTGGCCGAGAGCGGTCGCGGTGGATACGGTTTGCTTGCCAGGCTCTCTGGCATTGCAGCCGGTAGCAGCAAGCGTGGTGCCCAGTAACAAGGAGAACAGAAACGTGGAAATACGTGTCATCGATCAGGTCCGAAAATAAAATGTGGTGCGATCATAACAGCCGGACGGGCTTATGGTTGATTTGATCCAGCCGAGGAACCAACGCAGGAAGGCCGGATCGTATATATTGAAAAACGTATTCTCAAGGAGAACAAAATGATGAAGAGACTTTTAAGCATTGTTTTCTGGGCATTGTTTGTCATGGCACCCTTCATGTTTGCTTCGCTGGCGCGAGCGGACGCTGGCCAGGTTGGACAGCCTGAGACGAACATCGTCCAGCCCTCAGCCGCGGCAGTGCAGCCTTGCCCCATGCCCAAAGGAGTCAACGTGGCAGAAATCAGCCAGGCGGAGTGCTGCAAGGGGCACAAGGGTATTTGCGGTTGCCGTGCCGGCAAGATCGTCTGCTGCGATGGGACGGCGAGCGCGGTGCCGGGCTGTGCCTGCCATGGGGATGACGGCTTTCTTGAATAAGGGAATTTTACTTGTGCGTGGCGATCCACACGCCATCCCATTCTTGAGGGGGTGGCGATTTTCTGAAGCGTTCGATTCTTTCCAGAAACACCTTTGACGGCGGGTCGGAGGGAACGGCATACAGTCCTTCCATGAAGGCCGCCTCCGCCGCATCCCAGTCATGTTTGCGGTAAGCGGCCAGCCCGCGCTCGAAGGCCTTGATCAGGTTGAGTTGGTTTTCATTCAAATCCTGTCTGTTCCCGATCAGCTCAAACACCCGTGCCGGTTCCAGCTTGCCTGCCACGCGCAGGCTGTCGATTTCGCGGAAGGCCAGATCATTCCCCGCCAGGCGAGCCGTGTCCTCGTTGGTCAGAATGTGTGTGCCATAGAACTTGTTGGCCTGCTCCAGCCGCGAGGCAAGATTGACTGTGTCGCCGATCACCGTATAGCCGCGCGAGGTTTCCGAGCCGATGTTGCCGACCGTGACTGCGCCAGTGGCGATGCCCATACGGATGTCGATGATGGGCAGGCCATGTTTCACGCCCAGCAGGTCGGGCAGGGTTTTCCTGAAATCCTCCAGCCTTGCCATCTGATCCAGCGCCGCCTCGCAGCACAGTAGGGCATGGGTGGCCGGATCGGTGAAAGGCGGCCCCCAAAATGCCATGACAGAATCGCCGATGTACTTGTCGATGATGCCCTGGCGCGCCTGGATGACCTCGGCCATGCAGGAAAAATAGCGGTTGAGGAAACGCACGGCGGCATCTGGCGTCAGGCCCTCGCAGATTTGCGTGAAGCCGGCCAGGTCGGAAAAGAACACCGACATGACCTGGCTTTGGCCACCATCCGCCGGCAGGCGGTTTTCCAGCAGGCCGCGCACCACGCGCGGATCCACATATTTGCCGAAGGTTTCGCGGATGTGTTCCTTTTCTTTCAGGCCGATCACCATGTGGTTGAATGAATTGGCTAGGGTGGCCAGCTCGTCGCGTGTTTTGACATGGATCTCGACATCGAGATTGCCGTGTTCCACCTCGCGCGTGCCGCCCAGCAGGCGCTTGACGGAATCGACCAGTGA
>JACAED010000077.1 GCA_013389025.1 Hydrogenophilaceae bacterium
ACAGGGCATGATAGAAACAGCCAACCAGTAAACACCGAAGAAATTTCCATGACACCTGCGATAAATCTTGCAAGCAATCGGCAGCGTTTTGCAGAATGGGTTTTTCTACAACCTCGTTGTACTGCCATGTAAGGATATATTGGCTATCCTTTGAGTAAAGCCGCAATCCGACATTCAGCAAGGACGCGCCAGTCGCTGCCTGCTCATTCCGGCCACGCGGATTTCATTAAACCCTTCCTGTCATGGGTATTGCGTCCGCTAATAATGTGAGGTCAGATCGATGTCGAGCATGATTCTGCTTGGTACGCGCAAGGGTACGGTCATCCTTGATCGCGTAAATTCCACCTGGCACCCCCGGCCCATCGCGCATGCCGGGGTTCCCATCTGTTACGCCGCGCGCGATCCGCGTGACGGCACGATGTGGGTGTCTCTGGATCATGGCCACTGGGGGCCGAAGCTGTCGCGCTCGCGCGATGGCGGCAAGACCTGGGAGGATGTGCTGTCGCTGAAATATCCGAAAGGCGCGCGCTACATCGTCAAGGTGTTGCCCACGCCGGATTTCGATCCGCTGGCGCCGGCGGGAAAGCCCGAGTATGCGGACGCAACCGTCTTCAAGATCTGGCACCTTGCCTTTGGCACGGCGGCACAGCCCGGCAGGCTGTATGCCGGCACGATTCCCGGCGGCCTGTTTGTCAGCGATGACGGCGGCGATACCTGGGAACTCAACCGTCCGCTGTGGGACCACGAAAGCCGCGGCGGCGATCTGTTCGCGGGCGATGCGACCAGTGAGAACCGCTGGTTTGGCACGCCGGCCAGTATCGATTACGGCGTGTTCGAACCGGGCATCCATTCGATTGTGGTGGATCCGCGCAATCCGGATCATATCCATGTCGCGGTTTCGTCGGCTGGCGTGCTGGAGACCACGGATGGCGGCCGAACCTGGACAGCACGCAATCGCGGACTGTTGAATGACTACATGCCGAACCCGGAAGCGGAGTGGGGGCACGATCCGCATTTCGTGACGGGTTGAGCCGCGCAGCCGGATCATCTCTGGCAGCAGAACCACTGTGGCGTATTCTACAGCGATGATGGCGCGCAAACGTGGAAGAAGGTCAGCCAGCCAGATGCCGGGGTGCATTTCGGTTTCCCGGTTGCCGTCGATGCGCGGGACGGCCGCACCGCGTGGGTGGTGCCCGCCCAGTCGGACATGGCGCGCATGGCGATTGGCGGCGGTCTGTGCGTGGCAAGAACGACGGACGGCGGACAATCCTGGCAAACCTTCCGCCAGGGCCTGCCGCAGGAACACGCTTACGACATCGTGCTGCGGCACGGACTCGACGTGGCGGGTGACAGCCTGTGTTTCGGCAGCTCGACGGGGAACGTCTACCTATCCGAAGACCGGGGCGAAACCTGGCAATGCCTGGGCAACAATTTTCCGCCGGTGTATTCGGTTCGATTCGGCTGAAATAGGCCCCTGTGTCATGCCGACGGTTAAAATGACGCCCCATCTTTACCGGTTCTTCCCGGTGTTCGAGAACACAACGATCAGGGTGCCGGCGGGCTCAGTCGCCGAGGTCCTGCGCGCGGTCAACGACATCGCGCCCGGCTTCACCGACTACGTGCTCGACGAAAGTGGCGCGCTGCGCCGGCATGTCAATCTCAGCGTCAACGACACCCTGGTGATCGACCGGAAAACGCTGTCCGATCATGTTCCGGATGACGGCACGGTCTACATTTTCCAGGCGCTGAGCGGGGGATAGGCCCGTCAGATTCGGTCTTTTATGAAATACCTGTCAATCTGACATCAATCGGCTTCCGTCCATGACTTTCAATGGGCCAATGAATCAAAAGATTTGGCACGATTTAAGACAACTCTACTTTGGCTTCACTATATTGAGGAGTGTCTGGGTTCCACACCGGACATTCTCAGTAGCGCAAATTCGGTGTGCCTTCGCTGCCGCGTCAATCAGGAGGGGAAATCATGAATAAATCAGTACTCGTATCCATTGCATTTGCCGTGTCGATTGGTACCGTTTACGGACAGGGGCCTGTGGAGAAAGTGGAAAAAATTACGGTGTCGCCCGGACAAGTCCGCACGATACTTTCCAAAACCGACATCGATGGATGTATGGGCAAGGAAGCGGTGGTGCTGACCGTCGATGGAAAGCCGATGCTTGTTGGCAAGAAACACTATCACCCCGGTGACGAGTTCATCTATCTTACGGAAGGCACATTGACCCTGGATGTCGCGGGAAAAGGAAAGGTGACACTCAACAAAGGCGAACTCCTGCACATTCCGGGGAGGGTCGTGCATCAGGCCATCAACCCGGATCCGGACAAGCCATTCAACGTGGTCACGTTCGGAATTTTTGAGAAGGGGCAGCCCGATACGACTTTGGTGGACAAATAACCATCGGCCAGACCGTCATCGCCTTGCCCGGCCGATGCTTCGAGCAGGGTGGATTAGCGTGGCGTAATCCGCCGAACAGGCACCGGACCCGCAATCCCCGTCTATCCAAACCGCCACTCAAGCCGTTTGCGCAGCTGCCTTTGCCATTTCAACCTGAGCTGCAGGCCGCAGATGGCTGACAAACTGTTCCGTCGCGGCGCGCCATGAAAACTTTTCAGCATGGGCGCGGGCGGTCTTGCGGTCGATCTTGAGCGCGGCGAGGCAGGCTTCGCGCAGGTCTTCGTGCATGACGCCAGCGCTGGAATTTCCCAGCACGTCGATGGGGCCGGTGACAGGATAGGCAGCCACGGGCAGGCCGCAGGCCATGGCTTCCAGCAGCACGAGGCCGAAGGTGTCAGTCTTGCTGGGGAAGACGAACACATCCGCCGAGGCATACACCTCCGCGAGTTCCTGCTGGTTCAGCACGCCAAGGTAATTCACATCGGGATACTTGGCCTTGAGGCCGGCCATGGCCGGGCCATCACCGGCAACCCATTTCGATCCGGGCAGATCGAGCTGCAGAAACGCCTCGACGTTCTTCTCGACTGCCACGCGGCCCACATACAGAAAAATCGGTGGCTGGGTGTTGAGCCTGTTTGCTTCCTGAAGCTTGAACACGTCGAGATCGACACCACGCGTCCACAGCACGGCATTGGTGAAGCCCCATGCTTCGAGATCGGATTTGACCTTGGGCGTTGGCGCCATCATCGCGCTTGAAGGCCCGTGAAACCAGCGCAGGAAGCGGTAGGTCCAGGACAGTGGTATGGCGAAGCGTGCCTGCACATATTCCGGAAATCGGGTGTGGTAGGCGGTGGTGAATGGCAATTTGTTCTTCAGCGCGTATCGCCGTGCCGCAATGCCCAGCGGGCCTTCGGTGGCGATGTGCAGGGCGTGGGGCGAAAAATCGCGGATGCGTTTTTCGACGGTCTTCCCTGGTAGCCAGGACAGACGGATTTCCGGATAGGTCGGGCAGGGAAATGTTCGGAATTCGAGCGGTGTGAGCAGGTCGACTTCATGCCCCATTTTTTCCATTTCCAGCTTGGTGGTGGTGAGGGTGCGCACGACACCGTTGACCTGCGGGCGCCAGGCATCGGTCACGATCATGACTTTCATATTGTTTCCTCAGGCAGTAATGGCGGTTTTGCGAAGCTTCCTTGACTTGGCGGGCGCTTCCAGGCACTGCGTCCAGTGGATGATCTGCAGTTCGCCGTCGGCGGTTTCGGCCAGCGCGGACAGGCTTTCCACCCAGTCGCCATCGTTGCAGTAAAGCAGGCCATCGATGTCGCGGATTTCCGCCTTGTGGATGTGTCCACAGACCACGCCGTCGCATTCGCGGCGTTTGGCCTCCTCGGCCATGACCTTCTCGAATGCGGTGATGAAACTGACTGCGTTCTTGACCTTGTGCTTGAGATACTGCGACAGCGACCAGTACGAGAAGCCAAAATGCGAGCGTATCCAGTTGAACCAGCGGTTGAGTACGAGCGCGAAGGTATAGAGCGAATCGCCCAGATAGGCCAGCCAGCGCGCATGCTGCATGACGCCGTCGAACAGGTCGCCGTGTGTGACCAGCAGGCGCTTGCCCTGAGCGGTGACGTGGATGATTTCATCAGTGACTTCGATTTCACCGAATGCCAGGCCGATGAACTGGCGTGCCATGGCATCGTGGTTGCCGGGCACGAATATCACTCGCGTGCCCTTGCGCGCCTTGCGCAGTATTTTTTGCACCACATCGTTGTGCGTTTGCGGCCAGTACCAGCCCTTCTTCAATTGCCAGCCGTCGATGATGTCGCCGACCAGATACAGCGTGTCGGAGTCGTTGTGCTTCAGGAAATCAAGCAGAAAGTTCGCCTGGCAGCCGGCCGTGCCGAGATGGATGTCGGATATCCAGATTGTGCGGTAGTGTCGGTGATTTTCGGGGGAGGGAGGTGAATCTTGGATGGGCGGGGTGGCGAATCCGGTTAGAAGAGAATCCGCTGAGAGAGGAACTGATAACGGCGGAGAGGTCTGCGGTATGTCAGTTCTGTTAAAAGCATGTTGCTGCATGCGTGCATGAAGCCACAGCGAGATGACAGCAAGGTTACGCTTTGATGATTGTTTGGTGAAGTTTGCCTGGCCGTTCTGGCAAGGTCACACGACCGAGGCGCAAGCCGGCAATCGCCTGGTTCAGGCCTTCCCGGCTGTCAAGAATACGTGTCCTACGCCGGTTTGGTCAGTTTGGCATCGGGGCTGGATAGCGCGGCCAGCAATTCCTCCTGGGCGTTGTGCGGCTTGGCGCGCGGCGCCTTGCGGCGCTGATAGTTGCCGTCTGCCTGCATTTCCCATGCCTGTTGGTTGTCGCGCAGATACGGCTTGAGGCCTTCCTGGATGACACGCTTTTTGAGCTTTGGATCCAGTACCGGAAAACAGGCTTCGATGCGGCGGAAGAAATTGCGGTCCATCCAGTCCGCGCTGGACAGGTAGACCTGTTCGTCGCCGCCATTGAGAAAATAGAATATGCGCGAGTGTTCGAGGAAACGGCCAACAATCGAACGCACGCGGATATTGTCGGACAGCCCGGGTACGCCAGGGCGCAGTGCGCAGACACCGCGCACGATGAGTTCGATCCTGACGCCGGCCTGCGATGCTTCATACAGCGCGGCAATGACCTGCGGTTCCAGAAGGGCGTTCATCTTGGCAATGATGGTGGCGGGCTTGCCCGATTTTGCCGCTTCGGTTTCGCGCTCAATGGCAGCCATGATTTCTGGATGAAATGTGAAGGGTGACTGCCAGAGCCGGGTCAGTTTGCCTGCACGTCCTAGTCCGGTCAGCTGGGTGAAAATCTGATTCACATCTGCCGTAATGGCCTCGTCGGCCGTCATCAGGCCGAAGTCGGTATACAGACGCGCGGTACGCGGGTGGTAGTTACCGGTGCCAAGATGCGCGTAGCGCCTGAGCTTGCCTTCCTCGCGGCGGATGACCAGCGCCAGCTTGGCGTGTGTCTTGTGTCCGACCACGCCATACACGACATGCGCACCGGCCTCTTCAAGCTTGGCGGCCCAGTTGATGTTGGCTTCTTCGTCAAAGCGTGCCATCAGTTCCACCACGACGGTGACTTCCTTGCTGCTTTGCGCGGCACGGATCAGTGCCTTCATCAACTGCGAATCGGTACCGGTGCGGTACACGGTCTGCCGGATGGCCATCACCTGCGGATCCGATGCGGCCTGATCGATGAAATCGATGACGGGCTGGAAGGATTCATAAGGGTGATGCAGCAGCACATCACTCCTGCGGATCACCTCGAACATGTCTTCAGACTTGCCGATGCGCGCGGGCAAAGACGGTACAAAAGGCGAAAATTTGAGATCGGGCCGGTCGACCCAGTCCGGCACCTGCATGAGCCGCACCAGATTGACCGGGCCATGCGCTTGGTAGAGGTCTTCACGTTCCAACTCAAACTGCCTGAGCAGGAAATCGATCATCGAGTCCGAGCAGTTGTCAGCCACTTCCAGCCGGACGGCGGCGCCAAAATGGCGATGCGGCAGTTCGCCCTGCAGCGCCTGGCGCAGGTTCTTGGTTTCTTCCTCGTCGACGAACAGGTCCGAATTGCGCGTGACGCGAAACTGGTAACAGCCTTCCACCGTCATGCCCGAGAAAAGTTCACCCACATGCGCATGCAGGATGGAAGACAGGAACACGAATCCGTACTCGCAGCCTGCTATTTCCTCCGGCAGGCGGATGACGCGCGGCAGCGCACGTGGCGCCTGCACCACGGCCGCGCCGGAATTGCGTCCAAACGCATCCTTGCCCTTGAGTTCGACGGCGAAATTCAGGCTCTTGTTCAGCACCCTTGGAAACGGATGGGCGGGGTCAAGGCCGATGGGGGTCAGCACAGGCATCAGTTCGCGGAAGAAATAGTCGCGTATCCACGCGGCCTGTTCCTCGTTCCAGTGCGTGCGGCGAATGAAACGGATGCCCTTGTCGGCAAGCGCAGGAAGAATCGATTTGTTCAGCAGTTCGTATTGCCGCGCCACCAGCTCATGCGCCATGCTGCTCACTGCGCGGAAAGCCTGCTTCGGGGATAGCCCGTCCGGCGACGGTGCGGTAATGCCGGCCTTGATCTGTTCCTTGAGGCCGGCCACGCGAACCTCGAAGAATTCGTCGAGATTGCTGGACACGATGCACAGGAAGCGCAGACGTTCCAGCATGGGTGTGCCCGGCTCTTCGGCCTGGGCCAGAACGCGTCGCTGAAAGGCGAGGATGCCGAGTTCGCGGTTGATGAGCTGATCGGGGCTGGGTATTTTCATGGTTTGTGCCTGGATTTGTGCAAGCCGCTGTCACATACCACAGGGCAGGCTGGGCTATATTTCAACCGATGCTAACAAAAAGCAGCGTATTTCATCTATCGCGGAAGAAAGACTGCAAATGACAGCACTTCCCCAGGAAACCGAACTCAAGCTCTGGCTGCACCCGGATGAGGTAGACGCATTCATCAGGCATCCTCGGTTGAGCCGCGCCAAGGCATCGTGCCAGGCATTGCGCACGTTGTACTTCGATACGCCGGATTTCATGCTTGCGAAGAAGGGCGTGGCCTTGCGTGTGCGCAAGGTGGACAGCGAATGGGTACAGACGCTCAAGACCGAGGGCGAGCAGTCGGGCGGTTTAAGTCGGCGGCTTGAACTGGAGGCGCCAGTTGCCGGACCCTTGCCGGATTTTTCTTTATTGCCGGGCAAGCTCGTCAAAAAGCTGGTTCCAGACAAGCGGCGGGACAATCTGAAGGTCATGTACGAAACGCGGTTCGAACGAACGGCCTGGCAACTGCGTATGCCGGATGGCAGCCGCGTCGAAGTGGCACTGGATGTGGGTGAAATCCTGTCCGGCAGGCGAACTCAGGGATTGTGCGAAGTCGAGCTGGAACTGAAATCGGGTTCGAACGAATCACTGTACGGACTCGCCGGACTGCTTGCGCAAAAGGTGATGCTCATTCCTTACCCGCCGAGCAAGGCGGCCCGCGGTGCCCGCCTTGCAAGCGGAAAGGAACCACAGCCGGTTAAGTCTGCCAATCCACTGCTTGACAAAAGGATGCCGATATGCACGGGCTTTGCACATATCCTGCGCGCGGACCTTGCACAGCTGCAGGCCAACCTGCCGGGCCTGCTGATGGATCCGGATCCGGAATACTGCCATCAGGCGCGGGTGGCGATCCGGCGTCTGCGCTCCGCAGTGAGGCTGTTTCGCAAGGTGTGTGCGTTCCCGGATCGCCCGCTGACGCAGATTGCAAGCCTGGGCAATGAACTCGGCAAGCTGCGTGATGCGGATGTTTTCGTGCTTGAAACACTGCCTCGCTTGCAGAACAGGTTGTCGCCTGAACAGTTCGGACTTTTGCAGAGACGTGCCAGGGCCTTTCGTCGGCGTCAGCGCGATTCGGCTTTGTCCGCCGTGCTTGCGCCTGCCACCGGGGAGGCCCTGATTGCCCTTGGGCATTGGCTGGAGCAGTTCAAAGGCGATTCAGATGAAGGCAGGCTGGGTCCCTTCGCCACGGGCAGACTTGAAGTGATGTTTGATCGCATCGCATTGTCCTCCGGGCAGTTTGCGAGCTATTCGGTTGACCAGCGGCATGCGCTTCGTGTGCAGATCAAGCGGCTTCGGTATGCCTGCGAGCATTTTTCCAGCCTGATCAGGATGAAAAAGACGTTTGCTTCCGGCCTTGCGGATTTGCAGGACAAGCTCGGTTCGATGAATGACCAGGCAGCGGCACTGCGTCAAATAGCCGCAATGAACCATGACGGAAAGCTGGATCAGGTCTTGTCGGCTGTTGAAGGCTGGGTTTCCGAAGAAAACCGGGCGAATTTGTCTTTATTAGGGGAGTGTTTACAATTATTTTCACGCAATCGGCCTGTCTGGTAAAAAAGTCTATTGCGGCCGCTGTAATTCACTCCAAAATCATGGCCATGTCTGATCAGCAAATTGAAACGTTCAAGGGAATGGGCCTGTCCATGAAAATCGCTTTTCTCGAAGACGATGCGAGCTTTGCTTCCACGGTTATGGAATGGCTACACGAAGCGGGCCATGAAGCCGAGTGGTTTCGAACCGGCCGCGAGTGCGTGCGTGCGATGGCCGACAGGAAATTCGATGTCTGCATCATGGACTGGACATTACCGGATATCAGCGGCCCGGAAGTGATGATGGGGCTCAAGCTCAAGGGCTCATTGCCGCCTGTCATTTTCCTGACCGCGCGCGATGCGGAAGAGGATGTCGTGTCGGTGATCCAGGCTGGTGCGGATGACTACATCGTCAAGCCGCCGTCAAAAGGCGTGCTGATCGCCCGCTTGCATGCTGTTGCCCGCCGTTGCGCTGCCAAGATCAGGCCCGAGCCGATCCAGGATTTCGGACAGATCATCGTGGATTTCGGCAACAGGCAATTTACCGTCAATGAAGCTCCCATCCGGTTGACAGAAAAGGAGACCGAACTCGCCCTATATTTCTTCAGCCGTGTCGGGCAACTGCTTCCCCGCGGTCACCTGATCCAGGTGGTGTGGGGTTCAAGCCCAGACATAGACACGCGCACGGTGGATGTCCACGTCAGCCACTTGCGCAGCAAGCTTGGCCTGTCGCCCGAAAACGGCTGGCGGCTGACTTCGGTTTACCGACAGGGCTATCGCCTTGAGCGGATCGAGGAGACGGCTTGAACAGATGGGTTTTGCTGGCGTCTGTATTGCTGCCGTCATTTCTTCATGCCGCGCCTGTCGTATCCGTACCCGAGTGGCGATACACCATTCGCCCTGGCGATACCCTCATCGGAATCGGCCGGTCCTATCTCGTTAATCCCGGCGACTGGGGACGGCTGCAGCGGCTCAACCACGTTATCAATCCATACCGGCTGATTCCGGGCACAAGTTTGCGAATTCCGCTTGCCTTGCTCAGGCAGCAGCCCGCTCCAGCCAGGGTGATTTCCGTCTCGGGACAGGTATCAGCCAGCCAACCGGGCGCATCGGCCACTGAGCTGACGGCAGGGGCCGCATTGTCCGCAGGTATATCGGTTCTGACGCGCAATGGCTCGGCAGTCATCGAGTTTGCCGATGGTTCCAGATTGACGCTGCAACCGAATTCCAGCCTCAGGCTGGATACGCTGAGTGTGTATGCGGGCGGCGGCATGGTCGACACGCGAGTCCGGCTGCAACAGGGTAGGGCGGAGTTGAAAGCCAATACGCGAAAACAGCCTGGCAGTCGATTGCAGGTCATCACGCCTTCGGCTGTGGCAGCGGTGCGCGGAACGGTGTTCCGGGTATCCGCCGATGAATCCGCCATGCGTGAGGAAACCCTGGAAGGGCAGGTGGGGGTCGAAGCCGCCAGCGAGGAAGTGCTGGTGTCGCAGGCGCAGGGAACGCTTGCCGAGACAGGCAAGCCGCCGCGTCCTCCTGTTGCCTTGCTGGCCGCACCGGATGTGTCGGGACTACCGGCAAAGCTGGATCGCTATCCCTTGAGATTTGCACTGCCTGAGTTGAAAGGTGCGGAAAGCTGGTCGGGCCAGATTTCTCCGGATGCCAGCTTCAGTGACATTTTGCAGGACAGGGAAAGCAAAGGCCCGGTGCTGGCATTCGCTGACTTGCCGGATGGCAAGTATTTTCTTCGGCTGCGCGGCGTGGATGGGCTGGGACTTTACGGCCTGGACAGCCTGCATGCGTTTGAAGTCGATGCGCACCCTTTTCCACCCATTCTGGGCTATCTTGCGCAGGATGCCAGGGTGCGTTTGGCACAGCCCGTGCTGGACTGGACGCAATCGCAGGAAGCAAGTCGCTATCGCGTGCAGCTCGCGCGCGATGCGTCTTTTGCAAATCTGTTGATTGACGAAGTGCTCGATGGGACCCGTTTTCAGCCCGCTGCCTTGAAGGAGGGTGAATACTATTGGCGGGTTGCCAGCATCGATTCCTCAGGCGAGCGCGGGCCTTACACGGACGTCCGGCGTTTCAGCTACAAACCGGCGCCCGGTGCGCCGGACTTGAGCGGTTCCAGTATCCAGATTGGAGAGG
Organism: Hydrogenophilaceae bacterium; assembly: GCA_013389025.1. Classification (GTDB taxonomy): domain Bacteria; phylum Pseudomonadota; class Gammaproteobacteria; order Burkholderiales; family Thiobacillaceae; genus UBA6918. The sequence goes on from JACAED010000077.1 coordinate 10,456, forward strand.
ATAGCGTGCGCATCGAGTTGCCCGCACTTCCCGCCGGACAGCAATACGAAACGATATTTGCAAAGGACGCAGACCTGAAGCAGATCGTCTGGCAGGGCAGACCGGATGGCGTGAAACTGAGCCTGCCACGTCCGGAAGCAGGAATGTATTCTTTGGGTGCGCGCGTTATTGAAGCCGACGGTACTTCGGGCCCCTACAGCAAGCAGTCCATCGAAGTCCCGCGCAAGCCCTGGTGGCCTTACTTCCTTTTGCTGATGCCGCTGTTTCTGCTTTGAAATCCGGTTTCATAGACGAACGCTGGCGCACCGCGCTCATCCTGATGCTGGCGGGGGTGACGGTGTCATTTACCGGTATCCTGTTTCGCATCGACAATCTCTTGTATGACCTTGGCCAGCGCATGGCTTCCAGGCCGCCGCCGGCGGATATCGTCATCGTTGCCATCGACGAGGACAGCCTGTCGCAGTTGGGCCGCTGGCCCTGGTCGCGGAGGTTGCATGCTTCGCTGATAGACCGGCTATCCGGCGATGGGGCGAAGCTGATTGCGCTGGACCTGATCTTTGCCGAACCCGATACCGCCGACCAGCCGGCCGATGCCGAGCTGGCACGGGCGATGGAAACCTCTCGCCGGGTTGCGCTACCCGTGATGCTGGAACAAAGCCGGCTTAATGGGCAATTGCTCGAAGTGCTCCCTTTGCCTCAACTGACCAGTCATGCCGTCGCATTGGGACGGGCGCATGCGGAGATCGAGGAGGACGGCATCGTGCGGGGACTCTATTTACGCGAAGGCCTGGGTGCACCGCGATGGCCTCATTTTGCAGAAGCCATTCATCATGCGTTGATAGGGGTCGAGGTGGATGCCGCGGCCGAACCGGACGGCAGTTCGCCATTCGTCCTTGTGCGGGAGGACTTTCGCCGCATCCCTTTTCTGGGTCCGCCCGGTCATTTCCAGACGCTGTCCTATGCGCAGGTTTTGACCGGTCGCTATCCGCCGGGACTGTTCAAGGACAGGATCGTTCTGGTCGGCGCGACAGCATCGGGTCTCGGTGACCGCCTGCCGACTCCTGTTTCCGGCTTGTCCGAACCGATGCCCGGCGTGGAGTTCCATGCCAATGCGCTGGAGGCTTTCAGGCAGGGCAAGCTGGTAAAAAATCTCACGCGGGAAACCGGCATGTTCGTTACGATGTTGCTGAGCGTGCTGCCTGTGTTCCTGTTGGCAAGGCTCAGCCCGCGCATGGGTATTCTTGCCAGCGTTGCGCTGCTGGTGTTTGTCACCGGCGTTGCGCTTGCCTTGCCGCACGTTGCCAATATCTGGTTTGCGCCTTCAGGTGCGCTGCTGGCGATCCTGATTGCATACCCGGTGTGGAGCTGGCGCAGGCTGGAAGCCGCCAGCCGTTTTCTGGACCGTGAAATTCGCCACTTGACGCATGATCTCGAGCAATCGGCCATAGTCGGCCGGGGCATGCCCGAGGCGGGAACCGGCGACCCCTTCCAGGCGCGCATCACGCAGATTCAGGCGGCATCGCAGCGTGTGCGTGCCCTGCGCAATCTGATTGACCGGGTGCTGGAAGGCATGCCGCATGGCGTGGTGGCAGTCGACAAAACCGGGCGGGTGCGGCTGGTCAACCGGCGCGCCCAGGCTTGGCTTGGCGCTGAAAAGGACAAGCCTTCCCCCCTTGAACTCAAAGCGGATGAAACACCGGTACAACACGAAATCAGGAGCCGCGACGGTGTTCCGCTGCTGGTGGATGAAGCGGAATTTCCCCCCGCCATGGGCATTGCACGCGTGATCAATCTGGTGGATATCGCCGAAGTCAAGCGCCTGGAAGCGGAGCGCCGCGAAACCCTGGCCTTTTTGTCGCACGATATCCGGGCGCCTCTGGCCATGGCGGTGGAACAGTTGCGATCGGCTCAAGGATCGCCGGAATCCCTGGCGCGCTTGCGCGCCCAACTGGCAAGGGCACATGAACTGGCCGAAGAATTCCTCGCCACGTCTCGTGCCGAGTTGTCAGACGAAACGGCGTTTCAGGAAATCGATCTGTGCGGTTTGCTGCAGCAGGCGGCGGATGCGGTCTACCCGCTTGCGCAATCGAAGGGCGTGGCCCTGGTGCGGTATATTCCTGTCGATCCGGTCTGGGTCAAGGGCGAATTCGGGTTGTTGGAGCGCATGGCGGTCAATCTCATCCAGAACGCCGTCAAGTATTCGCCTGAAAACAGCTCGGTCAGGATCGAACTGACGGAGAATGGCAACAGGGTCAGATTTTGCGTGACCGACAGTGGGCCTGGCATTCCGGAAGCCGAATTGCCCAGACTGTTCAAGCGCTTCTCGCGCCTGAACGCTCAGGGCAGCGCCGTGCCGGGCGCGGGCCTCGGCCTGTATTTCGTGCGCGTGGTGACGGAAAAGCACGGCGGCTCGGTCAATGTGGAAAACGCCCCCGGCGGTGGCGCGCGATTTTGTGTTTCGCTGCTGCGAATCAACTGAGGATTACTGGATGGAACTCGTACTCTGGCGTCACGCCGAAGCCGAAGACGGCCTGGATGATCTTGCGCGCGAACTGACCCCCAAGGGCAGGAAGCAGGCGGCAAAGATGGCTGACTGGTTGAATGAACGCTTGCCCGTGGATTGCCGGATACTGGCCAGCCCGGCAACACGCGCTAAACAGACGGTCAGAGCATTGGGCAAGCCGTTTGAAATCGTGCCGGCCATATCGCCGGGCGCGAACTGGAAAGAAGTGCTGGATGCGGCGGGCTGGCCGGGCAGGGATGAAGACTGCGTGCTGTTGGCTGGCCACCAGCCCAGCCTGGGCGAAGTGGCAGCGCATTTGCTTGGCGCGGAGGATTCACTGGCGATACGAAAGGCGGCGGTCTGGTGGTTTTCCAGCCGCAAGCGTGCGAACAGCAGTGAAGTGATATTGCGTGCGGTCATGGGGCCGGATTTTCTTTGAGAAACTCGGCGACGGCGTGACGAAGCGAAGCAGGCCTGAAAGGCTTGCCAAGATAACACAGGCTGCCCGGAAGCTTGTCTGGCGCCGGTTCGGCGCTGACCAGAATGATGGGCAGGCCCGCATGGTGTTCGCTTTTCCGAATTCGTTGCACCAGTTGCCAGCCATCCAGATGCGGCATGCAGATATCGCTGATCAGCAGGTCGTGGGGCGTGGATTGCAGTCTGTCCCATGCCGACAGGCCGTGATCTGCCTCGTGGATTTCCAGCTCGGCCAGCGGCCTGAGCGCGGCGCGCATCATCCGGCGCATGCTGGCAAAATCGTCGACGATCAAAACCTTTTTCTTCATGCCTGGCTGCCTGTATTGAGCTGGGCCCATGACAGCTATAATCTGTCCAAAAGCGGGCGACATGGTTGTTTTTACGGACATTCCCGTGGATAACTGGAGAAGAGACATCAACATTTTGCGGTTTGGATGCGAGGTGTCATGGCCGAAGGTCTGAACCTGGCGGCGCTGTCGACGTCACTGCTCGCGGCCAGTTCCTGGAAAAAGGCGGGGTGGGCAGGCCTGGCGCTGTTGGCTGCCATCGTACTGGTTTTTCTGTTTTGGGAGCGCGAGCCTGATTACCGGGTTCTGTTTGCCAATCTGTCCGATCGTGATGGCGGCGCCGTAGTGGACGCGCTCGAGCGCCTGAACATTCCCTATCGGCTGGCGGAAACGAGCGGCGCGATTGAGGTGCCCGTGGATCAACTGCATGTGGCGCGCTACAAGTTGGCCGCACAGGGATTGCCCAGAGGCGACAAGCGCGAGGCCGAATCCTCTGGCGCCTCGCGTTTCGGCTTGTCGCAGTTCCAGGAACAGATCGGCTATCAGCGTGCGCTTGAAGACGAATTGGCGAAATCCATCGGGGCGCTCGACGGCATTGCATCCGCCCGGGTTCACCTGGCGCTGCCCAGACAGACATCCTTCCTCCGTGAACGTATTCCTCCAGCCGCTGCCGTGCTGATCAAACTGAATCCGGCCGCGGGGTTGGGCGAAAGGCAGGTCGAGTCGATCCGCCACATTATTGCCAGCAGCGTGCCCGGCATGACCGCCGCGCAGGTCAGTGTGGTGGATCAGTCCGGCATGCTGCTCGCCGCCGGCGTGGCCGGGCTTTATCGCAAACTGAGCCCCGATCAGCTTGAATACACCCGGCGAATCGAAAGCGAATACACCGGGCGGCTTTACGACATGCTGTCATCCGCCTTGCAGCCTCACGCCTACAAAGTGCAGGTCACGGCGCAGATCGATTTCAGCGAAAGCGAGGAAACGACCGAAAACGCCAGCCAGTCCGGCAAGGCCATGGTGGTTTCGCGCAAAACCACCCGTCACGTCAAGGAACCCAATGGCATGATCAAGCGACTCACCGCTCTCGTGGTGGTGGACGAGGCGGCGGGTTTGCAAAAACCACAGCTCGAAAAAATCGAACGGCTGGCAAGACAGGCCATCGGTCTCGACAGTCGGCGCCGCGACAGCGTGCAGGTGATCATGGTGCCTTTTGCGGTCCATGCTTCAACGGAAGCCGGGAATGCCGCAAAACCGGAATCACTCCGCAACGTGGACGAAAAAACAGCCGAGACGATGCGGTACGCCAAAGCGAGTACAGACTGGCCGGTCTATGCAGGCCTTGCGCTGGCGGTTCTGGGGGGTGTGTTGCTGGTCTGGATGCGGGTGAGGCATGGGCGTTCCCGGTCCGGTGAAGCCGCGATTGCGCAGGAAGAATCGGTTAGTCCCGGTCAAAGGTTTGAAGCAGAACTCGGCTCCGTCAGAAAGCGAGTCATGGAAGATCCGAAAGTGGCGGCCAGCGTGGTGAAACTGTGGATGAACGCATGAACCGCGAGGGTACGGAAAGGAGCGCGATCCTGTTGCTGTCGCTTGGCGAGGAAGCGGCGGCGCAAGTGTTGCGATATCTCTCGCCGGTTGAAGTCAGCGAGCTGGGCCGGACCATGCGTGAAATCGGCGTGCTGCCTCGTGAGCGCGTCGAGACCGTGCTTCGGGAGTATGCCGTTGAAGCCGAACGACAGACCGGCTTTGGCGCCGACCCGGAAGAATTTCTCGATGCCGCACTTACGCGCGCATTGGGCGATGACCGGGGCCGCCAACTCATGCAGCGCCTGATTGGTCGAAGCGCACAAGATCTGAAAAAGCTTGACTGGATGGAGCCTGCCGAAGTGGCGGCATTACTGCAGGACGAACATGCTCAAGTCGTGGCGACCGTGCTGGTTCACCTCGACAGGCAACAGGCGTCCAAAGTCCTGGAATGGCTGAATGAGCCCTTGCGGCATGAGGTCATCCAGCGTGTGGCGGAATGGCGCGGCGTGCCGGCGGAGGCCATGCACGAATTGAACGAATGGCTGGCGTCCAGATTGCGCTGGGAAGGGGCAGAAACGGACGGCAAAATACTTGCGGCCGAAATGCTGCAACATCTGAGCCCGGCGGCACGGATTCAGGCCGAATCGGGCCTGGCGAAGGATGCACCCGATTTGCTGGAACACTTGAAAGCACGCCAGCTTGGCATGGAGGACATGAAGCGCCTGACGCCAGAGAGCCGCACGCGGTTTTTCAAGGCCGTGCCGGGCAATGTCCTGTTGCTGGCGCTGAAAGGAGCCGACCCTGACCTGGTGGAAACCTTGCTCCGGCACATGCCGGAAACGGCCGCGCGACGCTTGCGGGACGACCTCGAATCGCTTGGTGCGGCACGTCTGGACGAGATCGATGCTGCACAGGAGCAAGTGGTCGGCCTGTTGCGTGAAATGGCCTCGAACGGCGCGCTGGAAATCAAGCCATGATCGACAAGCCCGACAGCAGCCCGGACACACGCAGCGCGTTTGACCGCTGGGAAAGACTGGAGGCCGCGCCCGAGCTTGATCCTGCCGAGGCCGAAAAGCGGCGGCTGGAAGAGGCATTCGAGGCGGCCCGCAAAAAGGGTTACGAAGCGGGACTCGCGCAGGCGAGGGAAGAAGCCAGATTGCAAGCTGGGCGTTTGAGGGAGTTGACCGAAAGCTATAGTGCCGCGCTGGATTCGCTTGATTTCAGATTGTCGGACCAGGTGTTGAATCTGGCGCTCGATGTCGCGCGTCAGGTGGTGGCTGGTGAACTCTCGGCACGTCCGGAACGCATACTGGATGTAGTCAACCTGGCATTGCGCCAGATGGTGGAAACCACGCGCGAGGCAAGACTTCTGCTCAATCCGGATGATGCCGCCATCATCCGGCCCTTGTTGAACGAGGCACTCGACAAGAGCCGGCTGCGCATCGTCGAGGATGTTCGCATCGTGCGCGGCGGCTGCCTGATCGAAACGCCGCAGGGCGATCTGGATGCAACCCTGCAGGCACGCTGGCGGCAGGTGGTGACGGTATTGGGCAGCAACCGGAACTGGATGGAGTAACGGGCATGGACCGCACGGTGCGTCATCGCGAATATCTGGCCGATTGCCGCCGCGCGGTGGGCTTTGCGCAGCCTTGGCAAACCAGCGGACAGCTCACCCGTGTTGCAGGTCTGGTGATGGAAGCGGTGGGCCTGCGGTTGCCGATCGGCAGCCAGTGCGTGGTGCAGATTCCGGGCGGCCAGAGCGTTGACGCCGAAGTGGTGGGTTTTTCCGGCGACCGGCTGTATCTCATGCCTTCGACCGACATCTATGGCGTGATGCCGGGCGCGCGCGTGATTCCCGAGAATCCGCTTGCCGCGCAGCCGCCTCGTCTGGGCCGCCGCTACGTGCCCCGCCGCCGCGCGCAGGATCGCGTGCGACAGGTTTCGGTGGGCCCGCAATTGCTTGGCCGTGTGATGGATGGCGCAGGCCGGCCCATCGACGGGCTGGGGCCGCTGGTGAGCGACCGCCGCGTGCCGCTGTATTCGCGTCCGCTGAATCCGCTGGAGCGCGCGCCGATCCGCGAGCCGCTGGATGTGGGGATAGGCTCGATCAATGCGCTGTTGACCGTTGGGCGCGGCCAGCGTCTGGGACTGTTTGCGGGTAGCGGTGTCGGCAAGTCGATCCTGCTGGGCATGATGGCGCGCTACACCAATGCCGATGTCGTCGTTGTCGGCCTGATTGGCGAACGTGGCCGCGAGGTGAAGGATTTCATCGAGAACAATCTGGGCGCAGAGGGCATGGCGCGCGCCGTGGTGGTGGCCTCGCCCGCGGACAATCCGCCGCTGATGAGATTGAACGGCGCGGCCTATGCGATGTCCATCGCCGAGCATTTCCGCGACCAGGGGCAGCAGGTGCTGCTCATCATGGATTCCTTGACGCGCTATGCCATGGCCCAGCGTGAAGTCGCGCTGGCCATCGGCGAGCCGCCCGCCACCAAGGGTTACCCGCCTTCAGTGTTTGCCAAGCTGCCGCAATTGTGCGAGCGAGCCGGAAATGCAAGGAGCGGCGGCGGCTCGATTACCGCATTCTTCACCGTACTGATGGAACAGGACGATCAGCAGGATCCGATCGCCGACGCGGCGCGCGCTATCCTCGACGGCCATATCGTGCTGTCGCGCGATCTGGCGGATGCAGGGCTCTATCCGGCCATCGATATCGAATCCTCCATCAGCCGGGCGCTGCCTGATCTGGTCAGGCAGGAGGAGATGGAGCGCATCCGCCGCTTCAAGTACCTGTATTCGCGCTATCGCCGCAGCCGCGATCTGTTGTCGGTGGGCGCCTATGTGCCCGGCGCAGACGCCGTGCTGGACGAGGCCGTTGCCATCTATCCCGCGATGCAGGATTTCCTGATGCAGAAAATGGATGAGCGCATCGACATGGAGGCCGCGCGCAATGCGCTGGCCGGGGTACTTCCCTGAACGGACGGATCATGGCACGCCCTTTTCCATTGCAGCTGGTGCTTGATCTGACCCGGACAAAGGTGGAAGCGAAATCGCGCGCGGTCAAGCTGGCCCATGCAGAATGGCTGCGGGCGCGGACGCAGGTTGTTCGCATCGAGCAGCAGCGGGCCAGCTATAACGATGCGCTGTCGTTACGCTTGAAACAGGGTTGCGCTTCCGCTGTGGCAGGCGAGGCAAGCACGGTTCTTTGCGATTACCGGAAACGCTTGGCTGCGGGCAGGCGGGCCATTGATTCGGCCTACGCGACATGGCAACGCACACTGGGAATCTGGCAGAGTGAAAAGAAGCGCCTCGAAGCCCTGCAGGTTCTGGCTCGGCGTCACGCGATTGATGAGGCTCGGCGAGACGAAAGGCAAGAGCGCCGGCTTCACGACGAACTGGCCTCCAAGGCAGCGTACTTGCGCATGCCAATGGAAAAACGCGAGACAGGCTTTCTGTTGCCCGGATCGGAGAGGGTTGAATGATCCGCCTGCCTGCATTGACTGCCGACGAGCAGGCTTTTTTCGCGCGGGCCAGGGATGAACCAGCCGTCTTGAATGTCCTGGCCGAGCGGGTGAGAGGCAGGCTGGCGGCCAGACTGGGTGTTTCCGTGCTGTGCGTTGATGCCAGGGAAATCAGGACCGACAGAGAAAGCGTATCCGGCATGCCGATCATTTTGCCCAGCGAGGAAATGAAAGATGCGTGGCTGGCTGCGCGTTTTGGCGGCGCCGGGAAAACCCGCTGTGAACCCGCCCCGACAGGTTTGACCGGTTCGCTGGACCGGTTATTGACACTGGCCTTGGCGGAGTCGGCCATCAATCTGGGAGACAGGATTGTATGGCCCCAGGCAGTGGGCATGGCGCTGGCCATTCAAAATGCATGGTGCGAAGTGAGGTTTTTCATCGACCCCGGATGCCTGATGAACTGGGCAAAAACAGAAATGGAAAAAACGAGATGAAGCATGTTCCAAGTCTGTTGTCGCTGATCGCGGCATCGCCGGCATTTGCTGCCGGATCCGTCATGTCCGGCGTGAACGGCATGGCGTTTTCCCTGCTGTTGATTCTCGGACTGTTCGTTCTGGCGGCGTGGCTGGCAAAGCGATATCTGCCGCAAGTTGGCAAGTCCGGAGCGGTGAAAGTCATTGGAGCCACAGCGGTGGGTGCACGGGAAAAAGTGGTTGTGGTGGAAATCGGGGACACCTGGCTGGTCCTGGGCGTGGGCGGCGGGCAGGTGCGCACGTTGCATACGCTGCCAAGACCGGGCGAGGGTGGCATCAAGCCTTGACATGAGAAGCCTGACAAAACTGTTGTTGTTGCTGTTGTTGTCATGGGTGCCGGCGAGCGTTGTTGCCGCTGATCCGGGCTTCACGCTATTCCAGACCGCGCCCGCGCCGGGTGGACAAAGTTATTCCATTCCCGCCGGCAGCCTTCCCTATGTGATGCTGGTCCCTTTCCTGCCCGCGCTGCTGCTCTCGCTCTCGGCATTTACGCGCGTGGTCGTGGTGTTCTTCCTGTTGCGCCAGGGACTGGGTAACCAGTATGCGCCACCCAACCCGGTGTTGGTTGGCCTGGCCTTGCTGGTGGCGTATTTCGTCATGCACCCCGTCATCGGCAAAATCAATCAGGAAGCCTACGAACCTTACGCAAAAGGCCAGCTTGCCGCCGAAGCCGCGCGAGAGAAGGCAGGCGATGCGCTGAAGGCCTTCATGCTTCGTCAGACGCGTGCCGAGGATTTGTCGCTGTTCATGGAAGAGGGCGCCAGTGTGGACGTGAAGAATGCCCAGGCCGTGCCCTTCCATGCATTGGCGCCGGCCTATGTCACCAGCGAGTTGAAAACAGCGTTCCAGATCGGCTTCATGGTCATCCTGCCTTTTCTCATCATTGACCTGGTTGTGGCCAGCGTGCTCACCGGCATGGGCATGATCATGGTGCCGCCG
>JACAED010000008.1 GCA_013389025.1 Hydrogenophilaceae bacterium
CCGTCACACCCAGCCTGTGTGATTCGGCAACGATGTTCAGGCCATCATGATCCCTCGTCACATCCTCTCCACGCCGGCATTCGCCAGCGGCCTGATGCTCTCCACCCATGATGACGTGCGTGCAACCATAGTTCCGGGCCACGATGGCACCCAGCAGCTTTTCACGCAGGCTGGATGTTCTGGCCGCGACGGGCAGCATGGCCAATTGGGTCGTCGCCACCGGAAAGCGTGACATCATGGCCTGGAATGAACGAATCAGCGTGATGTATCCGGCGTTTCCGGTGAGGTCCCCGCCACCACAGGGCAACAGAAGCAGGTTTGCTTCATGTTCTATTGCACTGCGCAGACAAAAGGCAAATTGAGCCTGGTGCATCGGCTGGCGCGCCATATAGGTAACGATCCTGCGCCAGCCACGCCTGGCAAGCTGTGATCTCAGTTCGGCCGGCCCCAGTCGCAACGAGGTAAAGTCATGATGCTGCGGCATGGATACGCCCTCGATCTTTCCGCCGACCAGCCATGCGCCCGAAACAAGCTCGACCCCTTTGGGCGCCGGCGATTTTTCCAGCAATGAAACGGACTGGGCTACGTCCAGCTGCCACACATCGCTCACGTCAAGCATCGCGAGCATGAAGCCCTCGCCATCCCTCAAGGCCACGCGATCACCGGGCTTGATCTGCGCAGCCTGCTTTTCATTGACGGAAAGACTGATTGGGATCGGCCAGGCAGTGCCATCCGACAATGTCATCGATTTCAGAACGCTCTCGAAATCGGCTTTGCCGAGATAGCCGGTCAGGGGAGAATAAGCCCCCCCCATCAGCATTTCGAGCTCACCTGCCTGTTGCCAATCCAGACTGATTGAGGGCAGATCGAATGCCTCCTTTTTCAATGCCTCGGCCCTGTCGGCCGGGACGATCAGATCGACGAGCTTTCCACCATGTGGAGCAATCAAATGGTCCACGTTCATCCTTTGTAGACGCCAAAAAAAGTATTCACGAAACGGCTGTAATCCGCCTCGGGCAAATGGTTGATGCCTGCCGCCCCCTTGCGCCCCCCACCGGTTTCGAACTGGCTGCAAACTTCGTCCGCGCCGGATTTGTTTGCCAACGGCGCGCGCACGCTGACGACATAACCGCCACCAGGCTTGCGTGTTAGCACGGCATGTGCCAGGCTGGGTGAAGTTTCTGCCAGCCTATTGCCCAGCACGCCGGAAATACGCCGTGCCCACTTCTCGGCGGGCAGGACATAAATTCGCCCCGACGGGCGCTCTTCCTCTGGCCTGGCACTCTCAGCATGCGCCATATCATCGGCAAAACCGTTACGTAATACCTGAAATGCGGGCTCGGTAGCGATCATGTCGAAAGGATCAACATACTGATGCACGATGCGATACAAGACATCCGGCTCGTAATGCAGGTCCGCCAGCGTTTCGCCATAGCCGTTGTAATTCAGGCATTCGCCCAGTTCGCGCAATTGCTCGAGTTGGGCATCGTTCAGCTTTAATGGCGCAGCGGCCTTGCGCGCAGACTGGGCCAGATTGTCGCCGAACGCCGCGGTCACCGCCCAAGCAAGATGTTTGCCGCCTAGATAGTCATTGACCAGCAGGCTGGTGCAGGTTTCCGGACTGGTGTCGATATGCGCTTCGAAATTTGGGTGTTCGGGAATATCGCCGGACTGATGATGATCAAAATACCGAACACTGGCCCCTGCGGCCAGTGCTGCATCCAGCGCTTCGCGGTTTTTCGACAGCGCCACATCCAGCACGGTGATTCTGTCGCCCGCTTGCGCCTTGACGCGTTTCAGCAGACTGATATCACGCTTGGGGCCGGTGATGAGTTGCGAGTCGGCGGGTTCCGCCAGACGGAGCTGGTGCAGGGCGCATACACCGTCGGCATCGCCGTTGAAGACATCGTATAGCAAGCAGGTTCCCTGAATCTGGAATATCGGGAGTTTTTATACCACAAGCAGACCGGTTTACGCCGCATCAGCCGTGTGATGCCGTGTCTCATGCAAATGACGACGACGCAAATGCCTTTTCCTGCCGGGCTTCGCATCAGTTGAACAATCCCAGGCAGCGCTGACCAGAAGCAACCCATGAACCATGAGGGCGAGCCTTGGGGCATCCACCAGACTGTCAACCACGCCGACCACGAACCATGCACTCATGACTGCGAGTAAAACGGTGGCGTCGATACTGCCCTGTCCCACCGCCCTCATCAATCTGACCAGCGCCAGCACCATGATCAGGCCGAACAGCATCATGCCCAGCCAGCCCTGCTCGAACAGCAGGTGCACCCACAGGTTCTTGGCATGCCAGAAAAGGTGATCATTGGACTTGAAAAACCAGAAATCGCCCCCCTTTGAAAAATCACCATTTTTGAGCAAATCACGGCCCCGTGAATCGAGGAGGCGTACATTGTCGATTTCCACCACCGTCCCTGCGGCCGGGTTGTACAGGGAAAACTGCACTGGCCGTCTCGTCAGCCAGTTACCCGCCCCCACAATCCCGCTGCTGAAGGTTTGTGCATGTTGATGCCATACCTGTCTGCCTGGGCTGAAATCAATTTTCAGCCATTGGCACTGCCGTGAATTGAACAGGATTTTTTCGCACAACGAAGCCTCCAGTCCTGCCATCGTGGCAGGAGCGCGAACTGCAATTTCGAGTCTGAGCAATTCATTCGGACGTGGTGCCACACGCTGGGCCATGTAGAGCGTGTCTGCGGAATTGAGCGCCAGCCAGGTATTGCCGTCTTTTGTGACATAGCGATAGCTACCCACCCGGTCAGGCAGCTGACTGGCAAGGTTCGATGCCGGAAGCGTGCCCAAACCCTGTCCGAACACTGCAGTCAACACCCCTGCATTCCGCATGTCCAGCACCTCTGCCCAATGCCGGAAGCGGATGCCCGCATCGGTTACGGTTTGCTCCATGCGCTGCTTCCAGAACAATCCCGACACGCCGGCCAGCATGATGCCGACCGTCATAGCCCCCAGCATCAGCGGCAGAGCGAGTCCTGTCTTTACTCTGTTTGTCCTGCGTTTGCCCAAGAAGGCCCCTGCGACAAAGATCAGAAGCATCGCCGCCAGGGCAATAGCTCCCCCCCGTGAGACCGTGAAAAACAAGGCATAAACACCGAGCAGGAACACCATGCCCGCCAGAATACGCAGAACAGGCTTGATCGATGAGAATGCCAGCCCCAAAACAAACGGCAGCGCAATCACCAGATAGGCTTCGATGTGCCCTCCTCCAGTGTGCATGCTTGAGAAACCGGCTGTGACGCGGTAATCAGCCGTTGTGGCAGTCCCGGCAAACATCATCTGTTCCCAGACCACCCACAGGCTGACGCCCAGCACACCCAGCGCCATGCCGAATGAAAACTTCTGGAACGCATTTGCTGCCCCGGGCAGTGATCGATACAACCCATAGAACACCAGCCCCCAAAGCAAACCCTTGCCAACCCGCAGACTGTTGTAATGACTCCAGTAGGCACTGAAAGCATTGTCATCGAGCGGCTGCAAAGGGAACAAGCCAAGCAGCAAGCTCACCAGCGCAGCCAGTACAAATATTCCCAGCAGACCACCCAATTTGGGAACAGCCCATGCCGACATCTTGAAGCGCCGCTGCAACAAGGCTACCGCCAGAGTCACCAGCATCAGCAGGTCAAACTCATCCCAGAAAAACCTGCCGCTCCAATGAGCGAGGTCGAGCAAGGCCAGCGCAGGCGGAATGACAATCAGCCACGTCAAGGGCAGGAACCACAGCAAGGCCGCGTAAAGAATCAAACCAGCTACCAAACCTGCTTGCATGAACGGGAACTGATACAGGCTTATGCCCGCACCCGCCACCAAGAATAGTGCGAAGATGCGTCCAGCCAGGCCGCGGCCGGCAAAAGCGGCCGGGTTGACGCAAATCGCCATGCGTTCCGGAGCAAGCCTGGATTGCAGGGGAACATGTGCGGATGTCCCACTCGCTACATTTTGATCTGAGGTCGGCACAGGCAGCGCGCCTTTTGTCCTGACTGCCAGCCACCTGCCCAATGCGAGACCGGGTATGGCGAACACGGCTTCCAGGACTTCCTTGTAATTCAAATCCGGGAGCACGACCAAACCTGTCGCCAACAGTCCAAGAACCACCAGGGGCGCGCAAATTGTGACCACCCGAATGCCGCCCGCCAATGTGTAAAGAAACCCGACAGGCGCCCAGAGTATGGCGGTTTTGATCAGTCGATAGATATGACCGGGAAGGGTGGAGAGATAGGTAACAGGCTCCGCCAGTTGAGTGAAGGCAATCTGGCCACTGCCATCCAGTGGAACCAGTGCAGCCCCAAACGCAAGCAGGAGCATGGCACCCCAATAATTAAATGATTCTTTTGGGGTGACAGGAATTGCCCTACGTGACGAAACCAAGTTTCCTCCCAGGATCCAGGCAGGACTCAAAGGAAGAAATTGTAATGCGTAAAAGCGGCCAGCTTGAGCAGTAACGCGCTATGACGCTTTGCAGACAGGAATTACTGGGGTGCTCTTTTTCGCCGCAATGAAACTGCCAGCGCGCCCAGACCCAATCCCAGCAAGGCCATGGTGCCCGGTTCCGGGATTGAGGCAGTGTTATAAAGGTGATAGGTCCCATTCACAGTTGTAAACCCAGATGGTCCAGAAAGAGACGCCGTGCGAACAGGATCGGCAGTACTGGTACAGTTTGGATTCGTTGCCTCGTCTGGAACAACAACACTCAAATTCAATACGTAGGAATTATCTTCATTAGCAGGAATTGCTGCATTAACCCCAACGTTGTTTACCCCCTGATCCAGACATTCCCCATTCTTGAACGTGTAAATCTGGCTCGTCACAGGCGAAGGAATATTGAATGTCAAGGCAGGATGTGTTCCAAATGTATTCGCCGCAATCGTTAATGTGCCCGGTGCTTCGGTGCCCGCAGGGCCGGAAAGCGCTCCCTTGAGAAAAAAGAAATGGGCCGCAAAACTGGCTGGACTGATGACTGAAAACGCAAGCGCAGCAAGCAAAACCATACGTGTGGGACTGGTCATTTTGACTACCTCTAATTCAAATTCAACCAAAAACAAGCAATAATCACGCCGGACAATAATTTCAATGACTTAGCGCTGGGTATCAGGTGTATTTGTAAGACTTGCCGACACCCTGACCGGGCGTAAAGATGAGTCTAAGTCACCGACTCCGGGTTCACTCACGGCCAGCCGGCCAGCGATCATGGCGCAGATGATCAGCCACAATGGCAATTCCCAGTAGGCAATCCCCAAGGTCAGCGCACCCGCCAGATAAGCCACCAGCGCAGCTTGCAACATGCCTGCAATGGGTCCGGCCCAAATCAGGTTCGGCTGTCTGCAGCGCCGAATCAGAAATCCGAGGCTCAATATCGTGCCGGCAAACAACACGCCCCATATTACCAGGCCGACAAAACCATGCTCGGCAAGCATTTCGATATAGGCACTGTGCCAGTCCAGAAACCGGCCATTCGATTCCGACAGAATGGGCCAGGCATTGAACCCATGGCCCGTTAAGGGATCCTTGAGCGCGGCTTCCCAGCCGATTCTCCAGATTTCCAGCCGGCTTTGCGCGGAGCCGTCATCCTGGAAGGCCAGCATGCTTCCCATGCGCGCCAGCCATTGCTCCGAAAATACCATGGGCACAAGCAGCGCAGCCAATATAAAAATTGGAATGGCAAGCATTTTTCGCCGGCTATGCCAGACCAGCAGCACACTCATGGCAATGAGACTCAACAGCCCGCCTCTCGACCATGAGCTCAGGGCAGAAAGAAAACTCAGAACAATCAGGCCCAGGATTACCCAGTACAGGAGCTTGTCGCGGCTTTCATGCAGCCAGATGAACAAAAGCGGGATAGTCATGGCTACCGCGACGGAAAATTCGTTGTTGTCGCCAAACTGGCTGCCGGGTGGTCCATACACGCGATCCCCGAACCCGGTCATGACGGCCCAATAACCCCCTTTGATCGTCACCAGGGCAATCGAGAGTGCGATGGTGACCAGCAACAGAAACAGTTTCTCCCGGGTATCGATCAAGAGCCAGACCAGCACCAGCGGTGGGAGAATCTTGAGGACTTCCACCAGTTTCTCGCGCGCGGCGATGGGCGCGAGAGCAAAGTAGGTGGAGACGAAGTACCAGCCAAACAAAAGCGCCAGCATCATCAGGCGCCAGTCCCAATGAAGTTCTGGCCATCTTCTCAGCCGGAATCGCTCAAACGCATACCCGGTTGTTGTTGCGGCAAAGAGGGCCTGAAAGGCAGGGAAGGTCCTCATGAAGCCTTCTCCGTACCCATGAGGATGCATGAAACCCAGCACAGCGAGTCCCAGCACCCCTAACCATGGACGGTATAGGGCGAGGACGATGAAGCCGAGGAGTATTACGAACAGGGCGTGGTCGCGCATGGCATTTACGATCAATCTACGGTTCCGTTTCCACGCATTTTTGCTCGCTGTGCCCTTCCCATGCGCGGGCGCATCAACCCGGTCAAGAAAAAGCCCAATACGCCACCCAGAAACTGAAGAAACGGGTCCATGATGTCCGGACTTTTTCCGGGCTGGATCAACCTGCCCGCCACAACGCACAGCGCAAAACCTGCGATCAGGGCTATCGATATCCATGTTGCGTAGCCGCGCCACATGTACCGCAATCTGGACACAAACCAGCCCAGAAACATGCCCAAGGGGATGAAGAACAGGACCTTGTGCATCACTTCGGTCATTGCACGATACTCTGAGCCAAAATAGTATGCCTGAAAGGGCACGCTTCCCATCAAACGATGCAGCCTTTCACGCATGAAAGCGCCTTCAGTCCGGAATTCGAACGGATACCAGAACACGATCATGATCAATCCTGCCCAGACAGCTGCCAGCACCAGGGGCATAACGGCGAATCCGGTATGTCCAGCCGGCCTTTGAAGTTTGGCGTTTCCATTGAAAACGTTGACAAACCAGACACCCGCACCCGCACCAAGGGCAGCAGTGAAAATATCGGTCATATCCGATATTCTCGAATAAACGAATAACTGCAAACATTCCAGTAGCGCTGCCGCACCCGTCATGATGGTCCACACTCTCAAAGCGGAGGTTCTATCCGACCATCTCCACAGAAAGGCGGGAACCGCCCAGAGCAGAGCGTCACTTGCCAGTTCGTAGAGGGCGTGCACGGGGTTGTGCGGCACCCTTGCAAAGGGCAGCAGATTGAGCTTGCCTTCGCGGAATTTGTGGTAGACCTCGACCGGGCTGATGGTCAGATCCAGCGGCAGCAGGCTGTAGCCGAACAGGAAAAACAAATAAATCAGCGTTAGGCGTTTGGTGATTGCAAGGTTGTCACTGACGGTTTTCCAACCTGCCAGCCAGTGTGCGAAACGCTGGCCGTACACCCACCAGACGGCCACCCCAATGATCCCTCCCAGCATTTCTGCCACAAGATCGTTCAGGGAAACCGTACGTTGTGGGAAATACAGTTGCGTAAACTCAATACCCAGACTCAGCAATCCCGCGCAACAAATGACCAGCAAGGATGGCAATATTATTGCGGACGGTTTGCTGCCAAGCGCCAGTGCACCTGTCCACAGGAATGCCAGTGGAATGAACAGTAGCAGATTCGCCACCCAGTCCGCGCGGGAATCAATGCCCAGTCTGAGGAATTCAATCTGTCTGAACCTTGCCACGGCTTCATTCCATGGCATGAATTGGTAATCCAGTGGCACCAGGCTTCCATAGATGACAAATACCGTGTAGCCCAATGAGACCCATTGCAGAAAGGCACGAATGTGCCGGTTCGGCATGAGGCCTGAATGATCAACGGGTTCGCGGGATTTTCTCGTTTTCACGGAAAAACCTGTCAATCATCTCGCGGGAAATCATTGCGCCGGGCGTCGAAACATTGCGACGTTTTTCTGCCCCTATCCTGTCCCATTCAGGGTATGCCCGATAAATTTGAATCAAGCGGCCTGGCAAATCCTTCTGATTCCGGCCACGCTTAATCAAGCTCGTTGAAAGATCATGAATCCGCTCAGGTCCCGCAAGGTCATGTTGATAGGTCATGAGGAGATTTTCTTCAGCATTTCTGGCCTGGAGCGGATTTGTTGCCGAGATGATGTTGCCGGTGATTCTCTGGGTAAAACCCTCATCCGCCATGGATGGCTCGCTGACCCGAATACCCGTGCCTGATGCAAGAACAGTATTGTAGAAAACCTCCATGTCCCGAGGAATGTCGTTGTGCGGCTGGATGTTTATGGCGTCACCAAAAGGATTGATGAACATGTTGTTGTACAGCACAACGCGTCCTTCTGCCTGAAACAGCGCTTCAGTGGGATTGTTCAGGAATACATTGCCGTAAACCAGATAGCGGTCATCGCTCCCCGCGCCCTGCAAGGGCCAATGGCCAAGCAGGACATTGGGACGCGCACGTTTCTCGGTGGAAGAGTTGGCGGCCTTGCGAAAGAAATTGTTGCGTATCATCGTGACGGCAGGCATCAAGCCTTCAGCATTTTCGGCAGGACGTCCTTTCTGGTGTTTGATCTGCAGGTTGTAACCCACGCTGTCCAGCACCCAGTTGTTTTCGATCAGCCCTTCCCAGAACGGGTCCGAGCCATCGGAATCGCCGAGGTAGATGCCCGTTCCTGCACCTTCTATCACGTTGCCGCGAATGATCCAGCCGCGTGCCGGGCACTTGGTGGAAATGCCGACAGTAAGCTGGTTGTTGCCGTGTCCTGTTATGTGGAGATTTTCCAGCGTGACATGATGCGCGAATTGGGCATGGCCTTCAGCCTTGACCGCATCCACTGGCAGATTTCGACCATCCAGTTCCAGATTCCGGATAACGATGTGCTGAACATTGACGAGACTAACCGTATTGGCGCCGGGTCGCGCAAGGAAGCGAGCTCTTTCGCCCGTGGCAGGTCCTTCCACGACAATTGGCCTGTTGGCCCGACCCTGAATGCCATGCAAAGGCAAGCCATTGTGATAATCACCCGGCTTCAGCAGAAGCCGGTCACCCGGTTCGAGCCGCGTAATAACACTTCGGTAATCTTCCGGGCCTGCAGGATAATCGCCCGCCACCGCCAGATTCACCTGACCGGCCAGCAATATCGACAAGAAGCTGATCACCGACGGCGCATGCATGATTTAATCCTGCTGAATCGCTATTGGCCTTGATCAAATCCGGAGGCTCTGGATTGCATGACCAGATCAAGCTTGTCCTTGAGCTGGCGGGTCAGGCTGGCAACACTTTGCCGGCCAGTATCCACGACGATATCGGCCACTTCGCGATAAAGCGGATCACGTTCCGCAAACAGGGCTTTTAACTTTGCGAGTGGGTTGTCGGTCTGCAGGAGCGGGCGATTCTTGTCATGCCGGGTTCGTTCGTAGAGCTGTTCCGGAATGCCCCGAAGGTATATCACCATTCCACGCGAAGTGAGATGCGCCCTGTTTGCGGACGAAAGCACCGCGCCACCGCCCGTTCCCAGGACAATGCCGGATTGCATCGTGAGATCGTCAATGATGGCTTCTTCTCGCTTGCGAAAACCGGCTTCGCCTTCAATTTCGAATATGACAGGTATGCGAACCCCCGTACGCATTTCGATCTCGTGATCGGAATCGACGAACCTTTTCCCCAGTTGCCTGGCCAGTTGCCGGCCAACCGTTGTCTTGCCGGCCCCCATCAGGCCAACCAGGAAAATGTTATCGAGCTTGCTCATGACCGCATTGTATCCGAGCCGGAAGATCACCAAAAAACAACGCCCCTTGCGGGGCGTTGTTTTGAATATCCAAGTCGAAGTCAGCGCAAGGACAGTCGATCATCAAGGATGCGAGGCGTGAGGAAAATCAGCAATTCCACCTGCTCCTCATTCTTGTCGCTATTCTTGAACAGATTTCCAAAGAAGGGGATATCCCCCAGGAATGGAACCTTGTTGATGTCGTTGCGGGAAACTTGTTCAAAGATTCCTCCCAGAACGGCGGTCTCCCCATTATTCACGCGAACCTGGGTTTTGACGCGGCGAGTGTTGATTGGAAAGGCAAAGCCCTGGCCCAGAGTGATGATTTCTCCGGGGGTGTCACGCAAAACTTCAACCGTCAGGACGACTGAATCGTTGTTCAACACCTGCGGATCCACCAGCAAGCAGAGGAATGCGTCCTTGAATACGACAGTTTGCGTCACTGTCGTACCCGAGTTCGAAACAGTCACGTTTGGTATCTGGGTGCCCTGCAAAATCACCGCGGGTTTCTGATTCGAGGTTACAACACGGGGACTTGCAATCACCTTGCCACGGTTATCCGCCTCCAATGCCTGCAATTCCAGGCTGATCAGGTTTCCGGTTGCAATATTGAGCAAGGTCAGGCCGAACGATCCAGCTGTCGATGTTCCAGTCGCCGCGGGCAAGGAAACATGGTTTGAAAGTGTTGTGGTTCCAAGGGTATTGGCAACAGATGCGGATTGATTGCCGCCAAAGCCAATGCCGAACTCGCCGTCTCCCTTGCCAATTCGATTGCTCAGGCCCGTACCCAGGCGAGCGCCCAGCTGGCGGCCAAATTTGTTATCGGCAATCACCACGCGCGCCTCGATCATGACCTGCCGTGCAGGCACATCGATACGCGCCAGCAGATCACGCACTTCCTGAATTTTCTTGGGTGTATCGTTGACGATCAGTGTGTTGGTTTTCAACTCGTAGGTGGCTCGGCCACGCTTGGATAGAATTTTCTGGTCTGATTCCTTGCCTTGCTGGGAAACCTGAACTGCCTTGGCTCCTTCCAGACCTTCAGACGATACCGAGCACGAGGCTTTGTTATCGGAGTTCAGGAATGCCCCCCCGGCAAATCCGTACAATATGGTCTGGGCTTCATCGGCCCTGAGGTAGTTCAGCGGAATATACTCTGTTACCAGCGGTTCAAGATCTGCCACCGCCGCCTTGGATTCGAATTCGAGTTTTTCCTTTGCAAGCAGCTCGTCACGTGGAGCCACCCAGATGACATTCCCGCTCTCGCGTTTATCCAGTCCCTTGGTAGTGAGTATCAGATCGAGCGCCTGATCCCAGGGCACATCCTTTAGCCGCAACGTCAGGTTGCCCGCAACGGTATCGCTGGCAACGATATTCAGGCCCGTGAAGTCGGCAATGACCTGCAGCACCGAGCGAACTTCAACGTTCTGGAAATTAAGGGAAAGCTTCTCGCCCTTGTATGCCGGCTTTCCATCGGCTGTTTTCTTGGCGCCCTCCGTGGAAGGCTTGACCTCGACAATAAACTTGTTGTCTGTTTGATAGGCCGAATACTCCCACCCCCCTTTGGGTTCGATCACCATGCGGGTGTTTTCACCCAGGGAATAACTTTCGACAACCTGAACCGGCGTTGCAAAATCCGCAACGTCGAGACGGCGCTGCAAGGCCTTCGGCAGTTCGGTATCGATGAAATCGATCACGACCCCCTTGGCCTGCTGGCGGATATTGATTCCAGTCTGGGCATCCGAAAGTGTGGTGATAATCTTGCCCTCACCATTGGCGCCACGGCGGAAATCCACATCCTTGATGGCGTGCCTTGCACCTCCAGGCGCCGCCTCTGCAAATTGAGGCGAGGCGTTCACCGAAGTCGCCGTAGTAACCGTATCGTTCAGGCTGACCAACAAGGTTTTTCCATCCACCCTGGCCTCGTACTCAACAGACTTGTTTAGATTGAAAACCAAACGGGTACGCGTCCCTGCCTGAACGACATTGACTGAAACCAGGGGCCCCAGGTTGGCTTCAACAAGGTTTTTACCAACCGCATTGCCTGTATCGGCCAGATCGAGCGCTATTCTCGGGGGATTGCCAACCGTAAAGCCTGCGGGTGCGCCTGACAGTGCCTGCTTCAGACCAACCCGTACAACCACCTTGCCTCCCGGCATGCTTGCCGGCTCCACAGTCAGGATCGAATTCGATGTAGGGGGAGTGGCTGCATGTACCGAAAATACGGAAGCCGACATGAAGACCACTGCCATCCAGAGGATGCGAGTGAGCGAGAGTGTTTTGAGGGTTACTTTTTTCATATCAGCCTCATTCTTGCAAAGTCATGGCACTGGTTCTTTCGGTCCAATCGCCCGCACTGTCCTGGACGATTTCTTTCAAACTGATTTCGGTTTCTGTAATTTTGGTTATCCGGCCAAAATTCTGGCCCATGTAGTTTCCGACGTGCACATGGTAGACACCCTTGTCCGGCGCAGCCACAACGGCATGTGTAAGACCTTTCTTGCTGACTACGCCAACCATTTTCAGCGTTTCAAGCGAATAGGCTTCAAGCGGTTCCTTGGGGCGGTTCAAGTCCGGTTGCAAACCTCCGCCGCCGCCTGCAGGAGAGAGTTTTCTCGGCTTGAACGGATCCGGTAAATCAAATGCTTCGTAATTGAAGGGTTCATAAGGTTTGACTTGCGGCAGGGGTTCCACCTTGCCTTGCATGTCCTTCCCGGCATCGGCAACGAACTTTTCCAAATCATCCGTACCTATGCCTCCGCAAGACACAAGCACCATCATGCAAGAGAGCATCGAGATGCGCCTGACGATCATTTCTTCTTGCCTCCCGGCTTCTTGCCCTTTTTGTCTTTCTCGCTGGCTTTCCTGGCGGAATTGATTTCCTCTTCATCCAGGTATCGATAAGTTCTGGCGATGGTGTCCATGACCAGGACGCCTTCCTTGTTTGGTTGAATTGCAATATCGTGCAATGTCACGATTCGGGAAAGCTTTGCCACGTCACTGGTAAATGCAGCGATATCATGGTAACCACCCATCACCTTAATCTTGATCGGAAGTTCGGCGTAAAATTCCTTCTGGGATTCTGATTCAGGCTTGAACAATTCAAATTGCAAACCCCTGCCAAGTCCTGCCTGATTGACATCGGTGATCAATGCATCCATTTCCTGCTTGTTGGGCAGTTGCTTCAAAAGCGCACCAAAGGACTGCTCTATATCCGCAAGCTGCTTTTTGTAAGCTTCCAGATTCACTGCCTGTCCCTTTTTAGTGGTGAAAGAAGCTCTCAGCTCCTGTTCCTTGCGCTGCCCGCTTTCGAGTTCTTGCAGGCTGGGTTTCCATAAAAACCACCAGCTTGCCCCGACGATGGCGACGAAGCCGATTGCCAGGAGACCCAGTTTCGCGCCCAGCGGCCAATCTGCAACCGTTTTGAAATCAAGCTTGTTAATGTCGTCCAGGGTCATGACTGACTCCCCTTGTCTTCACCTTCTGCCTGTTGCTTGGTTTGTTTTACGCTCAAATTGAATTCGTTGGCACGAAGATTGTTGACGGTCGCAGCCTTGATTTCGACAAGTTTCGGATCCTCAAACCATGGCGAGGCATCCAGATTCCGCATGAGAGAAGACACCCTGGCACTGGATTGCGTATAGCCCTGCAACTGCACGCGCCCCCCTGATTGCTTGATCGCCTTGAGGTAAAGTCCCTCGGGCAATTGACGGATCATTTCATCGAACAGGTGAACGACCTCTGTCCGGTTGGATTGCAGGGTTTCGACCACCTGCTTGCGTTCAAGCAGCGCCTGGGTCTGTTCGCGGATTTTCTTGATTTCGCCGATCTGGATGTCAAGTTTGGCGATTTCCTGTTCAAGATAGCGATTGCGCGTTTCCTGGTTTGCCTGGCGCGCCGATATCAGCGTTTGTCCCAACGCGGCTACGCCGATGGCGCTCGCCAGTGCGGCCACCAGCATGAAGTTGAATTGACGGCGGCGTGCCGCACGCTTCAGTTCGCGATGGGGAAGGAGGTTAATGCGGATCATTGTGGGTCAAACCTCCTCATGGCCAGACCACAAGCAACAAATAAAGACGGCGCATCTGCAGCCAGCTGCTGCGGACGCACCTTGGCACCGACAGCCATATTGGAGAAGGGATTGGCAATCATGGTCGAGGTGTTTGTACGACCCGAAACCACCTCATCGATGCCCGGAAGCATTGCTCCGCCGCCCGCCAGCAGAATCTGGTCCACCTTGTGATATTGGGTCGACGTTGTAAACAGTTGCATGGCCCGGCCGACTTCCATGGCCAGCGTTTCACCATAAGGGCGCAAGACCTCGATTTCATAACTTTCGGGCAAAGTGCCCTTGCGCTTGGCGAGTTCTGCTTCCTCGCTGGTCATGCCGTAGCGACGGGATATTTCATGATTCAGCTGGTTGCCGCCGAATCCATGCTCCCTCAAATAGACGGATTCATTGTTGTGCAGAATGTTGATATGCATGTTCTGGGCGCCCACATCAACGATAGCCACGGTCTGGCCCATCCCTCCATTGGGAAGCAGATGGGCGATACGCTCGTAAGCGGCCTGTGTTGCATAGGATTCAACATCCATTACCAGGGCTTTGAGGCCAGCAGCCTCGGCGACAGCCACCCGGTCTTCCACCTTTTCCTTCCTGGCGGCCGCAAGCAGAACCTCGACATCATTTGGACTTCCCGGAGAAGGGCCCAGCACCTGAAAATCCAGATTGACTTCATCCAGGGAAAAGGGAATGACCTGATTGGCTTCGCTTTCAACCTGATTTTCCAGCTCGATGCCCGTCAGCGTCGCCGGCACAAGAATTTTCTTGGTAATGACCGCGGAAGAAGGCAAGGCCATGGCCACGTTCTTGACACGTGTCCCCATTTCCTTCCAGGCCTGCCTGAGCACATCGGCAACCTGATCCATGTTGGCGATATTGCCTTCGTTTACGGCTTCTTTTGGCAGACTATCGATGGCATAACGCTCGACGCGATACAAATCCTTGCCGGCTTCTGAAATTTCCACCAACTTGATCGAGGTCGAGCTGATATCCAGACCCAACATTGGCGGGGTCTTGGTTGTAAATCCATCCAGGCTGAATTCGAATTTCAAGGAGTTTCCCTTTGTTTATAGGTGGTTATCCATTTTTACTTATAATTATGTTTAAATCCTAGCAGCAACCCACCAATAATCACAAACATTTTTCAGGGAGTCCGAACCACAATCGACATTTGTGTTCAAAATCCGACACTCATAACGCCTATAATTTCCACAAACTTTAGGGGTTCTCACGCATGTTTTCGAAATGGTGGCACTACGCCCTGGCGCTTTTCCTGGGTTTGGGCATAGTGGGCACAGCACTTGGCGGTCTGGCAGCCGCACTCATTTATCCCAATCTGCCCTCGATCGAAAGTCTCAGGGACTACAAACCCAAAATCCCCTTGCGCATTTATTCCGCGGAAGGTGCCTTGCTGGCTGAAATCGGTGAAGAACGCCGGGCATTCATGCCTATTGATCAGATACCCCAAGTCATGAAGCAGGCCATCATTGCCGCCGAGGATGAGCGCTTTTACGAACATGGCGGCGTGGATACGCTCGGCGTTTTACGGGCGGCAGGCGCCAACATCTTGTCCGGCGGTGCCTCTCAGGGCGCCAGCACGATCACCATGCAGGTGGCACGCAATTTCTTCCTGACCCGTGAGCGAACGCTCACTCGGAAAATATCCGAAGCCTTGCTTGCCATCAAGATTGAACACAATCTTTCCAAGGACAAGATTCTCGAGCTTTACATCAACCAGATCTACCTGGGTCAACGGGCCTATGGATTCGAAGCCGCAGCCAGAACCTATTTTGGAAAGGGATTGAAGGACCTCAGCGTGGCCGAAACTGCCATGCTCGCGGGTTTGCCCAAAGGTCCTTCGCTGTACAACCCCGTCGTCAACCCGCAACGTGCCACAGCAAGGCAGCACTATGTGTTGGGCCGCATGAAAACCTTGAAATTCATAAACGAGCATACCTATCAGACAGCCTTGAAGGAAAAGCTGATTGTTCGCCGCGAAAAGCGTGTGGTCGATGTGCCGGCGGACTACGCCACCGAAATGGTCCGACAAACCCTGGTTCAGCAGTTTGGCGAGGAAGCGCTTTACAACACCGGCTTCAAGGTCATCACCACCCTCCGTAGAAGCCATCAGGAGGCAGCCAATCAGGCAATCTGGCGCGGCGTGCTTGATTACGACCAGCGCCACGGCTACCGTGGCCCGGAAAGATTCTTCGAATTGCCCAAAGACAGTTCGGAACAGATCAGATTCATACAGGAATCCCTGAAAAGCATCGATCCGGTCAATGCGCTGGTTCCTGCCGTCGTCGTCAACACAAGCGCAAAAAGCGTCAAGGCCATCCTCGCGAACGGCAAGGAAATCCAGATCACCACGGATGGTCTCAAGCTTGCAAATTCCTGGCTTGGCGATAAGGCTGCGCGCGGCAAGCGGATTACACCCGGGTCGTTGATACGCGTACAGCAACTGAAAGACAAAAACTGGAAAATCAGCCAGTTGCCCGAAGTGGAAGCCGCCCTGGTTGCCATGGATCCATCATCGGGCGCCATTACCGCGCTGGTAGGCGGGTTTGATTTCAACCGCAACAAATTCAATCACGCCAGCCAAGCCTGGCGTCAGCCAGGCTCGAGCTTCAAGCCGTTCATCTACTCGGCCGCCCTGGAAAAGGGATACACACCCGCCACCATCATCGAAGACGCTCCCTTGAGCCTCTCCGCGGAAGAAACGGGAAGCACTGCATGGGAACCGCAGAATTACGACGGCAGTTATTCAGGCCCTGTCAGGATGCGGACGGCACTGACCAAATCGCTCAATCTGGTTTCCATCAGAATTCTTCAGGGCATCGGCCCGTACTATGCAAGAGACTATATCCGTCGATTTGGTTTCGATCCGTCCCGGCATCCGCCATATCTGACCATGGCATTGGGTGCAGGATCGGTGACCCCCCTGCAAATGGCCGGGGCCTATTCGGTTTTTGCCAATTCGGGGTATCGGGTCAGTCCCTACCTGATTGACAAGGTCTACGACGGGCAGGGCAAACTGGTCATGCAAAGCCAGCCACAAACCGTGGCTTCGGGTGCTCCACGGGTGCTTGACCCGAGAAACGCCTTCCTGATGACCAGCATGATGCAGGATGTCGTTCGCAAGGGTACTGCCGCACGCGCATCCCAACTGGGTCGTATTGATCTCGCGGGCAAAACCGGGACAACCAACGATCAGCGCGACGGCTGGTTTGCCGGCTACAGTCCGAATCTGACGGCCGTGACCTGGATTGGCTTTGATTTGCCCAAGTCACTCGGCGAAAGGGAAACGGCAGCACAATCCGCCCTGCCCATATGGATGGATTTCATGGGACGCGCCCTGTCGGGCACCGCTCAAAAAGGTTTCGGCATGCCCGCCGGGGTCAGTGCCGTAAAAATCAATCCCGTCACAGGTCAAGCCGTACCCGAAGAAGGCGAAGGCGTCATCGAGTATTTTTACCAGGAGAACATGCCTGCCTCTGAAGACAACGCCACGCCCATCCTCGAGGAGACCCCCCTGGAAGGAATGACCATATGAAGACCAATGACATGCGCCGCCGGATTGCGCACGAAGCCGCCCGCCTTCTGGCGGAAGATGGTGGACTTGATTACGGATTTGCCAAGCGCAAGGCCGCCCGGCAGCTTGGCGCGGCAGACAGCCGCAATTTGCCAGACAATCGCGAGGTGGAAGAAGCCCTGCGCAGTTACCATTCACTTTATCAGGGTCAGGAGCAACGCGACCGCTTGGCGTTTTTACGTGAAATTGCCGTTGAATACATGGAAAAGTTTGCTGATTTTGACCCCCATTTGACGGGTCCGGTCATGAATGGTACTGCCGGCCGGCACTCCGAGGTCAACCTGCAATTGTTTACGGACAATGAAAAGGAACTGGAATTTTTCCTGATGAACATGAAAACAAATTTCAAACGAAGCGAAATCCGGTTCGATGGACAGATTTACCCACATTATTCGTTGCAGGATTCTCGTGCGAGCATTGAATTAACGGTTTATCCAACAAACGATTTGAGGCAAATGCCCCGCCATCAGGCTAATGGAACGCTTCGGCGAATCCGATTGCCACAAGTACGCATGCTGCTTCAGTCTGAACAATAAACTGTTAAAATTTCGACATTACTGTCGTTTTTCAACCTTTTTCCTTATAGCCCTGCCATCGTTTTACATGGTTGCCGACTGGCACAAAAACTGCAGACCTCTCCGTATCCTGCAAATTGGCAACTGCAATGATCAGATTTTTCCGGCACTATGTGCCTGCAAGCATCCTTTTACTGCTGATTACCGAAGCACTGATATTAGGTAGTGCCATATTTCTTGGTGCCGGTATCAGGTTTTCCGACCAGAAGCCTGCCCTTGACTACACTTCCCCCCTGCTGCCGGCGGCGCTTTCCTTTACCGCCATCATGATCATCCTCATGTCGGCATTTGGACTCTACAATTTCGAATGGAAATGGGGAGTCAAGAACCTGTTGCTGCGACTGGGATTGGCTTTTGGCGTCGGATTGATGGTCATGGTCCAGCTGTTCTACTTTATCCCTTCCATTTCCCTGGAACGGGGAGCGTTCCTGCTTGGCTTTGGGGTATCGCTTTCAGGCATCATGCTGGCCAGGCTTGGCTATCTGAAGTGGGCAAACCTGGATACGCTGAAATCACGTGTGCTGGTACTGGGAACGGGCAGCCGGGCGGCAAGGGTTGAGGAAATCCTGTCCAAACGAGGTCCCTCATGCGGCATCCAGGTCGTTGGCTATTTCCCCGCCAACGGAACCCATCACTTCGTTCCCCATGACCGCATCATCCCGGACGACAAACCGCTTTCCGAACTGATTGACCGTTACCAAGTGAATGAAATCCTGCTGGCCGTTCGGGAACGCCGAAGCGGCGGTTTGCCGATTTCCGAATTGCTCGACTGCAAGTTGCGCGGGGTTCGCATCACCGAATTGTCAACTTTCTTCGAACGTGAAAACGGCCACCTGCAACTGGATTCAATGAATGCCAGCTGGATGATCCTGGGAGAGGGGTTTCATCAGGGCCTGTTGAGGGATACCGTCAAACGTGTTTTCGATCTGCTGGTCAGCCTGACGCTGTTGACTGTCACCTCCCCCATCATGCTCATCACGGCAATTTTGATCAAGCTCGAAAGCCATGGTCCGGTGTTCTACCGTCAGGAACGGATCGGACAGCATGGCCGGCCGTTTTCGATATTCAAATTCCGCAGCATGCGTGTCGATGCGGAAAAGGATGGCCGGCCACAATGGGCCCGCAAAAACGATGACCGTATCACGCTGATCGGTCGTTTCATCCGCCGCACACGGATCGATGAGCTGCCGCAGGTGTTCAACGTGTTCATGGGCGAGATGAGCTTTGTGGGTCCCAGACCAGAGCGGCCATACTTTGTTGCAGATCTGAATCGCAAGATTCCTTATTATGGCGTCAGGCATATCGTCAAACCCGGCATTACCGGTTGGGCCCAGGTTCGTTATCCCTATGGCGCAAGCGTGGAAGATTCCCTGGAAAAACTACAATACGACTTGTACTACGTAAAAAACCACAGTCTGTTTCTCGATTTGATGATCCTGACTCAAACCGTACAAGTTGTCCTGTGGGGTCAAGGCGCCCGCTGACATGAAGAGCCTTGCCGCATTCGGTTACGGCCTGGCCGCCTTGGCGTTTCTGTTGCTTTCGCTTGTCGGTTTCCGTCAGTGGCGCCCCTGGCGGCATTTTCAGCTGTTCACCACCGCGAGCCTGTTGACTGCCTTGTGGGCCCTGGTCTCATCGTGGGAAGCACAAAGGCAGGGAGCGCCGGGACCGGCAAGTCTGCTTCTCGAACTTCTGCGCAATGCGGCCCTGCTTGGACTGCTGCTGCAAATTCTCGAAAAGAGACGGCCGGATGACACCGCGCGGCCCACATTTTTCATTCTGCTGATTCTTGCGGGGCTCGGATTGCCAGCGCTGCTGGTGGCCGACCTGCTTGTTTCGGCTGGTTCAGACACTCTCCCCAGGCTGATTCCGACCGTACGCCACACTTTCTGGCTGGTCACAGCCCTCACCGGATTGATTCTGGTCGAACAGGTTTACAGAGGCGCGCGTTCCGAGGATCGCTGGGCCCTGAAGTTTCTCTGCCTCGGGCTGGGCGCCCTGTTTGCATACGATTTTTATTCTTATACGTATCTGGTACTGTTCCGCTCGCTGAACTTGGATATCTGGATGGCGCGTGGTTTTGCCGTGGTACTGATTGCCCCTCTCCTCGGATTGGCGGCATCACGGCAGGAAACCCGCAGCGGCAATCTCGTCCTGTCCCGTCGCATGGTGTTCCATGGCACCACGCTGATTGGCGCAGGAACATACCTGCTGGTTATGGCGGCAGCGGGCTACTACTTGCGCAGCCGTGGTGGCGAGTGGGGCCAAATGCTGCAAACCGTATTCCTGTTTGCAGCGCTCATCCTGCTTGCCATGGTGCTGTTCTCCGGAACCCTGAGGGCAAGACTCCGGGTGTTCCTGAACAAGCATTTCTTTTCCCTGCATTACGACTATCGAGAAGAATGGTTGAAATTCACCCGCCTGCTGTCAGAGGGGCAGCCTGGCGAAAGGCTGTGCGAGCGAGCCGTTGAAGCGCTGGCGGGGCTGGCGGAAAGTCCCGGCGGTGCAATCTGGTTAAGCGAGTCAGATGGCACCTATCGTCGAATTGCCTACTGGAACATGGCCGACATCGAAGGCGAAATCGGTGCCGAGTCCCCCCTGATCAAATGGCTGAAAAACCAGCAATGGGTAATCAACCTGGATGAATACCGTTTCAATCCCCAACATTATGATTCCATCGAACTGCCATCATGGATGCACGACCATCGGGATGCCTGGCTGGTTGTGCCTTTGCTCATCCATGAGGACCTGATCGGCTTCATTGTGCTGAAGCATTCCCTGGGCAATATCACGTTCAACTGGGAAGTCAGTGACCTGCTGAAAACCGCTTCACGCCAGGCGGCCATGCATCTGGCGCAAATGCAGGCAAACAACGCGCTGGTGGTCGCCCGCCAGTTCGAATCCTTCAACCGTACCACGACCTTTGTCATTCACGACCTGAAAAACCTCGTCGCACAGCTCTCGCTGCTCTTGTCCAATGCCGAGAAACACAGGCACAAACCGGAATTCCAGGAAGACATGCTGGCCACCATTGAAAGTTCCGTCACGCGCATGAACAAGGTCCTGGCCCAGCTACGTCGCGCCAATGAAGTGGACAAGAACCAGCTCATCGACCTGGTGAAATTGCTGCCCGAGGTCATCGAATCCAAGAATGCCTTCAGGCTCAAGCCTGTATTTGTTGCCAATTGCGAACAGGCCCTCGTTCGAGGCGATCCCGCGCAACTCACCCGGGTCATCGGCCACATCCTGCAAAATGCCCTGGAAGCCACGCCCGAGCACGGTCAGGTGACAATGACACTCGAGTGCAACGCACATCGGATTGCCCTGGAAATCGTCGACAATGGCATGGGCATGAGCGCGGAATTCATCCAGGAAAGACTGTTCCGGCCTTTCGATTCCACCAAGGGCGCCGGCATGGGCATTGGGGCCTATGAATGTCGGGAATATGTCCGCAGCCTGGGCGGACAGGTTGTTGTTAACAGTACACCAGGAAGGGGAACCAGCTTCAGCATCCAGTTACCTCAAGCCCAGGTGCCCGCAGAAAAAATCGGAGTCGCCGCATGAGCGAAAAAAAACCATCCATCCTGGTCATTGAAGACGATCCCGGTCTGCAAAAACAGATCAAGTGGAGCCTCGATCAATATGAAGTCCTGACTGCCGCCACGCGGGAAGAAGCCATTAGCCAGCTTCGCCGGCAGGAGCCGGCCGTGGTCTTGCTGGACCTGGGATTGCCGCCTGACCCTGATGGTGCCACGGAAGGCCTTGCCGCACTGGAGCAGATTCTGTCACTCGCGCCCAATACCAAGGTCATTGTCATCACGGGCAACCAGGATCGCAGCAATGCCGTCAAGGCCATCGGAATGGGCGCCTTTGATTTTTTCCTGAAACCGTTTGATGCGGATGTGCTCGCCATCATTGTTGGTCGCGCATTTCATGTGTATGACCTCGAAGTGGACAATCTGCGCCTGCGCAGTGCACACAGTTCCCCCCTCGAAGGCCTGATTACCAACGATGGGGCCATGCTTAATATCTGCCGCATGATCGAGAAAGTCGCGCCATCCAATGCCACCGTGCTGCTGCTGGGAGAATCCGGCACCGGCAAGGAGGTCCTGGCGCGCGCCGTTCACGGCCTTTCCCCGCGCGCCGACAAGCGTTTTGTTGCCATCAACTGCGCCGCCATTCCCGAAAACCTGCTGGAATCTGAACTATTCGGCTATGAGAAGGGTGCGTTTACCGGTGCCAGCAAGACCACGCCCGGCAAAATCGAGGTGGCCAACCAGGGCACATTATTCCTTGACGAAATCGGTGATTTGCCGCTTCCCCTGCAGGCCAAGCTGTTGCGATTCCTTCAGGAGCGGGTCATCGAACGACTGGGGGGGCGAACGGAAATCCCGGTTGACGTGCGTGTCGTGTGCGCCACGCACCAGGATCTTCCCAACATGATCAGCGACGGCCGGTTCCGCGAGGACCTGTACTATCGTCTGACCGAAATCACCATCGCCATTCCGCCGCTTCGCGAGCGTCACGGCGATGCGGTATTGCTTGCACAGGCTTTTCTGGAAAGACACGCGAAAGAGCAAAACCGCAATCTCAAGGGTTTCACGCCCGAGGCCCTCAAGGCGCTTGATCTGCATTCATGGCCCGGAAACGTGCGCGAAATGGAAAACCTCATCAAGCGTGCCGTGATCATGTCCGACGGTCCCATGGTCAACGCTGACGACCTGGGGTTGAAGCTCAAGACCAGGGATGAAGAGCCCCTGAACCTCAGGCAAGTGCGTGACGAGGCCGAACGTCAGGCCGTCATCCGCGCCCTGGCCCGCACTGGCGACAATGTTGCCCAGGCTTCCGAACTGCTGGGCATCAGCCGGCCGACCTTGTATGACCTGATGAGCAAGCTGGGTTTGAAATAGCAGGAAGCTCATCCTGCATCGGCAGTTGAAGGCTTGTGCCGCAACGCAAGCAAGGCCGGCATCAACAACAATTCAAATACCTGGCCCGCCAGCAAACCCACCGCGCATAGCAGTCCGAAGTGCGCGGTTGGGCGGAAATCAGACAATGCCAGCAGGCTGAATTGCGCAATCAGGATAATCGAGATGGCAATGACCGCCCTGCCCGAGGATTCCACACTGCGGATGATGGCAAAAACCGGGCTGACCCCTTTTTGCAGGCGGTGAAGGTAGCCATGATAGAGATGGATGGTGTCGTCCACGGTTATCCCCAATATCACGCCGGCTATCAACACGGTGGCCACATCCAGGGCAATCCCGGTCAACCCCATGACCAAAAAAATGAAAAACAGTGGCGCGAGGTTCGGCACAAGGCAGATCAAGCCCCCGCGCAAGGAGCGAAACAGCAATGACATCAACAGAAGAATCTGCAAAAAGGCCGAAAAGAAGCTTTTCAACTGCCCCTCGACAATCAGGTCTTCCTGGTCGGAAAACAATTTGCCAAATCCAGCCATTTCGGTCCTGATCCCGGCAAGCGGCTTTTCCTTCAAGCGCGCCTCGATGCGCTCTATCACCCGGCCAATCTGATTGGCCCCGTGGACATTCATGTTGAGCAAAACGCGTCCACGCTGAAATTCCCGGTTGACCAGCTCGTACAAATCCCTGCCGTCATAAATCAGCAGGAGCTGTTCAATCAGTTTTCGATCTGATGGCAAGGCCTCATCCAGATTCTCTCCGCTGAATGCCCGGTTCATCTCTTCGATGACCTCCACCATCGAAAAGCTGCGGTCAATTTCCGGCTGGTCCTCCAGCCAAGATTGCAGGTCTTTGATCTGCGCCAGTGTGGCGGGGTTTTTCAGGCCATCGCGTTGCGCTGAGGTCAGCACGATTTCCATCGTGCTGACACCCGACATCTTTGCCTCGACACGCTCGGTACTCAGACTGATCGGATGATCAGGCGCAAAAAACTTGATCAGGTTGGATTCAACTTCGACCTTCGAAATTGCCGGAATGCCGATAACAGTCAATAACAAAGTGCCCAACAGCACGGCTTTCGAGTTGCGCATGCTGAAAACGGCAAAGGCCGCAGCAATGTGGCGAACTTTTGCCATACCGGAACGACGGCGCGGCCATCGGGGAATGTCCCATTTCAGCAGGATTGGCGGTACGAGAACGAAGACAACCAGAAACACCATCAATGTGCCGATTGCTCCCGCCAGTCCGAACGTCTGCACCGGTGGAATATCCACCCATAACAGGCTCAACAGGCCGGCGCCAGTCGTCAGAACGTTGAACAGGCCCGGTTTCATCGTTTCCGACAAGGCACGCTCTATGCGTTGCTGGCGAGGCAGCAAGGCAATGCGTCCTCGCTGTATGGCCGCATACAAGTGCAGCAGCGTTGCCGTGGTATATGCGGCCATCAAGGTTGGAATCATGGCCGTGATCGGCGTATAGGGCTGACCCGATACAACGATTCCGGCCACGCTGACTGAAACCACCACGCCCATGGCCAATCCACCAACGATCACGGGACGAGTTCTACCAACAACCCACCCCATCAAGGCAAGCCCGATAAGAATCGTCAATGGTATAAATATGGCGCTGTCACGCCACAGCGAGTGCAATTCACCAACGGTTTGTGCCACGGTCCCGGCGGTTGCGGTCCGGTATGCAGCAAGCTTTTCCGAATCAATCGCTGCTTCCAGCGCCTGCTGGATATCCAGTCGCGCGAGACTTTCCTTGAGAACCTTTGGCCGCACCACCAGCGCCAAGGCCTTGCCATCTCTGGATGCCAGGATTTCGGGCGCAAATGCATCGCTCAATACCCTTTTACGCCAGGCGTCAGGAGGACGCGAAGTCAGTTCCTTCGGGTCAACCAAAAGCGAAACCGCGAAGCCGTCATCGGTTGCATCGATATGTTCAACCGTAGTAACGACGAGCACGCGATCCACTGATTGATGTGACTGCATTTTTCTTGCCACCCTGTCCAGAGCGGCAAGAAACCCGGGTTCGTAAATCCCTTTCCCTTCGAACAGCACAACGAGCGCGTCATCTGTCGGAAACTCGCTGAACAGAGACTCTCGCAATTTGATGATGGGCGCATCGGGTGGCGAGTAGATATCTCCCGCATTATTGAAATGTATCCTGAACAGGAAGGGCGTAGCGGCAAGCTGCAGTCCGAGCAGAATCGCCAGCGCCAGCCATGGCGGCAGCATGCGCCTGCCTTCAAGCCAGGAAACCAGCATGGTCATGAAATTGAATGAATCAGAAACGCGTACGCAAACCCAGGGTAATCAACGAATGATCCTCATGGAATCCACCCAGTGTCTGTGTCTCGCCGTCAAACAGATGCGCGGAGAGGTAAAGCTCATGCGGCTCCCAGCCAACATAGCCGAGTCTGGGGTTGATGTACACGTCATGCACATTCAGGCCGGCAAAGAACCGTATCCCTGCCTTCCAGCGACCATTGCCGAAGATGGTTTCGATCTCTCCGTTGGCACCGTAGTATTCCTTCATTTCGAGGATACTCTGATCGGTTTGCAGGGCATGGGCCACCAGTTGCAGGTTGATACGGGTGTCCTTGCCGCCGGGAAAGAACTCCATCGCGCCGATCCAGTCAAGGGATTGGGTCTTTGCCATTGAGGTTGAAGGCAGCGTTACCGGTACGTCTTCCGTATAGCCAAGCTCCATGCGCCACGTGACCCCGCCCCTTACCAGTTCCAGGTCCGCGCCAATAAAATTGTTGAAGGGGTGTACTGCAGTCAGCAGAGAACTTCCAGCATCAACCCTGTAATAAGGCAGGGACTGCCGGGTACGCGCGAGGGACATGCCGAAATCGAACGGTTCGCCCGTTCTGGTCAAACGAAGCGCGCCGCCCCCACTGCCATGCTCGTCCTCATCGATGCGTGCGGTTTTTACAAAAGCATCCAGCGCAGGACTTGGTTCTATGCCAAGGACTTTCCCGGTCAATTGATTGATCGGATTCCAGACACTTTCCACATCAGGCATCTGGGCACCGCGCAATATCGGAAGCCACACCGCATCCAGCTTGTAATCGCCAAGAGTCTGCTCCCAGCGGGCGGCCAGCTGGGCACGTCGACGGTCAGGCAGGTCATCCAGAACGAAACGGGTCAGGTCCGCGCGACTGACACGGTCGGCCAATGGGATTTCATCGGCACGACCCCAGATGATGGTTTGCGTACCGACGGTCAGACGGGAATCGCCTTTGCGATAGCGCACATAGACATCACCATAATCGGCCAGCATTTCTTTGTGATCGGCGAGTCCGCCATCCTGCATCATCCCGTCCAGCCGCCCACCCGCACGAAATTCCCACTCGCGGCTGGGCTGCCACAGCACGTAGGCGCTTGTCCGGAAGGTGGAATACGTGTCTGCCTCGGGCGCATCAGGCAAACCGCCGAATTCCAGCAGAAAATCATCGATCCCGGCCTTCATTGAAGGCTGAAACCCGCGCGCGACAGGCTTCTTGCCGGACCTGGCCGGTGGAGGCAGATCTTTTGATGCGGTGTCAGAAGGTGCGGTTACGTCTGGCTGAGCGCCCGTTGCCGGCGTGGCAGTTGCAGGCGCCGCATCGGCAGGGACAACGCGCGGCTTGCGGGACGTTGCACGCGGTGGCGGCAAATCCTCCACCCCATCCTGAGGGACGGCTCGTGGCGGAGGCAAGTCATCCGCTGCGCGAACGGTTACGGCAGCAAGCAATAAACCCAGCAACAGCATGGATGTTTTCATGGGCGATATTCCGATTCAAGGCTCTCGTCTGCGAGCGCCTGGGTCGTAAAAAGTTTGGTGGGCAATTTCTGATCGTATAGGGCCAAGTCAACCACCATCCGGGTCTCGTGTCCGCTTACCAGGTCAATCATGCGGCTGTCGGTAATGGTCCAGTAGCCCTGATTGCGGCTCTTCTTGCGCAACAGCCATCGCTTTGTCGGTGTAACAGAATCCCTTTCGTAATAATCCACCCGCTGAGGAATCGAGGTATCCGGGTCGATCCAGCTGATTTTCTTCTCGTAGACGGAATCTTCCGGGTCACGTGAAATGCTCTCCAGCACTTCACATAAAATGCCGTTTTCGGATTGTTTGCCTAACAGCCGATGTTTGTCCTTGGAGGGTTTCCTTTCCTGCAAATCCTCGAAGTAAAAATCAGAACCGACGAATCGCCCGCCTTTGCGATCGCTGGAAATTCGACGAACCCGATCCAGCGCCGGCAGGTACAGCCATTGATCGGTATCGCCATTGGCTTTGTCGATGCTGAGCAATCCTGTTCCCGCAATATCTTCCGGATCAAGAAAGCGGATCAGATTGGCCGTCTCGCCACCCGATTTGTCCAGCCTGTAGGTCACGATTTCCCGGATGCGTGGCGCACGGCCCTTTTCGGTCAGCACCATGCGGCCCAGAATTGTAAGGTCCCTGCCATTTGGACGGTCATAAACTCTTTGTGCCAATAATTCCGCATCATCCGCCAGCGCCAGCGCACCCTGAATCAGGCCGAGCGCAAACAATCCAAATTTTACGAATCGGGCAAATGTCATTTATTGTGGTCCGAAAATTGCGTGACAGTCATTCATTTACATTGGCAAAGAAAACAGGCTTCCTGGGTCATGATCAACATCCTGTAAGCCGGAATGACACGCAAAGCCCGTTCTGACCTGAGCCAAAAGCGGTTGAAACATGTGTCAATTACTATTCCCTATAAATTTGAGATTCTTACAAGACTTTCGCCCGTGTCATTTTACTTCAGCCCATGTTAGTCCCGAAATCATCCCTTTTCTGCTTGTTGCTCTGCCTTGAACTGGCGTCCTGCTCCGGTGAAGACCCAAACTCCCTTCTCGAAATGGCCCGGGCTGCTCAGGCAAGGGGGGATTTCGCAACTGCCGCCATACATTTGAAAAGCGCCATTCAGGCAGACGAAAAGAGCAGCGAGGCCCGCCTGATGCTGGGCAAGCTTTACCTGACACGCGGCGAATACGCTGCAGCGGAAAAGGAGCTCTCGCGCGCCCGAGGATTGGGGCAAAAGCCCGAAAAAATCAACCCATTGCTGGCGCAGGCCATGCTGGGCCTGCGTGAATATCAGCGTGTGGTCGATGAACTCCCCATCCCCGATGAATCCGGCACCGTTCGCGCCCAGATGCTGGCAAGCCGCGCCCAGGCCTATCTGGGCCTTCAGCAAACCGAGGAAGCTCGCAAAATTCTGGATGCCTCATCAAACGAATATCCCGCCGAGGCAGAATTGCATTTTGCCCAAGCCAAATTGCATCTGGCTGATCGACAGACAGACCGGGCATTGTCCAGTCTGGATCAGGCCATCCAGCTCGACCCCAAACATTCCGACTATCTGCTACTGAAAGGCGACATTCTCAAACTGACCGTCAAGCCCGAAGAGGCGGCAAAGGTTTACCAGACGGTCATCACCCACGACCCCCAACATGCTTCCGCACGGCTGGCCATCGCCGCTCTGGCCATTGGCGAGAACCGCCTGGAGGACGCCCGCAAGGAAGTGGATGCCGTACTCAAAAACACGCCCAACCATCTCATTGCACGCCATACCCGCGCGCTGATCGAATTTCGCAACCACCAGCCCGCCAAGGCCCGCGACGACCTTGCGCCCATACTAAAAGCGGCGCCCGATTACCTGCCCGCCAACCTGCTGGCCGGCGCAGTGGAATATTCGCTTGGCTCGATGGAAACCGCCGAAACCCATCTGAAAAAAGTGTTGGCAGTTGCGCCTGGGCATCGTTATGCACGGCGTCTGCTTGCCGCGTCGCAACTCAAGCGGGGCCAGATCAACGCCGCCGAAGAAACCCTCAAAACGCTGAAACCCGAACAAAGCCAGGATGCCGCCACCCTGGTCGTGGCGGGCGAAATCGCCCTGGCCAAAAAAAATTATCCGCTGGCCGAGCAGCACTTCGCCAGGGCATCGGCACTCAAACCCGGTAGCGCAGCCATCCGCACCGAACTTGGGCTCGCCCGCATGGCGCAGGGCGATGCGCAGGCCATCACCGATCTTCAAGCCAGTGCCGGCATGGATGCGGACAGCACGCGTGCCGATACCCTGCTTGTCCTCAATCATCTGAAGCGCAAGGAGTTCGATCAGGCACTTGCCGCCATCAATCATCTGGAACGAAAAATGCCAGGCAGTCCCCATCCTGCGAATTATCGCGGCGCGGCATTGATGGGTAAAAATGATCTTCAGGGCGCGCGCAAGCAGTTTGAACAAGCCTTGAAGATAGACCCGAAATTTTTTCCGGCAGCGGCCAATCTTGCCCAACTGGATGTTCGCGAAGGCAAACCCCAAGCCGCCAAAACCCGCTACGAAAGCCTGTTGAAGGCTGCCCCCCAAAACATGAACGCCATGCTGGCCATTGCGGAAATCGAGGGTCGCGCCGGCAATGAAAAAGTTTATGTCGACTGGTTGAACAAGGCAGCAAAAGCACAGCCCGATGCGCTTCAGCCTCGCAGCCTGCTCGCACAGTACCAACTGCGCAAGAAGGAGCCCGCCAAAGCGCTCGCCCTTGCCCGCGAGGCCTACAACAGCAACCCCCAAAGCGCTGCCGCCCTGGAACTGCTGGGCAACGTGCAGCTTGCAGCGGGCGAAAAACAGAATGCCAAGGATTCCTTCAACAAGCTGGTTGAACTGGCACCGAACTCGCCCGCCATGCATTACAAGCTGGCGCAAAGCCAGACTGCATTGAATGAACTGGAACCCGCGCTAAAAAATCTCAACAAAGTGCTGGAACTGGATGAAAACCATCTGCAGGCACGATTGGATCTTGCGCAACTTCTGGTCAAGAGCGGACAGACCGCCGAAGCCCTCAAGCAGGCCGAAATCGTCAAACGTGCATTGCCCGAGAACCCGTCCGGCCAGATGCTTGAAGGCGACATCCTGATGAGCCGGAAGAATTATCCGGGCGCGCTGGCCGCCTACGAACAGGCAGGCAAGATCAAGCCTGGCAATGCCATCCTGCTCAAACAAGTTGACGCGCTCAAGGCGGCTGGCCAGTCAGCGGAAGCGGACAAGCGCCTTGCCGCGTGGATCAAATCCCATCCGGATGATCACGCCGTGCGTATGGTGTATGCTGAAGCCAAAATTGGCACCAGGCAATATGCCGAAGCGGCCGAGCATTATCTATACCTCAATCGGAGACTCCCCGGCCAGCTTTCCATTCTGAACAACCTTGCCTACGCTTACGCCCAGTTGAAGGACAAGCGCGCCCTGAGCTATGCCGAACAGGCCTACACACTGCAACCCGGCCATGAAGCAGTCCTTGATACAATGGGATGGGCATTGACCCAGACCGGCCAAGCTGCAAAAGGAATACCCTATCTGCAGAAAGCGTTGTCCAAAAAACCGGATGCCGGAGACATCCAGTATCATTACGCAGCAGCGCTTGCGTCGAATGGTGAAAAAAGTAAAGCCGTCAATGAATTGAGGCGCCTGTTTTCAAGTGGCATTGGTTTCACATTTGAAGAAGAGGCCAAAGCCCTCCTCGACCGGCTTCAGGACAAACCTCGCCATTAATGCCAGACAACCCATCCGCATCCATCCAAGTATCCAGGAACACCCGCATCATGAAATTCCGCCCTGTTACCCTTGCCCTAGCGCTGTCTTTTTCCATCTCGCTCTGCCTTCCGGGATGTGACAGCACAGCGAATCTGACCGAACAGGAACATATCCAGCGCGCAAAGGATTTCGAAGACAAGGGCAACCTGAAGGGCAGTATTGTCGAGTTGAAAAACGCTATACAGAAGAATCCCGATAGCCCACAGGGACGTTTGCTGCTGGGACAAATCTATTTGAAGAGAGGGATGGCAGCGGAAGCAGAAAAGGAATTGACCCGCGCCCGGCATCTCGGCATCGATGATGAATTGATCAAGCCTGCACTTGGCGAAGCGCTGTTGATGATGGGCGAATACAGTCGGGTACTTGCGGAAATCGAGCCCAGTGAACATAGCACGAAGCCAAATCTTGCCCGTATCATCCAATTACGGGCCGACGCCACGGCAAAGACGGGCCGCATCAAGGAGGCCTGTGGCATGTTTCAGCAGTCCCTTGCCGTCAACAGCGGCAACCCGCCGACTTACTGGGGACTTGCCAGGTGCGCGATGATGGAGAACGATTTGGCCAAGGCGCGGACCTGGCTGAATAAGGCCGTTAGATTGAAGGAAAAGCAGGCGCTGAGTTGGGTCGCACTAGGCGATCTGGAACGGGCCGACAACAAACCCGATCAGGCTCTGGCTGCCTATACGAAGGCGATCAACTCGGACCCCCAGAGCATCAAAGCGCGCACGGCACGCGCTACTTTGTACCTGAGCCAGGGCAATCTTGCGTCAGCTAAAGCAGACGCTGAGAAAGTTCGGCAGGATGCTCCTAAATCCGTCAGTTCAAACTACCTGCAGGCACTCCTGGCGTACCGTGAGGGGAAATTGCCCGAGGCAAGAATTGCTTCGCAGGAGGTGTTAAAAATCAGTCCTGACTACCTGCCTGCCTTGTTCTTGAGCGCCAATATCGAATACGCGCTGGGCAACTGGAATACAGCCGAATCACATCTCAACAAAGTGAGAAACAGGGCCCCGCAAATCCCGTCCGCGCTCAAGTTGCTGACTAGCATTCAATTGCGCCAGGGTCGAGTGGACGACGCCAAAAAGACATTGTCGGTCGTCGACCTGTCGAGGACAAGAGACCCGGAGCTGCTGGCTTTGGCTGGCCAGATCGCGATGACTGTTAAGGATTACAACGAAGCGGCCCGGCTTATTGACGCAGCCGCAGCTCTCGACCCAAGTAACCCAGTAATTCGTGCTGAGCTGGGCGTGGTCCGGTTTGCGCTAGACGATCCGCGTGCCATCTCGGATCTGAAGGAGGCAGCAAGACTCGAACCAAAAACCGGCATTGTCGACAGCCTACTAGTTCTTTCCCTGCTCAAACAAGAGAAATATGATGCTGCACTGGCCAGCATCGACGAAATCGAAAGAGAGTCCCCCCCCAACCCGCTCTTATGGAATTACCGGGGGACGGCATACACCGGCAAGGGCGACCTGGACAAGGCCCGCCAAAGCTTTGTCCAGGCTCTCAAACTGGATCCTGCCTTCTTTCCCGCAGCGGCAAAGCTGGCCTACATGGAACTTGCAGCGGGCAAAATCGACCAAGCCCGCAAGCACTACCAAAACGTACTCAACGCCGAACCCAAGCACCTGCAGGCACTCCTCGCCTTGGCCGATCTAAGCTTGCGCGAAAAGGATGAAGCTGGCTATCTCAACGGGCTGGAGAAGGCTATTAAGGCTCATCCCCGAGCGTTCTTGCCTCGCGCCGCCATGGTGGGCCATTTCCTGAACAAGAAAAATAACAAGAGAGCGCTGGCTTTGGCCACCGAAGTTGCCAACCTTTTTCCCGACAACCCCAATGCTCAGGAACTTTTGGGTAGCACTCAGTTGGCCGTCGGTGAAAAAACACATGCCATTGCAACCTTTACCAAGCTCACCCAAAAAAGCAGGCCGTCCCCAGATGCCTTCCTGCGCCTCGCCAATGCCCACATCGCCAGCAACAACCTGGCCGAGGCGAAGAAAGCCCTAGCCAACGCGCTCCAGATAAGACCCAATCACCTGAACAGCCTCGATGCATTGCTTCAACTGGAACTGAGGCAGAAAAATGCCGAGCAAGCCCTGACGATCGCAAAGCAGATTCAGTCGCATTATCCCACACTCCACCTCGGCTTCGACCGAGAGGGAGATATCCATTTGGCCCGTAAGCAGCTGACGCAAGCGATCGCCGCCTATGAGACGGCCTTGAGCAAGAAAGCGCGCCCGGAAGGATTCATCAAGCTTTTCAGGGCTCGCGTGATGGCAGGCAATCGCCAAGTTGCCGAAGACGATCTCAACAAGTGGCTAAAATTGCACCCCAAGGATTCCACTGTCCGCGCCTACGCAGCCGAATACTTTTTGGCGCACAACAGGAACAAGGAAGCCATCGCCCATTATTCCGCCCTGCTACAAAACAATCCCGAGAACATTGTCTATCTCAACGATCTGGCGACTCTGTATCAAAAGGAAAAGGATCCTCGCGCCCTGGCTATGGCTGAGCGCGCGAACAAGTTGGCGCCAGACAATCCAGTCATTCACGACACCTTGGGCTGGATTTTGGTCGAGCTGGGTCAAACACGGCGCGGTCTGGAATTCCTGCAGAAAGCTATAGCAAAAATGCCTAAGACCCCGACCGTCCGCTACCACCACGCCTATGCCGTGGCGCAATCTGGAAACAAAACCGAAGCGAGAAAACGTGTCGAGAAATTGCTTCAGGAGACACAGGACTTTCCAGAAGCGGATGCGGCCAGAGCCCTTTTGAAGACCCTATAGAAGCCCTCGGAGAAGATGGAAACCTCCCTTTAGCCGCACCATCCGGTCAAGAAAATAAAACAAACGTCTGGCCAGGTTGGCTTATTCCGCTGTCCAAGCCCGGCTCGCTGTTGCCAGCATAGGCAACATCCCAAACTACAAGGGCCGCGGCATGCTGGACACACAGCCGATCGCCGCAAAGGGCAAGAAGGGATGAGCGGCGATCCGCCACACGCCGTAATCGGCCAACCTGACAGCCGGGCTGCGCCAAAAAGCGTCCTTTCGGAACGCAACCGCAAGACACGGACATGACCAGCAGCGCCTCTCAGCCAAGCTATGACCCCAACAAAAAAAGCGACCCACTTCGGGCCGCCTTTTAATCCTCTGGAAGCGCAGGTTTCGTTCAGGCCTTGCGGCGACGTGATGCGAAA
Organism: Hydrogenophilaceae bacterium; assembly: GCA_013389025.1. GTDB lineage: Bacteria > Pseudomonadota > Gammaproteobacteria > Burkholderiales > Thiobacillaceae > UBA6918. The sequence continues at coordinate 33,685 of JACAED010000008.1, forward strand.
CCCATACCCATCAGCCCAAGTCCCAAGAGTGCCAGGGACCCCGGCTCGGGAACGTAAGCACGAACAGGATCTTCACTAACCAGGTCCCAGTTACCTTGGGCTGGGTAAGCACAACCAACAGTGCCGTTCACGCAGAAATCATTTTGCGCGAACATGTCGCGGTTGCCGAAAGCCGTTGGCAGCAAGCTATTATCAAACGTTGCCGCGTGAGACCCGCCGATCACGTCGAGGTAGAAGGCGCCATCGCCGGACGACGGAGACGTCGATCCATCCAAGTTTGCATCAATCGTAACGGTGCCATCTAGGGGGTTGACGCCTGAAGCAAACTGTAGGGCCAAGAACAACGAACCACCAACGACGTTGGTAATGCCATTGTAGTCATTGTGTGCGATGCCATCGCCGTCTGCAATATATCCACCGGTTCCCTGATTGGCGCTCACCCCTGAGCTGTTCAGGTAAATATCAAGGAAGCCACCCGTCAGCTCAACATTAAGCCCTGTGCCGCTCGTTGTGATCTTATAGACATCCAAGTTATAAAACAAACCGGTCAGGAACTCACCGTTGTCACCTGCAGACCAAAGATTTAGATTGTTTCCGTCGTCGGACTCAATACTGGTAATGGCAACAATACCGTAATTGTCCTCGTCACCATCGTTACAGGCCGTACCAGTAGGCTCGCCGTTGGCGTTGAAACAATCTGCAGGCAGAATCAGGTTTTCCCAGTTGGAATATTTGATCTTGACAGGGCCTTGGTACCCGCCAAGGCTGAATGCCATGGCATTGCCAGCCATAAGGCTCGCGCCAATCAAGAGAGAAAGTTTGGTGAGTTTCATTTTTTCAGGCCTCCTAGAAGAATTAAAGTTAAGAATCTCGACTCAGGGGATCAAACCCCCACGCCAACACTTAAAGCAGAAGCCATGCCAGAACAGGCCGTTACATCATAACAAATTGATTATTATGTGATTTTCATCTTCTTGGCAAAGGCAGTCGATGCCCAAGATAACCAACATGTAAAAAAAACCGACAGACAAGGTGGTCACTTGCTTGTCCTAATCACTTGACTAACTTGAAGGCAGGTAATACGCCAAAAAATGTCATGGAATGAAACCCCACCATAGCGCGGCGTGTCCGTGAAACAGAGCTACTGCGTGTTTTCCCTATTGATCCGCCAAGTTACATAACGTATCGCCAATTGATTGAGGGGATGCAGGTTTCCTCCTGGCCGCCAGCAGTGCTTAAGACGTCCCGAATAAGCATCGAATTGCATGCTGTGTGGCGCCGACAACACTTTGCCCCTCCCCAGCATGAGCTTCAACGCTTCAGTCCCTGCCATACCTGCACATATCTGGCATGCAAGGCCCGTGGACGGTACACGCTGCCTCTTGAAATCGACGATTTCAGGGTAGACAAGGTAACCCTTGTGCAGGAGACCTGGCGCCACGCCGACCAGGAAACGGATTGGCCACTCGTCAGGAGGAAACCCCTCCAGCCGGAAGTATTCCTCAAAGCTGGGACCGGCAGGGAGGAAATTGATGAGCGATGCGCCCATTCCAAGTGGCACCGCGAAAGTGACAGGAATGCCCCGCTGGCGGCACGCATCGTAAACCATGCGCCGTGAATGGAAGACGAAATAATCGAGTCCGTAGACATAGAGATCGACGCCATCTAGAAATTTTCCAATGTTGTCTTCCTGTACCCCATCGGGAAAGAGCGAAAGCTCCAAATCAGGATTGATGTCTAGGGCCAGTTTCGACATGACCGTAACTTTGTCCTTCCCCAGGCTGGACATGCCTGCCCCGGCTTGTCGATTGAAGTTCACCAGATTGAACAGATCGAGATCGGCCAGGTGAAATTTTCCAACGCCAAGCCTGGTTAAGGTAAGCAGATGGACGCCACCAGCCCCGCCCAAGCCTGCAATAGCTACTCTCTTGTTTCTTAGTGATTCCTGTTCAACGGGGGTGAGCCAACCGAGGTTGCGGGAATATGCCTCGTGATAGTCAAAATCGCTGTTCCGCGGTTTCCCCTCATTCATCTTCTTTGAGGATTCTACGCAAAATGCCGTCTTGATCGTGCGTCGAAAAAAAATAGGGGTATAAGCTACGCTCCCTTGCCGATTTGCCTTTGCCACCCACTTCGTCGATTCTCGCCTGCATGTATGACAAATCCAAGTGCATGAGAATCACAGGGAAATTTACTCTCTTGTTAAGCCTCTCTTCGCCGATCTGTTTGAATCCGAGCATTTTTTCGTAGAAATTCTTATGGTGCGGGACAATCTCAATGACTGCATCTGTACACTCATGAATAACGCCGTAAATATAGGCAATATGAATAAGGCTGGCCAGCAATTGCTTCGAGCCAATATTTTCGTCAACCGCCAGCTTGCTGAGCTCCCCAACCCTTTTGCCTTGCTGGCGAAGATGATCAATTTCCGGCTTGTAGAGTTCATCTGCCAGCATACCTTCTTCAGAGTCGTAGCCTACCGTAACCGTCCCAACTACCCTGTTTTGAAGATAGGAAAGAATAGTTATTCGATTAGGACATTTTTTCAGCTGGACCTTTGGAAATCCCCTCCAGGCATAACGCTTCTGAACCAGCAAACTTGCGTTACTGAACACATCTTCCTGTTGGGCAAAACGAATCTTGAATTGCCTATCACCCAGATTCTCCTCTGCAACTGAGGCCTCGTTTCCCATGGGGGGACATAAATCCTTCAGCCTATAGGGCGACTCAAAACTTATGATGGTTCTTTCGAACTCATCAGCCTTATGCCGATTACGGCCAGACAATCCGCGTAAACTTATGGCCACCTTTAATGTTTCCCGAGTGAGCAAGTAATTAGGATGTACTTCGTATTATTTTTATCGGTACACTGCCAGTAAAATTTAATTTCCAGAATCTGACAGGCATTTACCCACCTCAAGCGCAAAATAGGTCAACACCCCATCCGCCCCCGCCCGTTTGAAGCTTAGCAAAGCTTCCATGACACATGCATGTTCGTTGATCCAGCCATTTTGCCCCGCAGCTTTCAGCATGGCATATTCCCCGCTGACCTGATAGGCGAATGTGGGGGCGCCGTAGGCGTCCTTGACCTTTTTTACAATGTCCAGATAGGGCATGCCGGGCTTGACCATGACCATGTCGGCGCCTTCCTGTAGATCCAGCCCCACTTCCCACAGGGCTTCGTCGGAATTGGCCGGGTCCATCTGGTAGGTGTATTTGTTGCCCGCCCCCAGGTTGGCGGCGGAGCCGACTGCATCACGGAATGGCCCGTAAAAACTGGAGGCGTATTTGGCGGCGTAGGCCAAAATGCGGGTGTGGATATGCCCAGCGGCATCCAAAGCAGACCGCACTGCGCCGATGCGGCCATCCATCATGTCGGAAGGTGCCACGATGTCCGCCCCGGCCTGGGCATGGTTAACTGCCTGTCTTTGCAGGACTTCCACCGTTTCGTCATTCAGCACATAGCCTTTGTCGTCGATCAGGCCGTCCTGGCCGTGGCTGGTGTAAGGGTCCAGCGCCACATCGGTGATGATGCCCAGTTCCGGAACAGCCTTTTTCAGGGCGGCAACGACACGGGGGACGAGGCCATCCGGATTGAAGGCCTCTTCCGCGCCCGGCGACTTCAGGCTTGCATCGACAACCGGAAACAGTGCCAGTGCCGGAATGCCCAGTTTGGCGCATTCATCGGCCACGGGCAGCAGCAAATCCAGTGACAGGCGTTCCACCCCGGGCATGGAGGCCACGGCTTCGCGGCGGTTTTTGCCGTCCAGGACGAACACGGGGTAGATCAGATCGGCAGCGGTCAAAATGTTTTCCCGCATCATGCGGCGGGAAAAGTCATCATGCCGCATGCGGCGCATGCGGCGGCCGGGGTAGGCGCCAAGGGGGAGGGTCACGGTATTCTCCAGAACAATTCCGGAACTATTTTACGCCCCCCTTCTCTATGTTTGCAGATGGCGTTTGCTGTCTCCCGCTTCTCCTCCCTGAGCGGGAACCTTCGATTGCAGAAGGTCTTTGGCCCGGCCTCCCCCTTTGGCCGGGTTTTTTATTTCTGTTTTTTTCTGCCTGAATGTGCTATCAGTTTTTTCTGGGGCGCTTCTATAAATCAGTCATTCCGGCTTGACCCGGAATCCAGTGGCTTGATTTGACTGGATTCCCGCCTTCGCGGGAATGACGATATGCGGATTTATAGAAGTGCCCTCTAGGGAAACTGACTTTTTGGATACTGGATTCACACGCAAGCGCGCTCATACGAAATCAATGACTTGTAGGAGCAGGCTTGCCTGCGATCAGCGTTTGCCTAGCGTTCATTATGCAAATCCCAGGAAAACAGCCAATGCCCGGTTAACACCGAGCATGGTGTCATCGTCCAAATGGCCAATTGTTTCGCCGATCTTGTCACGTGACACCGTTTGTGGTTTGTCGACCATGATCTGAGAAGGTTTTTTCAAACCATTCTGATTCCCCGGGTTTACTGCAATTCGGAACAATGGGGCGTCTCTCAGCTCGCTGGTAACTGGGAGAATGGTGACGGATGGATGCGCATCAAATAAGTCGGACTGTATGACCAAACCGGGCCGAGGCTTGCCAAAGTCACCTTGCAGGGCAATCGTGACCAAATCCCCTCGCCTCACTTTTTTTCCTCTTGAGGTGTTTCCCAGTCATTGATATCCGCAACATCCGTCAGCCAATCAAGTATTGCCTTTTCATGCTGATCGCCACGCAAGGCAAGTGATTGTCTACGGCATTCTTCTGCAAATCCGGCCCGGCGAGTATCCGGCACCCAGATTTGAACCGGGCGCATGCCCGCAGCCCTCAAAGCTGCGCGATGCTTGTTGACCCGCTCGGATGTAGTCGAACCCATTTTGAACTCCCGTGTTACATGCAACAAGAATATACACAAATTCCGTTACATGCAACACAGGACTACCTCGAATCGTCCAATAACAGCCAACTCTTGATGATGCCTTCGGCTTCTTCAATCCCCTGCTTTGCCAGGCTGGAAAAAAGCTGCACGCTGACCTGGGGTGAATTTTTCAGGGCTTTTCTGACTTCGTGCAAGGTTTTGCCGGCGGCTCCGCGCGAAAGCTTGTCCGCCTTGGTCAGCAGGATATGCACGGGCAGGCCTCGAGGCAGAAACCAGTCCAGCATGCGCCGGTCAAGTGGCGTTAGCGGATGACGGGCATCCATGATCAGCACCAGCCCGGCCAGCGCCTCGCGCGTTTGCAGGTAGGCGGACAACACGTTTTCCCAGCGTTCGCGGATTTCGGCCGGCACTTTCGCGTAGCCATAGCCGGGCAGATCGACGATGAACTGCCCCTCATCCACACCAAAAAAATTGATCAGCTGGGTTCGGCCGGGCGTTTTGGACACGAAAGCCAGCCGCTTGTGCCCGGCCAGCGTATTGATGGCGCTGGACTTGCCCGCGTTGGACCGCCCGGCGAAGGCGATTTCCACCCGGCTTTGAGGAAGCTGAGCCAGGGTGGCCGCGGATGTCGCATAGGAAAGCTGACTGAAGAGAGACATCGCCTTGGCAGGTATATTCAAATTGGCTAAAATTTCGCAATTCTACGCGTGTCTTGTCGCGCGCTTTCCGAATAAATTAACGCTCTCCCCAGGAGTTTTGCATGAAAACCCAACTGGCATTTTTGTTTGCCGCTGTTCTCTCCGTCCCCGCCGTTGCATCCGAGACCCCTGCAGTGTCCGCCAAAGGCGATCCCAAGGCTGCCGAAGCCATAGTCAATTCCGTTTGCGCGGGTTGCCATGGCGTGGATGGCAACAGCGCCATTCCCGCCAACCCCAGCCTGGCAGGGCAGGGTGCGGAATACCTGAACAAGCAACTGATGAACTTCAAATCGGGCGAACGCAAAAGTGCGGTCATGATGGGCATGGTTGCCAGCCTCACCCCCTCTGACATGAAAAACCTGGCGGCGTATTTCAGCGAAAAGCAACCCAAGCCCGGCACCGCCAAAGACAAGGACAAGGCGCTGCTTGGTCAAAAAATCTACCGTGGCGGCGTGCAAGGTTCCGGCGTGCCAGCCTGCGCCTCCTGCCATGGCGCCAAGGGCCAGGGCATTCCCGTCCAGTTTCCGCGTCTGGCGGGTCAACATGCGGACTATACGCTGGATCAGTTGAACAAGTTCCGCGCGGGCGAACGCGCCAACGATGCCGCCAAGATGATGCGCGTCATTTCCGCCAAAATGACCCCGCAAGAAATGGAAGCAGTGGCGCAATATATCCAGGGCATGCGCTGATCGACGACATCACTCTTTTTGATATAAGAAGGCAGCTTAGGCTGCCTTTTTTATTTGATTCGCAATCATGCTGAAATAACACTTGCCATCATATGGTTGATTTCAACAGCTTTTTAAAGAAAGATTGGTTCTAGGGTTAATTCAGCTGACTAAATGTCGAGGCGCTCATTTCACTGCAATGGACAAGACACTGATTCAAAGCCTGGTCGATGCGCATCCCGAGCCTTTTGCCCTGGTCGATGAAAACTATTACATCGTCGCCTGCAACAAGAAATACGCCCAGGCTTACACTCATCTCGAACCGTCCGAAATCGTTGGCATGAAGTGCCACGAGGTCTCACACAAAAGCGAAAAAACTTGTGACATCAACGGCGAGGAATGCCCGCTTGCCCGTGTCTTTCGCACCCAAACAGCCACACAGGTCATCCATCGCCACCTGGACAGGGATCACGCACCCGAATATGTCGCCATCCACGGCAGCCCGGTCTTTGACGACAGCGGCGCTCTGCGGTACATGGGCGAAGGCATGCATCCCATCAGCAAGGAAGTGGATCTGGTATTCGACGAACAGAAAATGGTCGGCTGCTGCCCGTCGTTTACCCGGGTACTCGACAATCTCTGCATGGTGGCGGGGACTGACGCGACGGTTCTGATTCACGGCGAAACCGGTACCGGCAAGGAACTCGCCGCGCAGTTTCTGCATCGCAAATCCTCCCGCTGCGATGGCGAGCTGGTGGCAGTCGATTGCACGCAATTCACCGAGGACATGTTTGTCAACGAGCTGTTTGGCCACGAATATGGCGCCTACACCGGTTGCGTGGGCATGAAAAAAGGCCTGGTAGAACTGGCGCACAAGGGCACGCTTTTTCTGGACGAAATCGGCGAAATGCCCTTGTCGATCCAGGCCAAGTTTTTGCGCTTACTGGAAACCGGCACGTTCCGCCGGCTGGGCGGAACCAAGGAAATCAAGGCCGATTTCAGACTGATCGCCGCCAGCAACCGCGATCTCAAAGGCATGGTCGAAAGAGGACAATTCCGCGCCGACCTTTATTACCGCATCAACTGCATGCAGGTCGAGTTGCCGCCCTTGCGCCATCGCAAGGAAGACATCCCTGAACTGGTAAGGCATTTCCTGTCCCGCAGGGTAATGGGCAAACATACTTCCACCATCAGTCAGCCAGCCCTGGATGTGCTCATGCGTTACAACTTTCCCGGCAACATGCGCGAACTGAAAAACCTGCTCGAACGTGGCGCGCTGCTGGCACGCGGCGGCTTGATCGAACCCGAGCACCTGCCGGATGAAGTGCGTAACTACAATCCGGCTCGTGATCAAGCCACTGCGGTACGCGAGCAGGAATTCGAATCCCAGGCCTGTGAAACCTGTGCGCAGCCGGTGACAATGGAAATGATTCAGCACACGCTTGAACACTTCCGTGGCAACCGCAGACTGACTGCCAAGGCACTCAAGATCAGCGAACGCACACTGTACCGCCGGTTGAAGGAATCCGAGCCCGTCTCCTGAGGCGCTTCTGCCAGATTCTGCCATGACAGAATCTGGCAGAAATCCATGACAGACCATTGCACATGGTCAACAAAATATTCGTTTAATATCAATGATCTACATTATGCAGACGGTTGGCATAAAGTCTGCATGGCCCTCTGGCGGCCCAGGAAACGGGCCCGGCAAACCGGAGGAAAACAAATGAAAAAAGCATTGCATTGGTCTTTGCGCCATCGTCTGGCAATTGTTGCGATTGCCCTGATCAGCGGATTCGCTGCCATCCTGGCTACCGCGCGCGTATCCATCGCGGAGGGCGGCATTGCCTTCCCCTACTACCCCGCGTTTCTCAAGGTGGAAATGAAAGCGGAAGGCGAAAAACCCATGCCGGAAAACTGGCAGGACCCGCAGGTTTGTGCCGGCTGCCATCCGCGCCAGTACAAGGGCTGGAGCACGTCCATGCACTCCATTTCATTCAAGGACCCGGTGTTCCAGGCGGAATGGGCGCTGGCGCACAAGGCCACTGATGGCAAAACGCTCAACCATTGCGGCGGCTGCCATACCCCCATCGGCGTGGCAACCGGCACGGTCAAGTTTGATCCCGCGCTGGGCAAGCACGGCGGTTTCACGGCCCCGCCCATCGCCGAGAAAGGCGTTTCCTGCGATGTCTGCCATACCATTTCCGGCACCACGGCCGTGCACACCTCGACCGGTAATCCGGGTAACGCCTCGTTTGTCATGTCGCCCGGCCGCGTCAAACGCGCCACGCTGAAGGACTCGAAATCCCCGTTCCACGATACCGAGTACTCGGAACTGCACACCAAGTCGGCTTTCTGTTCGAACTGCCACAATATTTTCCATCCGGACAACCGCTTCCCGGTCGAACATACCTTCGATGAATGGAAGGCCTCGCCTTATGCGCAAAACGGCATCCAGTGCCAGGATTGCCACATGGTGCCGGTGGACACGGCCATCCGCGTGGCGGATGAAATGAAACCCGCCAGGGATCTGACTGATCACGGCCTCGGCGGCTTTGCCGGCATGGGCGCGAAGACCAAGCGCGACATCGTGCACGATCACGGTTTCGTTGGCGGCAATACCGTCATCGCCGAAGCGCTGGGCGTCAAGGGCGCCTCCGATAACAAGGCCGAGGCATTGAAGCGTTTGCAGAATGCCGCCGAGCTGGACTTCGAAATCATCCCGGCCAAGGGCGGCGCCAACCTGCTCAAGGTCAAGGTCACCAACAAGCGGGCGGGACATCACCTGCCGACGAGCCTGACCTTCATCCGCCAGATCTGGCTGGAAGTGCACATCACCGATGATCAGGGCAACGAGCTGCTGAGTTCCGGCGTCGCGAAAAACAATCATGTGCCAGCCGATGCGGTCACGTTCATCAATCGTTCGGTGGACAAGGACGGCAAACCCACCATCAATCCGTGGGAGATCGCCAACTTCGATCATCTGAACACCATTCCGCCCAAGGGCTTCCGCTACGGCGTGTACGCGTTCCATCTCCCCGCCAATGCCAAGGGCTTCAAGGTGCAGGCCAAGCTGCATTACCAGTCCTACGCGCAAGGCGTGGCGGACAAGTTGCTGGGTGAAGGCAAGCTGACCGTGCCCACCGTGGTGATGAAGGAACTGACGCGCGACTTCAGCGCGGCAGATCTGAAATCCGCCGGGTCAAAATCGGAAAAAATTGCCGCTCGTTAAATTGAATGGAGAACTTGTCATGACCACACTTTCAAAAATATCAGCGCTCATGGGACTCTTGCTGGCTGTATCGGCCGTGCAGGCCGGTGATGCCGCCGCTGGCAAGTCCAAAGGCATGAAATGCATCAGCTGCCATGGACTGAAAGGGGTTTCCAGCAACTCTCAATACCCGAGCATTGCCGGACAAAAGGAGGCCTTCCTTGTTTCGCAAATGGAAGCCTTCAAAAGTGGCGCTCGTCCCGTGGCGGCCAAATCCGCCTTGTTCGGCAGCCTGGCTTCAAATGATTTTGCGGATCTGGCGGCGCATTTCTCCGCGCTGCCGCCAGGCTCGTCGGGCAGCAAGGCTGATGCAGCCGTACTCGACAAGGGCAAGGCCGGTTACGAAATGTGTGCCGGCTGTCACGGAGCAGCCGGCGAAGGCAGTGACGCGGGGCCGCGCCTGGCTGGCCAGCATTCCGCCTACCTGATTAAACGCCTGGGCGACTACAAGAGCGGCGCTGCACCCGATGAATCCATGAAGGGTATTGCCAGCGGCATGTCAACCGATGACATGGTTGCCGTATCGGAATTTCTCTCGTCGTTAAAATAAATAGCCGCATAGACCATGCAAGGGATAGGACAGTCAGGTCTGCTGATAGTCGCCGCTTTGACGGCGCCGGCCGGGCTTGCCGAGGAATGGCTTGCCCTGCCGGATATTCCGCCAGTCCCCGCTGACAATCCCCAGACCAATGCCAAAATCGAATTGGGCAAGCAACTTTTTTTCGATCCGCGTTTTTCCTCGACCGGCACCGTGTCCTGCAACTCCTGCCACAACCTGATGGCGGGTGGCGAGGACAGCCGCACGACATCCATGGGCGTACATGGTCTGGCCGGCCCGCGCAATGCGCCCACGGTCTGGAATTCGGCTTTCCACAGCGTGCAGTTCTGGGACGGCCGCGCGGGAAGCCTCGAGGAACAGGCCAAGGGTCCGGTTATCGCACAAGTGGAAATGGGCATGCGCTCGCTCGATGAAGCCATCGCCCGCGTGCGGCAAATTCCTGGGTACGTCGAGCAGTTCAGAAATGTTTTTGGCGGCGAGAATGCCGTCACGGTCGACAACGCGGCAAAAGCCGTCGCCGCGTTCGAACGCACACTCGTCACACCCGGCAGCGCCTACGACCGCTTTGCCAAGGGTGATGAATCGGCGCTGAACGCACAACAGCAGCGCGGTCTGAAGCGTTTCAACGAACTGGGCTGCACGGGCTGTCACCGGCCGCCCGCGTTCAGTGGCCCCTGGCTGGCTGGCGGATTTTTCGTGACCTTCCCGTTTCACGACAGCCCCCATGTCACGCAATACAAATTGCGTGACGACAGTGGCCGCGAAGCGGTGACAAAAGACCCCGCCGACAGGCACAAGTACCGGGTGCCCACGCTTCGCAACGTGGCGCTGGGCGCGCCGTACTTTCACAACGGCGCCGTCCCCACCCTGAGCGAAGCCGTGCAGGTGATGGCGGCCTCGCAACTTGGCATCAAGCTGAACGAAGCCGATACCGCCGACATCGTGGCCTTTCTCGGTGCGCTGACCGGCCCCTTCCCGGCCATGAGCCTGCCACGCCTGCCAGCCACACCAGGAGTCAGCATTGTTCCGGCAAACTGATTCCACGTCGGCCCGCCAATGGTCTGCCTGTCACCTGGCATATGCGGCAAACCAGTTGCCTCAAGTCAGCCTTGATCCATATCTATATTTGAGAATATTGATGATTTCTTGCGCTTACTTGTGGCATTCCATCTGCCATACAACGAGTTCCAATGAGGACGAATGCCTTGCATAGCAAACGATTAACAAGGAGGAAGACATGAAGCGTATTTCCGCATTGCTGGCGGCTCTTGTGCTTGCCAGCCCGATTCTTTCCAATGGCGCGACCACCGAGCCGCCCATGGGCAAACTGCTTTATCTGCCCCCGCAGCCCGTCAACGTACCTGCCAACATGGTGGCTGTACCGGTGGCTATCTGGTCGAACGGGCAGGTGTTCATGCAGTGGATGTTCGTGCCCGCGCAAGCGCTGGCCAACATGCCCGCCCTCGCGCCACCGGTCGCGGCAGCGGTAACCGCTCCCGCTTCCGCCGCCACAACGGCGGTTTCTACTGCCACCTCCGCCGCCGCTGCCATGCCTGCGGCGGCCACGGCTGCCGCCACCGCGGTGACATCCGCACCCAGCGCCGCCGCCACGGCTGCCGTGAACATGGCCGGAAAGCTCACCGGGTCAACGGCAACCCATGCCCGCTCCATGGCCGCCACCTGTTATTCATGCCATGGCACAGACGGCAAGAGCCACTCCGCCATTCCGCCATTGGCCGGCATGGACAAAAGCTATTTCATCGAACAGATGAAGGATTTCAAGTCCGGCAAGCGCGAAGCCACGGTCATGCACCAGCATGCCAAGGGCTACACCGATGAAGAATTCGCGCAAATGGCAGACGTCTTTGCCGCCGTCAAACCCTGAGGAGACAAGAACATGAGCATGCAAAGACGCGATTTCCTGAAAGCCTCATCCGCCGGCCTGATCGCGGCCGGTCTGCCGTTGCGCGCCCATGGTGCAGCCGTGAAAGCCAAGGTCGTGATCGTGGGTGCCGGCTTTGGCGGGGCCACAGCAGCCAAATACATCCGCAAATGGGATTCGAACATCGAGGTCACGCTGATCGATCGCGAAGCCAAGTTCGTCTCCTGTCCGCTGTCCAACCTCGTGCTCGCAGGCCTTAAAACGCTTGACGACATCAGCCGCACCTATGACGGCCTGAAGTCGCATGGCGTCAATGTGGTCGTGGACGAAGTCACCGCCATCGACACCGACAAGCGCGTGGTCAAGACCGCCAAGGGCAGCTTTCCCTATGATCGTCTCATCGTCTCGCCCGGCATCGACTTCCTGTTCGACCAGATCGAGGGCTATGACGCCAAGGCGCAGGAAACCATCCTGCACGCCTGGAAAGCCGGCCCGCAGACTTTGAAGCTGCGCCAGCAAATCGAATCCATGCCCGATGGCGGGCTCATTGTCGTTGGCATGCCGCTGGCCCCCTACCGCTGCCCGCCCGGGCCGTATGAGCGCGTGTGCCTGATGGCCAACTACCTCAAGCGCGCCAAGCCGAAATCCAAGATCATCATGCTGGATGCCAATCCGGACGTGGCGTCGAAAAAACCCTTGTTCATGAAGGCCTGGAACACGCTGTACAAGGACTGGGTGGAGTATCGGCCCAACAGCAAGGTGCTGAAAGTCAGCGCCGACAAGATGACCGTCAGCACGGAGTTCGAAGACCTGAAGGCCAACGTGATTAATATCATCCCGCCGCAACGTGCCGGGCATGTGGCCGAACTGGCCGGGGTGCGCACCGACTCGAATGGTGTCTGGTGCCCCGCCAGTTTCGTCACCTACGAATCCAAATCCAAGCCTTTCGTTCACGTCATTGGCGACTCATTGCTTTCAAACTTTCCCAAGTCGGGCCACATGGCCAACAACATGGGCAAGGTGTGCGCCAATGCCATCGTCGAACTGCTCAATGGCCGCGAACCCAATCCCGTCCCCATCGTCGCCAATACCTGCTATAGCGCAGTGAGCGAAGACAAGGCCATCCACGTCGCCACCGTCTTCCGCTACGACCCGGTCAAGGACCAGATGACGGCACAGCCAGGTGGGGGAATATCTGCCGACCTGTCCGAGGTGGAGGCAGTCTATGCCGAAGCCTGGGCGGAAGGCATCTGGGGCGATGTGTTCTCCTGATTTTTCTGTCTCCTCCGAGACTCCCGGCGGGTGCCCTTCCCGCCGGTTTTTTTAAACCATTGGCCCGTTTTCCATAATTGGAGGATAGTGAACCTCCCCAAACCCCAAATCAAGGAAACATGATGAAACTCAAACTGATCTCCGCGTTGACGCTCGCCTTTACCAGCACTGCCTTTGCGCAAGGACCCACGCCTGCCACCCCGGAAGCCTGGGCGGCCAAAATGACCGACCCGACCCAGAATGCCTCCGCCTTCAAGGATCCCCGTGCATTTATCCAGTGGAGCAATGCCATGGCCAACCCGACCATGATCCCCGCCATGGGCAATGTCATGATGGACCCCGGCATGTATGCCCGCATGGCCTACGGCATGATGAGCCCGGGCGCGTTCCAGAATTACATGCAGTTCACCGATCCCAATGTGGCCATGAAATGGATGGGCGCCGGCATGGATCCGAATTTCTATACCGCCATGGCCGCGCCCATGATGAACCCCGCCAATTACATGAACTGGATGATGGCGCCCATGGACCCCCGCATGATGAACATGGGCATGCAGATGATGAACCCGGGCATGTACGCCAACTGGATGGCTGCGCCAATGGACCCGAAAATGATGAGTCTGATGGCTGCCCCCATGAACCCGCAGGTATATGGTGCCTGGATGGGTACAGTCGCCGACCCACGCACCTATCCCCTGATGCAACCGCTACAGGTGCCGGCCGCCGGTGCTGAACCTGTGCCTTTCCCAATGCCGGCAAAATGATTGTTCATATAGGAGACATGCATGAATGCAATGCGCAGAAACGTTCTGAAAGGCGCCGGTGGTTTTGGCGCCCTGTCGGTTGCCGTGGCCGCAGGCCTGTTGAAGCCGACACACGTGCTGGCTGACTGGAACAAGTCGGCTTTCGAGGCAACCCAGAAAGAGGCAGCGCTTTCAGCCATCGGCGGCGCCAGCGCCGAGGCCTCTGACAAAATCACCATCAAGGCTCCTGACATTGCCGAGAACGGCGCGGTCGTGCCGGTGGAAATCACTGCAAACCTGCCAGGCCTGGAGTCGATTGCCATTCTCAGTGAAAAGAACACCACCCCCCTGGTAGGCGTCTACAAGATGACCGATACCGATGGCTACCTCTCCACCCGCATCAAGATGGGCGCAACCGCCAACGTGCGCGCCATCGTCAAG